>CAZHMG010000140.1:0-1883 GCA_964533575.1 uncultured Thermoleophilia bacterium | reverse complement strand
AGCGTGCGCACGTCCCGCAGGGCATCCTCCCGACCGCCGATGTAGTAGACGAGCGCACCGATGAACCCGAGCCCGTACACCGCTCCGGCTCCGGCTGCTCCCGCGTTGCCGCTGTTGTCTGCCATGTCGCCTTCCTTCCGCAACGGACGCCGCCCGTCGGCATCGCGGTGAGGGGAAGTCTATCGCGCCGGACGCCCGCTGGCGTGTCGCTGTGCGCGGCAACGACACAGGTCTCGTGCGGTGGGATACTGTGACGGAGACGATGGAGACGTTCACCGAACCCAGAGCGCTCGTCCGCCACAAGGACTACGCTGCCGAGCGGCAGGCGGCGCTCGAGGCCCTCGATCTGAGCGCCGTCGACCCGCCCATCGTCGACATCGTCCTTGCCTTCCGCACGCTGCCCCACTGCTTCACGCTGCAGTGCTGCTATGGACACTTCCTCACCGCGACGGGGCAGGACGAGCACAGCCTGGCGCCGATCCCGGAGGGTCACGCCGGCGCCGTGCGCTACCGCATCGCCTATGTGGCCTTCTGTGTCGACGCCGGCGACCGCGGCCGGGCCTTCCTGGAGAGGCTCTCACGGGTGCCGGAGATCGAGCCCGCGTACGTGCAGTTCGGGTCCGCAGACTGGTTCTGGGACCAGTGGCCGAACTCGTACACGCTCCAGGTGGAGCCGGCAGCGCACCGCTTCAAGGACCAGGCGGTCCTCACCGCCGGAGAGGCGATGCAGACGCAGCGCGCCCGGGACCGGTTCTTCGAGGAGCTCCGGCGACTCTTGGCCGAGGAAGTCGCCCGCTACCAAATCGACAGCTGAACACACCAGGGACGCTTGACGCGCGGCCTCCAGCGGTCCATGATGTACGCGGAAACGAATATCGTTTCCGAGTATACAGGGGAGCATCCTCATGTCGGCGACCAAGGACGAGATCGCGCTGACCTTCATGGGCCTGACCGTGCGCTACGGCTTCAAGCGAACAGCCGTGGAGGACGTCGCTAAGGCGCTGCGCATCTCCAAGAAGACCATCTACGAGTACTTCCCGAGCAAGGACGCGATGCTCGAGTACGCGCTGGAGCTCGCCGCTCTGCAGCAGCGCCGGCGCGTCGAGTCGCTGCTCACGGAGACCACGGCGCTGGGACGCTCCCTCGAGATCACGCGCATCGCGCTCTCTGACGCGCGCGCCGGCTTCGCGGCGAACCCAGGCCTGGACCTCGCCGAGCCGCCCGAGCTGCAGACGCGCGTGAACGACCGCGTGTACGGCCCCCTGATTCGTGACCTGCTCGAGCAGGGCGTCGCGGCGGGGGAGTTCGAGGTCGCCGACGTCGATCTGACGAGCAGGTTCATCCAGGCGATCGGCATGGAGGCGGTGCGGCAGATCCACGACGACCCGGCGAGCCATCCCGAGGAGGCGACCGTCCTGGCGATCCGCCGGCTGATCACGGGCGAGAGCGTTGCGTCTGCGCCCGCCAAGAAGAACAGGAAGAAAGCCAGGAAGAAGTGATGGGGTGAGGATGATGACGAAGGTCCTGGTCGCATATGGGACACGGTACGGCTCCACGCGCGAGGTCGCCGAGGGGGTGGCCGCGACGCTGGAGGAGCAGGGCATCGACACGGACGTGAAGACTGCGAGGGAGGTGCGCTCTCTGGACGGCTACGACGCCGTCTTGCTCGGCACACCGCTCTACATGGGCGCGCTGCACAAAGACGTCCGCGCCCTGCTCGAGAAGAACCAGACGGCGCTCGAGCACACGCCGTTCGCACTCTTCGCGCTCGGTCCGATCAAGGCCGATGACGGCATCGACGGCTCGCGGGCGCAGCTCATCGAGGCGCTGGCCAAGCTGCCGGTCCCGACTCCGGCCGCCACGGCCGTCTTCGTCGGCGCCTA
>CAZHMG010000139.1:0-1970 GCA_964533575.1 uncultured Thermoleophilia bacterium | reverse complement strand
ATCGAGAACATGGCGCCCGTGTTGACGCGCCTCTTCACGCCCCTGTTCGCCGCCGTGCTGGTCACGTTTCTGGGGACCATGCTATGGACGGGGCGCGGAGTCGACATCGAGCGGGACGTGCTCATCGCCTTCGACCTGCTCCTGGTGATCGTCCTCGGGCTTCTGCTCTATACCGTCTCTGCTCGGGATCCCCAATCGCCCCCCGGCGTCTTTGACGTACTGCAGGTCGTTCTGGTGGTGAGTGCGCTCCTGGCCGACGCCGTGGCGCTGTGGGCGATGGCCGCCCGCATCACCGAATTCGGCTTCACCCCGAACCGGGTGGCCGCACTGGGCATGAATGTGATCCTCCTGATCAACCTGGTGTGGTCCGCCGTGCTCTCCATTCGCTTTCTGCGAGGGCGCGGATCGTTTGCGACGCTGGAGAAGTGGCAGACGGACTACGTGCCCGTCTATGCCGTGTGGGCGGCGGTCGTCGTCATCGTCTTTCCTCCGGTGTTCGCGTTCATCTGAGCGCGACGCGCGTATGCCGCCGGCCTGCGTAGCCAGGGTCGGAGTCACCGGCGCATGAGATCGAGGAGTCTGCGGGTCGTGTTGCAGTTCCTCACGGTGACGCGGCTGTACAACGGTGTCCCGACCATTCTCGTCAGTCTGTTCCTGGTGGCGTCTTTGCGGTCGACCCGCCAGATCACGGCGCCCGGAACGTGGAGCGCGTCCTCCACACCGGGCCTGGGCCCCAGATCTTCCAGGAGGCGGGGTCGATCCACGTCAGGCTGCAGGAACACGACGTCGCACTTCATCGACTCGTCATTTCTCCAGTCGGCTGGTATGGCCTCGGCGATCGCCGCGAGCTCGGCTGCGTCGCGAAGCTGCACGTCGATGTCGAGGCCGGAGAGCCTCCGCATGCCTTCCGTCAGAAGGTCGGCCAAGAGTTCTCGATTCGTGACGTTTGTGGAGAAGAGGACGTTTCCGGAGTTGATGTAGGTGCTGACCTCGGTCATGCCGGCGTCCTCAAACGCGGCCCTCAATTCGGCCATGCTCACCTTGTTGGTGCCGCCGACGTTGATGCCGCGGAGGAGGGCTACATACCTCATGGATCGAGTGTACCCCCGGTCTTGGTGACGAGCGCGCGACGACGATGCCCGACAGGGGCAACAGGCCGGTTCGGGAAGGGAATGCGCCCGGAGGCGATCCACGCTGTAAGCTCAGCAGCGCGCGCGGCGTCATCGCGCTGAATCACAGGCGCATTCAGAGGAGGTTCTTCGTAATCGTTCGCCCCGAGACCAACGGGGATGTCGATCCCGCACGCTCCTTCACGATACGGACGCTCGGCGCGGCAGACGCCGGGCTGATGGAGGCCTTGGCCACGACGTTCGCTGAGGCCTTTGGCGATCCGCAGACCTACTGCGGCGCCCGCCCCAGCCCCGCCTACCTCCGGCGACTCCTCGGTCGTGAATCCTTCATCGCTCTCGTCGCCCTCGAGGCCGGCGAAGTGATCGGCGGACTTGCCGCATACGATCTGACAAAGTTCGAGCAGGAGCGCAGCGAGATCTACATCTACGATCTCGCCGTCGCGGCGGCGCACAGGCGCCAGGGCATCGCGACTGCGCTGATCGCCAAGCTCAAGGAGATCGCGAGAGCGCGAGGCGCCTGGGTCATCTTCGTCCAGGCTGACCTGGACGATGCACCCGCCATCGCCCTGTACACGAAGCTGGGGACGCGCGAGGACGTCTTGCACTTCGATATCCCGCCCGGGTCGTAGCCTGAGCACTCACCAGCCGGGCGAATGAAGGCCTCTGCGGGGGCGGAACCCTTGGCTCGGCTATGATGGGCGGCACGACGGGACAGCCGCGCTGGGCGCCTGTCCCTGGAGGCAAGGCTGAAGCAGGAGAAGAAGAAGACATGCGCACGCTCATCTGCTGCTCGTTCGCGTACGACCACATCATGGTGTTCGGCGATCGCTTCAAGAACCA
>CAZHMG010000138.1:0-2042 GCA_964533575.1 uncultured Thermoleophilia bacterium | reverse complement strand
GGGGCGGCCTGTCGGGTATGCCGTGGCGGGCGGCGGTGCGCCCGCCATCGTTCGGCTCAACGGGGCGGGAGGCCCTTTGGAGGGCTGGTTTCGAGTGCTTGCGCCGCTGGAGGCCGAGAGCACCGTCGTAGCGTACAGCCGGCTCGGCATCGGTCGAAGCAGCAAGCCCTCAGAGCCGCAGACCGGAGACGTCGTGGTCGGCATGCTTCGCGCGTTGCTCGAGCATCTGGGACTGCGCCCTCCGCACATACTCGACGGCCACTCTCTTGACGGCCTGTTCGTCAACCTGTTTGCCCGCATGTACCCGGGTGAGGTGGCTGCCGTCGTCTTCCTGGAGGCCGCGGCGCCAGAGGATTCCACACTGGTCGATGAGCACGGCACCGGGCTCCAGAGGTCCGTGCAACGGGTGGTGGATGCCGTGTTCAGGCGAGACCCGCTCGGCGAGGCGGCGGGCGTTCCGAAGACCGTGGACCTGATCGCGCGAGCGAGCGCCTTCCCGCCCGTGCCGGTCTTGGTCGTCAGCGGAGGCAAACCCGCGCGAAGCGTTCCTGCAAGCGTCCGAGACGCGCGCGCCCGGAATCGAGCGGGACTGGTCGCCCTTTCGCCGTTGGTGAGCATCTGGTCGCCCGCATGAGCGGCCACTTCCCACAGATGAGCGAACCAGGTCTCGTCAGCGAAGCGATACGATCGGTGGTGGCCTCGGTCAGGGAGCGCACTGACGAGCGCCATCGCCGCGACCGATCATGAGGAGCTGACCAGTGGACGCCTTTCAACGGCAGGTGCGCGCGACCGTGATCCAGACGCTGCGCGACAGCAGCGAGGCGCCGACTGCTGCGGCGATCGGCAGGCTGTTGGGCGCGGACGAGTCACGTGTCTCGGCGGCGCTGCACGCACTGGCGGACGAGCATCGCCTCGTGCTCGTCGCCGGTACCGATCAGGTGATGATGGCGCATCCCTTCTCGGGCGTCGCGTCGGACTTCGTCGTCACGATCGGCGAGCGCACGTGGTTCGCCAACTGCGCATGGGACGGCCTGTCGATCCTGGCACTTCTTGGTGACGGGACGCTGGAGACGCACTCGCCGGCGACTGGAGAACCGATCACCTTGACTGTCCGCGACCGGGTCGTCGATGGAGAAGCGGTCGTGCACTTCCTTGTCCCGGCGAGGCACTTCTGGGATGACATCGTCTTCACCTGAGCCAACATGACGGCCTTCCGGTCGGAAGGAGAGGTTCGCGCGTGGCTGAGGGCGAGCGCGCGGGGATTGGGTGCACTCGTGATGCCGCAGACGCTCCACGATCTGGGTCGTGAGTGGTATGCGACGCGCATGGACATCGACTGGCAGCCGGCCATGGCGGGTGAGGCGACTGCTGTGTTCGCCGCGCACGGGCTGGTCGGGGAGTTCTGGTCGCTGGTGTAGGCGTGTGTCGGCGGTGTCTAGGCGCGCTCCTTGATGATCTCGATCGCGGCCTTGCCGGTGAGGTGCTCGATGGCGAGCTCGATCACGCACACTCTCTTCCAGTCGCGCTCGATCTCGGGACCCGCCGCTTCGAGGTGGTCGGGTGAGTACTTCTTCGCGAGGCATTCGAGGGCGTGTCTCTTCTCGCCGTCCTCAGTGACGAGCCTCACTCTGCCGAAGGCGACCGCGCTGCGGAAGTGCGTGGTGAACGTGCTCTGTACGACGTCGTCCGCGGCGATGACGCAGAAGGAGGCCTTCTCGTCTCGCCCGATGGCATCGATCTTGTGGCCGGCCATCGCGGAGTGAAAGAAGAGCTTGCCGTCTTCGTAGGCGAAGCTCAGAGGGACCGCATAGGGGTAGTCGTCATCACCGTGGACCGCCAGGACCCCCGAGGTGCAGGACCGCAGCATGGCGATCGTCTCCGCCTCCGGCAGGACTTGCCTCTTGCGCCTCATGCCCCTGAACATGCTTCCTCTCTCATTCGAAGTACCGTCAATCCTCGAAGGCGCCGTCGCACACGCCCGAGTGGCGGCCCCAGTCGAGGTCGTCCCACTCCAGCGCCGTATAGGTCATGCTCGCGGTGAG
>CAZHMG010000137.1:0-2122 GCA_964533575.1 uncultured Thermoleophilia bacterium | reverse complement strand
CTCACACGCTTCGCTTTCATGAACATCAAGCCTCCGAACCTGGTCCATCGAACGTTTCGCGCATAACCTGCGCGCCCCGCGGTTTGAACTTACTACCATAGACGTTGGGCGCGTCAGGTTGATGCGCTTGTTGGGCACCAGCCGGTCATGGGCTGGCCTGCGCTTGCGGCGAGGAGAGTGTGAGCGGTGTCCACTCTCTACCTGCCACCTTCGGGCGTGTGGCTACGGTGGTGGCGCGCGCACGGCCTCCACCGTAGGGCAGGATCACCCCCCAGTCGAAGGGCTTGCCGCTGGCGTCCGTGAAATCGCCGCGCACAAGGACGACGTAAGTCGGCGCCGACGGGCTCGGACTGGCGCTCACATCGACTCACGACTCGTCGCCAATCAGACGGAGCGCCTCCGCCTGTGGCAGCGCCATCCACCAGGCCTGCAGGGCGCCATAGCGAACGGCGAGTGCGCTGAGCTCAACGAGCGGCGCCGGCGAGCCCGTCGAGGGCGATGGCGCTGGTGATGAGTCGGCACAGGCCGAGAGCGCGAGTAGGACGAAGATGCCGAGCACGGCGGCGGCGGTGCGCATGACCGAGCTCATGACCCCTCCCATGTTTCTGTGTGCCCAACGTCTTGCGCATAACCTGCGCGCCGAGGCCTTGGAGGAGTGATCGGCCTCCCGGCGCGTCAGGTTGATGTGCTTGTTAGTCGGGGCGACAGACAATCGAGATCCAGTATTCGCCCATCTGACCCCGCTGCGGCAGACTGCCCCGTGAGAAGTCGTGGCGCTTGTAGGCCGAGCCGTCGAGAGCGCCCAGGTAGACACGAAAGGCAGGGCTCACGCATTCGCGCCAGCCATTGGCGGCGGGATACCCCCCGATGCCGTAGCCTGTGTACTGGTACCAGCCGAGCATCACGGTCAGCTCGTCGTCCAGAGCGCTGCCGTCGAACGCCTTCTCGAGAATGGCCCAGGTACGCTCGAGGGCTTGCTCGGAGAGGTCACCGATGCCGGTCAGGCAGCCCGGCTCGGCCCACTGATACCAGGCGAGGAAGACAGCCCGCTTGAGCGCCTCAAGGTCGGACCGGGGTGGGCCCGCGAGGGCCACATAGGCGGCGTGGACCGCCGCCGACTCGGCGTAGGTGCCATCCTCACGCAGGCGGCGATCGACATCGAGCATCTCGCCCTCGGTCGCCTTCGCTTGCGCAAGGACCGCCATTTCGCGTCGCGACAGTTCGTCTAGCTCAGCGATCACCTAGCCTCCGACTAACGTCTCGCGCATAACCTGCGCGCCGAGGCCACGGAGGAGAGATCGGCCTCCCGGCGCGTCAGGTTGATGCGCTTGTTGGACAGCTGCTCAAGCCTCATAGCAATCGATGCGCCCGGGATACCAAGAGACAGGCTCAGCCCCGACTTCTTCCCGGTTCAGGTAGTCGCAAGCTGCCACCGCGTCCGCATACCGGCTGATGAGACCATGTTCGTTGAAGCTCACGCCCAGCTTCTCATGCAGGTCCTCCCAGAGGCCGTTGCAGCTGAATGTGTGAAATGAACCGCCGGAGTCGGCTCCAAGGGTGTCGAATCCGAGCAAGGCGCCACCACGGCGGAGTGTGAGGTCGCGAGCAAGCATCAGCCACACGCCTGATCCGCCCAGCCCGCCAGAGGGCGCCTGATCCGCTACAAACGCCGCAGCGACTTCACGAGTGAAACTCAGGCCGATGACTCGCGCATTGACGAGCGCCTGCAGGTACTGCCGCTTGAAGTCCTGCGCTGCGTCAAGTGACGCGAACACGTTGGGCCAGCCGAAGGAGCCGTCGTCGAACGCGGCCCGCACGGACGCGCACAGTTCAGCAAAGGCGCCATCGTCCAATGCCAAGGACCGTTGGACCTCGGCGAGTGTGTCCGGCGACGTATTCGTCCACGGAAGCGCCCAGCTGCCCGGATAGCTGTCCACGATGCACGCACTCACAGTGACGATCGCAGGCGGCAAGAGCGGCCTTGCCTGCTGTGGGGATGCACCGTCAGCGATGACGAAGAAGCCCGCCTCGACCCACGCCTGCTCCATGTGTTCCATTCAGTCTGCCCAACGTCTTGCGCATAACCTGCGCGCCGGGGCCTTGGAGGAGAGACCGGCCTCCC
>CAZHMG010000136.1:0-2122 GCA_964533575.1 uncultured Thermoleophilia bacterium | reverse complement strand
ACGCGGCGCGCGAAGACGAGGAGGACGACGATGACGACGACCTCGCCGACGAACACGTAGCGCCAGGAGGCGTAGGTGGTGACGAGGCCGCCGATGAGCGGCCCGACGGCGATCGCCATCGCGGCCGCCGCGGCGATGAGGCCGTAGGCCTTGGGCCGGGCCGCGACCTCGAAGTTCCCGGCCACCAGCGCGACGATGGCGGGCATGATCAGCGCGGCGCCGATGCCCTCGAGGAACGACCAGCCGATGATGAGGACCGGAAGGCTCGGCGCGAGCGCCGTGGTCAGCGAGCCGGCGGCGTAGATGACGCAGCCGATGGAGAAGGCGCGGCGGCGGCCGATGATGCTGCCGATCTTGCCGCCGGGGATCATGAGGCAGGCCATCACCAGCGTGTAGAGGGTGATGGCCGTCTGGATGCCGGTGACCGTGGTGCCCACGTCCTCGGCCACGGTGGCGATCGAGACGTTCATGACCGAGCTGTCCAGGGCCATGATGAACTGGCCGGTGGCCAGCACGAAGAGGACGAAGCCCGCGGACGCCGCGACGACCGCCTTGGCGCCGTGCTTGCCCGCCTCCGCCCCTCCGCCGGTCGCTCCGGCTGTCGCATCCTTGGCCATCGGCTCCCCCTTCGGGCTCAGGCTTCCTTGCGGAGCATCTTGCTCGCGCTATCGACGCGCTTGTGCGAACTCACCGAACGGCCGCGTCGGTGGCTGGGTGGATCAGGCTGCGCTGTCTCGCCGGCCGATGACCTCTGGCTGCGCGACGCGGTCTTGCCGCCGGTACTCGTGGTCTGCGTTGCGCGGAGCCCGTCCCAGAGGAGGGAGTCCATCTCCAGCATCACCTCTTCGGTGCTCAGCCCGGTCGCGCGAAGCACGCGCTCGTCGCGCGCCACGTAGCCAGCCTGCCTGAGGAACTCAGCGAGCACGCGGTAGTTCATTCTGCGGATCTCGCCGGCCTCCCCGGCAAGCTGCAGCAGGTCGACGAAGCGCTCGACGTAGCGGTCCGCGACACCGCACACCCACGCGAGCCGCGTCGACTCGAAGACTGCGAGATCGGAGTAGAACTCGGGGCTCATCGAGCGGATGCTCTCAGCTCCTGCCTGGAAGTAGACGCGGGCCCGCTCCGAGGCGGTCGTGGCCTTCCGGGCCCGGACCTCGAGATCCTCCAGGGTGCGAGCGCCCCAGACCTCGATGGCCAGGGCCACGAGGCTGTCCTTGCTCGGCGCGACCTTGTAGAGCGTCGCGGCCGAGCAGTGCAGCTCGCGCGCCATCGCGGCGACGTGGACGTCTGAGAACCCCCGCACCGAGATGATGCGCATCACGCCCTCCAGAAGCTCCCTGCGGCGATCGTCATCGAGTCTCTTGCGCGTTTTGGGGCCCCCGGCGGATGCGAGCGCCCCCGTGACCCGAGGCACTCGTCCTTTGCATGTATCCCGCCCGCCATCATGAAGCCCACGGAAGTAATCGTCAAGAATTCAATTGCTTCTTTGAATACTCCATGATGCCGCGGAGAATTGGGACGATGTCGCGTGAAGGCCGGCAAGCCCGCAAGGGCGGCTGACGATGCCGGACCGGCGCTTCATCAAAGAGAGATCGCCGCCGGCTGCCTGACTCGAGAAGACATCTCCGGACGCCTCCGCCAGGCTTGGGACCGACCGACCGAGCTGTCCGGGCAGGTTGCCAAAAAGCTGCAAAACTGCGGGAGACTGCAGGCTCGAGGCAGGTTCGGCGGCCCTTCGGACACCCCAAACGGCCTCTCTTCACCTTCGAACGGCCCCGTTCGGACACCCTCCCAGCCCTTTTAGGAAACCTGTGCTCTATCCACTGAGCTACGAGGGCATTGTGACGATTTGCAGGGGTTTTACGCCTGCGACAGCCGGACCAGATTACCAGAGTTGCGAAAGAGTTGCGAAATCTGCAGGAAACCCGGGGCGGGGACCGCTTCAGGCCGGCTCGGGCGCGTTTCCGAACGGGCCCAGCAGCGCGGCCCGGTGTTCGTCGCACGTGGCCACGTCGATGGACGAACCGCCGGCGAGCGAGAGGCCTGCGATCACGAGGTCGTCGCCGAGGCGATGCAGCTGCTTGCGCTGCTGCGCGTCCGGAGCGTGGAGGAACACGCTCTC
>CAZHMG010000135.1:0-2159 GCA_964533575.1 uncultured Thermoleophilia bacterium | reverse complement strand
CAAAGGCCAACCTCACCTCCCTCATCCACGCCGCTGAAGACCCGGCAAAGATGATGGACCAGATGATCCGCGACTACACCAACGGCATCGCGGAAGCGGGGCAGGCCGTCGCCCAGACGATCGGCAACCTGCGCATGATGGAAGAGGACGCGCAAGAGGGCGGCAACGCCGCATCCGAGTGGGGAGCAAAGGCGGCGGCGGCGGCCAGGAAGGGGCAGGAGCTGCGGGCCACGGGAAGCGCAGCCGAGGCCGACAAGTTCGACAACCTCGCCCGGATCGCCCTGAAGAAGCAGATCGACTACGAGAACGACGCAAGGGAGCTTGCGCCGCAGATCGCCCAGCAGACCGAGGTGGTGGCCAAACTCAAGACCGGCCTCGACCAGATGCACGTGAAGCTGGACGAATTGAAGAGCAAGCGGACCGAACTGGTGTCTCGGGCGAAGATGGTCGAGGCCCAAGCGCGGGTCTACGACAGCATCAAGAGCATCGACCTCACCGATCCCACCAGCGAGATCTCGCGCTTCGAGGACAAGATCCGCCGCGAGGAGGCCAAGGTGGCGGGTCAGACCGAGCTCGCCGCGTCATCGCTGGACGCGCAGTTCGAAGGTTTGGAGGACAAGATCAAGAACGCCGAGGTGGAAGCGCGGCTGGCCGCTCTGCGCACTGGGACCACCTAGACCGTCGGAGGCGCGAGGCGCCGTAGGTCGGCCTCGGCTCGGCCCGACCGGCAAGCCGCCGACACCCGCACGCTCGGCGCTTGGCCGCTACCCGCTCAGGACGCGCATGATCTCGTCGTACTGCTCCTTCGTGATCTCGCCACCGGCGAAACGCTTCTTCGCGATGGCAAGGGCCTCATCGTGGCCTGCTCCCCCGGGGGAAACGGGACCGGTAGCTGAGGAGCTATGACTCGATAAGGCCCGGATGGCCCAGACCACAATCAGCACAAGGCCGGCCAGCACGAGCAGTCCGAAGAACAGCATGACGAGGCCGCCCAACCATCCGCCACCCATCATATCGTAGCCGTAACCCAGTCCGCGGCCATATCCATCCATCATCGTCGACTCAACTCCTCGGTAGTCGTCCGGGTACCCGGCGTCGCCTCAGCGTCCGTACCACTCGCGGTACCACGCCTGCATCTGCTCGATCTCCGCGCTTTGCGCCCGGATAATCGACTGCGTGAAGTCGCGCATCTCGGGGCGGCTCGTGGCGCCGCCCGCCATCTGGGACATCATGACGGCCATTTGGTGATGCGGGATCATCTGCTCGAGGAACGCTCTGTCAAACGAGTCCGCCTTGCTGAGCGCTTCCAAGTCAGTCATGGTGCCGCCCATGCCCATCATGTTGCCCATCATGTCGAAGGACCCGCCAGGATAGGCGGGCACATCGGCGCCGAACCACTGGCGATACCACTCCCGCATCTGGACGTTCTCGGCGGTCTGTGTCCGCCTGATGCTCTCGGCCAGCTGCTTGAGCTCGGGGTGTTCCGCGCTGGTGAGCGCGAGTTCGGCCATGGCGATCGCGTCATCGTGATGCGGGATCATCTGCTGGATGAACATGGCGTCCATACTACCCATCATGCCCGTGGAGCGGCCGTTGCTGTAGGGCTGCTGCAACACCATCGTGATCGCCACGCCGCCCAGGCCCACGAGAACCAAGGCGATGCCCGCAATCAGGGTCGTTGCCTTGCCCATAATCGACCACCTCCTAACATTTGCTCATACTCGGTGCGGACATGACTCAGCAAAGCCTCCTCTCCCCCGAAGGGGCGATCTGAATGCCGTCTTCGTCGAAGCCGGTGCCGGTCTAGACGGGCGCGGCGTTCGCCGGCCTCGGTTCCGCGGCCTCGATCAGGTCGATGCGGCCGTTCAGCTCCTGGAGGCGGTCATCCAGCTCCGCACGTAGGGCACGTAGTTCGGCCGCGCTCAGGTGTTCCTCGGAGCTCGAATGATCGGCGTGAGCTTTCTGGTGGCCGCCACCGTGCATGCCTCGCATCATGAAGACCATGATGAGCGGGCAGATCAGTATAAGCAACACTGGGAATAGTGACTTCATGCCGCTCGACTTTCCGTCGAAGAGTCGTTCTTGTCGGGCGCGATTCGTGCATGGCCCTAAGCCATCAAGCAACCAGACGTGAGATTTACGGGCTCTCACGTCTGGCG
>CAZHMG010000134.1:0-2162 GCA_964533575.1 uncultured Thermoleophilia bacterium | reverse complement strand
CCTCTTCGGAGAACTCATGGACCGTCATGCTCCTGAGCGCCTCGTCGTGCACCTGAATGGGGTTCACGAGACTGAGGATCGCGCGACCTTCCTGCACGATGATCTGCATGTTCTCCGTCCCTTCCTCGACTCATGTGCTCCCGGTCTACGCACAGGCGACGGGAGGCTGCCTAGGAGAGCTTATCAGTTAGAGCGGGTTTCAGAATGACGCTTCGCCGCCAGGGTGCGATGGGCGCGCGGGAGGCAGGGACGCAGGGAGCGTTCGTAGCAGCGCTGCGGGCGCCTCTGAGGACGCCGCATCGCGCTTACCAGTAGGTGGGCCCCTGTCGTAGTCGCAGACTCGGCGAGCCGCATTGGGGGCATCCGTAGGCGTCGGAGCGTTCTATGAAGAACACCTCCCCTTCGCAATGCTGACAGGTAAACTCGTCCACCAAGATGTCGGCGCCGGTGAGATTCACCTCGACATAGGTCTTGCAGCGCATGCAGTGCGCCGGCATGAACCGGCGGCGCGGGTCGAGGACGCTGACCCCCCAGCGTATTTGCCGCGATTCGTACCCGCAGCTGTCACAGTGGAATATGGTCGATTCCCCCACGCTCTCGTCTCCAAGTCAGCCCGTGGTCGGGATCAGTGGCACCATTTTTCCAGGCGGAGCAACTCGTACGTGCCCTCGGACTCTGCGCTCCGAGGAGACACCCTGGTCACTCGTCGATCTGAACCACCTGGCGGCCACGGTACATGCCGCATGACGGGCATACACGATGCGACAGCCGCGGGCTGTGACATTGCGGGCACTCGCCCACGGAGGGCCCGGGGATCTGGTGCGTCGCCCGGCGCTGATCGCGGCGGGCCTTGGAGGTCTTTTTCTTGGGAACGGCCACGTCTAAGCCTCTCTCTGCCGGAGTATGGATCCTGTCGATGAAGACAGGGATTATTAGCGCAGAACGCCCTTGTTTTCAAGGCCGGGCTGGGGGTCGGGTCGCGACATCAGTCCTCGCGCCCCTCAGAGAAGTCGACGTGCGCGAGGCCGGCCCAACGTTCGTCCACCAGCTCAGTCGCGCACGTGCACCCCGAAGAGCCCACGGTGGAGCCGCACGTAGAGCAGAGGCCGGCGCAGGATTCGTCGCAGAGCATCTTGGTCGGCAGGGCGAGCACGAGCGCTTCGCGAGCCAGGCCGGCCACGTCCACGATGAAGTCCTCGATGAAGGGGGATACGTCTCCCTCCTCCCAATCCTCGGGTCGCGATGGGACGAACTCCTCCTGCTCCGCCGAGATGCTGACGGCAACATGGTCGAGACAGCGAGAGCACGGTCCGTAGACGCTCGCGGTCATGGTGACTCCGACGAGATGGCCTCCGGCGATCCTACGCACTCGGATGGCGACGCCGGGCCCTTGGAGCACGACGGGGAAAGACACGCCGCCCAGATACACAGGGGCGATCTCGAGATCGAAGACCCGCTCCACCTCGTTCCCCGGGCGCAGAGCGAGCTCGCGCAGGTCCAGATGATCTGACGGGCGTGTCACGAGATGTGGGGAAGACGCGGGAGTCTACTCTTCGCGCTGGGTGCGGCCTTGGAGTCGCTCCCGTCCGCGCTCGACGGCCGCAAGGAACTTCTCGAGGCTGCTCTGAAGCGACGCGAGGACCTCGTCGGCGTAGTCCTCGGCGCCGTAGCGGATCTCGCGATTGCGGGCCTCGGCGTCGCGCAGGCTCTCCTCCGCCTGCCTTTCCGCGCGGCGAACCACCTCCTGCTCGCTGGCGAGCCGACCGGACTCCTCCCTGGCTTCGGAGAGCAGCCGCTCGGATTCCTCCTTGGCTTCCGCCAGCATCTCCTGCCGTTCCTTGACGATCCACCGTGCCTGCTTGATCTCCTCGGGGATGGTGGCTCGCATCTGATCCAGCAGGTCGTAGATCTGGTCGCGATCGATCATCACCTTGTCGGTCATCGGCAAGGTGCTGGCGCTGTGGACCAAGTCGTCGAGTTTGTCGATCAATACCAGGACGTCCATCGTCAGGCCTCCAGGGACGAATACACTTGGGTCAGCCTCCTGGCAACCGCGGGGGGGACGAGATCGTCGACGCAACCGCCGAACCGTGCGATCTCCTTCACGCCGCTCGAACTCAGGAAGCTGTATTCGGGCGAGGCCATAAGGTACACCGTCTCCA
>CAZHMG010000133.1:0-2223 GCA_964533575.1 uncultured Thermoleophilia bacterium | reverse complement strand
GAGGGCGAAGACGATTGCGATGATGAGGACCGCGATGCCGGCGACCATGATGCCGTACTCGACAGCAGTCGCACCCTCGTCGGACGCTGCCCAGTTGCGGGCACGGACATACAGCTTGGTTACCATGAATCCACCCTCCCCGTTACGGAAGCTCCCCGCTCCCTCATGACCAACGGACGTCGGAGTGACGCACGTCACATATCAAGTAGTACCCTGCGATGAACGGCTGAGCATCCATCATAAGGACAGAACGCGCGGCCATGGTATGAACCGCACTCATACCGTGGTACTAGCGGTGGGGGGATCGGGGTGAGCGAACGGACTGTCAGCGCCCTGGGGTGCCCTCGTCTTCGAGCGCCACGAGACCCGAGCGCAGCGCAGTCACCACGGCTCGCGTTCGGTCACTCTGCCCGAGCTTGCGCAGGATGTGGCTGACGTGTGTCTTGACCGTGCTCTCGCCGATCCACAGCTCGCGCGCGATGTCCCTGTTGCCGTGACCGCGCGCCATGAGCGTGAGCACCTCGAGCTCACGATCGGAGAGCGGCTCGGCGAGAACGTTGTTGGCACTCGTACCGGCGCTTTCGTCCCGGCCGTTGAGGATGCGCGAGGCGATGCCCGCATCGAAGACCGTCTGGCCGTCGTAGACGGAGCGCACCGCATGCACGACCCGATCGGGTCTCGTGTCCTTCATCAGGTAGCCGTTGGCGCCAGCCTCGAGAGCGCCGAAGAGCTCCTCATCGTCGTCGAAACTCGTGATCACAAGCACTGCTGTGTCGGGGATGGCCGACTTCACCCGCCGACATACCTCGATGCCTCCGAGGCCGGGCATCCGGAGGTCGAGAAGGAGCACGTCCGGCTGCAGCGACAGGGCCTGCGAGATCGCGGACTCCGTGTCGTGGGCCTCTCCGACCACCTCCAGGTCGGTCTCGGCCTCGAGCAGTGTGCGCAGGGCCATGCGCACCAACTCGTGGTCATCGGCGATGAGCACTCGAATCATTTCCATCAGCGTGCTCCGATCGGCAGCTCGGCACGTACGACGGTTCCCTGGCCTGGCGTGGTCTGGATGTCGAGAGTGCCGCCCTCGGCGGTCATCCTCTCGCGCATGTTCCTCAGCCCCGCACCGGTGCCCTCGAGTCTTCGCTCGGCGCCGCCGGAGGCGAAACCGTTTCCGTCGTCTTTGACCACGACGGTCACAGACTCCTCCGTGTACTCGATCGTCACGTTCAGGCTGCTGCCCCCGGAGTGCCGCACCGCATTGCTGACGGCTTCCTTGGCAACCCGGTAGAGGCATGCCTCCTGCGCGGGCCTCAGCGTGCACACGGGGCCGAGGACCTGAGACTTGCCCTTCACGTCGCTGCCGCGTGTGGCTTCCTTCAGCCATGTCTGCACGGAGCCGACGAGCCCCATCTCCTGCAGCTTCATCGGTCTGAGGTCGTAGATGAGCCGTCTCAGTTCCGCCGCACTCGCGCTGAGCTGACTCTCGAGATCGTCCAGCGTCCTGACCGCTTGCGCAGGGTCTCTTGTCACCTGCTTCTTCGCGAGCTCCATGCCGAGCGAGATCGAGAAGAGCGTCTGGGAGATGCCGTCGTGCATCTCACGCGCGATGCGCTCGCGCTCACCGGACAGCATGGCGTACCTGCCTTCCTCGGCAAGTTGTGAGTTGGCGATCGACGCAGCCGCGAAGGCTCCAAGTATCGACAGGAACGCGGTGTGCTCGGGCAGCAGCCCGTGAGTGACCGTGTTGATCGCCACCAGGATGCCGAGCGGCTGGTCCTGGATGCGCACCGGGACCGCAAGCATCCACGCCCCGCGCTCGTTGTCCACGTAGAAGAAAGGCCTGCCGTCCGCGAACACGTCGTCAGCGATGTCGGTGAGGTGCTGTCCCCACCATTCCTGCTCGTGTGTGCCCCGCGCGCCGCGCACGACGAGCGTCGACTCATCGAGCACCAGCCCCTCGGCATACTCGTCCACGAGGCATATGACGACCTTCTCCGTCCCGGTGAACCGCTTCGCAGCCTCGACGATGATCGCGAGGACATCGTGCACCGTACGCGCCGAGGAGATGGAGGTGGAGACCGAGTCGAGTGCCGTGATCAGGGCGAGCTGGCCTTGCGGCGGCTTGGGGACCAGATCCCGCACGCGCGCGAGTCTCCGGAACGGCCACATGGGCCGACCCCCCGCTGCGCTCTTCCCCGTCGGTGCTCGCATTCCGCCCCCCCGCAC
>CAZHMG010000132.1:0-2283 GCA_964533575.1 uncultured Thermoleophilia bacterium | reverse complement strand
TGGACTGGATGGCGCAGGAGCAGGAGCGCGGCATCACGATCACGTCGGCGGCGACCACCGTCAGCTGGCAGGACACGCAGATCAACATCATCGACACGCCCGGGCACGTGGACTTCACGATCGAGGTGGAGCGGAGCATGCGGGTGCTGGACGGCGCAATTGCGCTGTTCTGCTCGGTGGGAGGCGTCGAGCCTCAGTCCGAGACCGTTTGGCGGCAGGCAGACAAGTACGGCATTCCGCGCATTGCCTTTGTCAACAAGATGGACCGCATCGGCGCCGACTTCTTCCGCGGCATGGAGATGATGGTGGAGCGCCTCGGCGCCAATCCTGTCGCCCTGCAGATTCCAATCGGCCGCGAGGCGGACTTCCGCGGCATCGTCGATCTCATCGAGATGCACGCCATCGTGTATCAGGATGAGCTCGGCACAGACTACGAGATCATCGACATTCCGGACGACGTGCGGCCACTGGCCGAGGACTACCGCCTGCGCCTCATCGAGGCCGTTGCAGACCATGACGATCACCTGCTCGAAGCGTATCTCGAGGGCGAGGAGATCACGACGCAGCATCTGCGCGAGGTCATTCGTCAGGCGACCTTGGACATCAGCATAACCCCTGTCCTGTGCGGATCGGCCTTCAAGAACAAGGGCGTGCAGCCGCTCATGGACGCTATCGTGCAGTATCTGCCGTCGCCCCTGGATGTCCCGCCTGTGACCGGCATGACTCCCAACGGGGATGAGGAAACGCGTCCCACCACCGACGACGCGCCCTTCTCGGCGCTTGCGTTCAAAGTGGCCGTCGATCCGTACGTCGGCAAGCTGACCTACTTTCGCGTCTACTCAGGGACGCTCAAAGCCGGCTCCTACGTTCAGAATTGCAGCAAGGACAAGCGGGAGCGCATCAGCCGTATTCTGCAGATGCACGCGAATCACCGTGAGGACCGCGATGAGATCTACGCGGGCGAGTTGGCCGCGGCGGTGGGCTTGAAGTTCACCACCACGGGGGAGTCGCTGTGCGAGATCGGCAAGCCGATCATCCTCGAGTCGATGGAGTTCCCGGAGCCGGTGATCTTCGTTGCCATTGAGCCCAAGACCAAAGCCGACGAGGAGAAGCTCTCTACGTCGCTGCAACGTCTTGCAGACGAGGACCCGACCTTCCGGGTGCACACGGAGGAAGAGACGGGCCAGACTATCATCGCCGGCATGGGTGAGCTTCATCTTGAGATCATCGTTGACCGCTTGGTCCGCGAGTTCAATGTCGACGCCAACGTAGGCCGACCGCAGGTGGCGTATCGGGAGACTGTGCGCAACAAGGTGGAGAAGGTCGAAGGCAGGTTCGTGCGGCAGAGCGGGGGACGTGGCCAGTTCGGGCACGTCATCATAGAGATGGAGCCCAACCTCCCAGGCGGGGGCTACGAGTTCGAGAGCCGCATCATGGGCGGGTCGATCCCGCGCGAGTACATACCGTCGGTCGACGCCGGTATTCAGGAAGCCATGAACAGCGGCGTGCTCGCCGGCTACCCAGTGGTCGATATCAAGGTGGCTTTGACCGACGGCAGCTACCACGAGGTCGACTCGTCGGACATGGCATTCAAGATCGCCGGGTCGCTGGCCTTCAAGAGCGCAGCCCAGAAAGCTCATCCTGTTCTTCTCGAGCCTATGATGGCGGTTGAGGTCGTCACGCCCGCTGTGTTCATGGGCGACGTGATGGGTGATCTGAGTTCGCGGCGCGGTCACATCGACGGCATGGAGCCACGTGGCAACGCCCAAGTCATCAACGCGACCGTGCCTCTCTCCACGATGTTTGGCTACGCCACTGACGTACGCTCAACTACTCAGGGCCGCGCCACGTACACAATGCAGTTCAAGCACTACGCAGAGGTCCCCGCATCCATCGCGACGGAGCTCATCACGCGAGCTCGCGGGGGGTGAGGCTATCCCCAGGTCCGTTTGCCGGCGTGAGCCGGCTTCGTGTATACTGCGCACCTTTGGTACGGCGTCGCGCCGTGCCGCTTCTTGTGTGAGCTCAACCTCCGGGTTTCAGGAAAAGGAGTAAGGAACATGGCGAAGGAGAAGTTTGACCGCAGCAAGCCCCACATGAACGTGGGGACTATCGGGCACGTCGACCATGGCAAGACGACGCTGACCGCTGCGATCACGCTGGCGCTGCACAACCGCGGGGGCAACACCGAGTTCACCCCATTCGACATGATCGACAAGGCTCCCGAGGAGCGCGAGCGCGGCATCACCATCGCCACCGCGCACGTCGAGTACGAGACCGAGA
>CAZHMG010000131.1:0-2524 GCA_964533575.1 uncultured Thermoleophilia bacterium | reverse complement strand
CACTTCTTGCTCGAGATCATCACGTGAGGCATCGGTTCTCCTTCGTCTCGGCGCCACGTCGGCATCCGCGAGCTGCGAGCACGCAGCTCAGGCAGCTGAACGCTTACCGGTGAGCGTTTCCAGGCGAATGCGGATGACAGCCGAGCGACTCGTGGCCCCCGCCTCAAGCTCCCAGCCGTCGCGCCCCGAGTACTTGCACGTCAGAGCCCGAAGGCCCTGAAGCTTGTCCCCCGGGGCTCGGATTGCTTCGGCGACGCCGAAGCCGATGACCGAATCGTAGCGTGTGGTCCAGTCATCACAGGCGCTCGCACCCGGCAGGAGGTCGATGAAGCGCTCGACCTCGACGCACACCCGGGGTGAGGCAATGAGACAATCGAGCTTCCTCCTCGTGCCCGCACCGTGCGGCCACAGGACGTCGTCCTCCCGTGCGAAGTTGAGCGGTACCATCTAGGGCAGCCCGCCATCGACCACGGCAACATGAAGGACCATGGCCTCATCGACGATCCTGGCGAGATCCGCGGAATCATCGATCCCTTGTCCCGCCAGCGCATCTGACGTCCGGTCATGTCTGCTTCCTTCCTTTGCGAGGGCCTCAGTCAACTCACCGACCTCACGCGGCCACGGGGACTCTGGGTGCAAAGAGACCGTCAGGGAGCTGACTCTTCGTAGTCTGCGGACCCGCCTCACAATCGCCCTCCCCGTCAGGTTTGGGGCGAGGGGGCGGCCCAATGCCCAATGATGTGTCAGGCGAAGGGTCGCCCCCTCGAGGGGGACAGTGTCGCCTCGGGGAATCAGCGCACATGTCCCTGAGCGTCGTCCGCACGCCGCGCTACCGACATGGTCCAATCGCGGCAGCTTCCGCAGCGCGCGACGCGACGGGTACCGACGCGCTTTGCAGGGCAGTGCGTGTTCTCGCCGCCCTCAGTCATCCTCCATCCACTGACAAGGTCGCCTCGGCCTCTTGAATAATGGCCCTTATCTCATCGGCAACCCCGTCCGGCAGCGGTTCCGGCACGTGCGTCTCGAGGATCCGCCGCGCCTCCGCGAGGCTGCGGTCGTACAGCGTCGTCGCGCCGGCGGCGGCCCACTCCTCGCGGACCCGCCGGTCGATGAGCCTGGACGACGACTGCCCGCGCATGCCCGCATAGGTGTCCTCGTGCGAGAGGAAGTCCTTGAAGGGACCGACCTCGGCGATGACGTCCACGGACAGCGTCGCGTCGGTGACCGGGATGCCCGGCACGCAGAACTTGACCATGCGCGCGAACTCCGCGTCCATGACCAGCTGCGCGTAATCGATGGTGACGCCCGACTCCAGCATCCCCAGCCCGTAGATCAGGTTGGCCCCTGCCAACGCCGGCAGCAGGCTGGTGATCGTCTTCTCGTGACCGGATTGGGCGTCCGCCACTTTGGAGTCGCCCTACGCACCGGCGACCCAGCTGGGCAGCAGGTAGAAGCGTGCGAGGCAGGCGACCCCGGCGCCGATCATGCCGCACTCGGGGCTGCCCACGGAGGCGCTGGCGAAGCGCAGGTCGAGCGCCGTGGTCGAGGAGCCGTAGATGACCGGCGCGCCCCGCTGCGTGAGCTGCGCCAGCGTGATGCCGGACAGCACCTCGGCGTTGTGGGTGACGAGCGTGCCGGCGAGCGACACGGGGCTGGAGCCGCCGGCCATCGCCATCGAGAGCACGTTGACCGGGATGCCGGCGCGGGCGCCCTCGATGATGATCTCGCAGGCGTCCCTCACCAGCTTGAGCGGGCTCACCGGGCAGGTGAGGAAGGACAGGATGGGGCGGCGGCGCAGCTGCTCCCGCCCCCCGACGATCGCCGCCGCCATGTCGATCATCTTGCGCGCGCAGAAGCCGGACAGCGGGCCGATGGTGGCGTGCTTGGTGGTGTTGCTGAAGATCGCCTCGGCGTTGTGCAGCGCCGCCGTGTCCGGCGGCGCGTCGTGGGCGCCGAGCGGCCGCTCGACGACGTCGATCTCGGGCAGCGCGTCGATGATCCTGGTGCAGTCGGCGACGTCTGCCTTCAGGCTCTCGTGCAGCTCGCCGGTGTACGGGTCGACGACCTGGATGCCCTCACCGAAGTTGGTGAAGCCGACCCGGCCGTCCTCGAGCACGACGTCCCGGGCCGGGTCGCGACCGCACAGGACGACGGTGGACGGCGCCGAGCGCAGCGCGTCCTCGACGAGGTGCGCCGGCAGGCGCACCACGTGCGTCTCGCCGTCGACCTCGGCGCCGGCCGCGGCGAAGATCTCCCGGGCCTCGTCGTCCTCGACGAAGACGCCGGTGCGCGACAGCACGTCGAGGGTCGCGCCGTGGATCTCCCGCAGCTCGTCGTCGGTGAACACCTCGAGCCTGAAGCCGCCGCTCTTGCGCGCTCCCGCGCGCGGATTCCTGATCATGGTCAGCCTCCCGCCGTGCGTTCCTTGAACTTCTCGACGCTGTTGATCGGCACGTCCAGCACCTGGGCGATGTTGAACTTCGCCTCGATCTGGTTGGCCTGCCACGGCTGGCTGATCGCGTAG
>CAZHMG010000130.1:0-2632 GCA_964533575.1 uncultured Thermoleophilia bacterium | reverse complement strand
TCGAGGAGGACTGCCTCAAGATCCTCGCCCTGTACCAGCCGGTCGCCGGCGACCTTCGCTTCATCATCGCCGTGGTCAAGATCAACAACGAGCTCGAGCGAATGGGCGACCTCGCCGTGAACATCGCCGAGCGCGCGATTGCGCTTGCGGATGAACTTCCCCTGCCGATTCCGGAGCTTCTCGCCGTTCTGACCGACCGGACCAGCGGGATTACGGAGAAGGCCCTGGATGCGCTGGTCAACCAGGATGCCCTGGAGGCGCGCAACGTTCTCGCCGCGGACGATGAGATTGATCTCCTGTACACAAAGCTCATCGAGGAGCTCAAGAACATCATCCGCGATCAACCCGCACAACTTGACGCCATCACTCTCCTTTTCAGCGTGGCGCGACAGCTCGAGCGTCTCGCGGATCACGCGACGAACATCGCAGAGGATGTCCTCTACCTGGTTGAAGGCGAGATATTCCGGCATCAGGCGCCGGTTCAGCTCGCCGATGTCCATGAAGGAGACACATAACAGCACAGAACCTGCTTGATGAGCTACCATGGCGGCATGAGACGGTGGCTCATCTTCTGTCTGCTTGCGCTCGCGGCGATGCTCACCGCACCCGGCGCGGCTCCGGCTTTCGCCGAACCATCAGATCCCGCGGGCGCGGCCACATCGGCCGATCAGCCACCAACGACCATCCAGGCATCGGCGTCGCGAAGCATCTTCAGGTATGGCGATGTTTCCGCTGTCACCATCTCCGGCATCATCAGCGTCCCCGGGGCGTCGTTGACGCTCGAGCAGCGGAGCAGCCCGGACGCGTCATGGTCGGATGTGGTGACGACGACTACAGCCGGGCCGGATGGACGCTTCGCTTTCGCCGCCCTGCCAGCTCCCCCGGTCACTACTGACTATCGTGTCTCGTATTCCGACGACGAGCAGCAGCATGAGCCTGCCTCGGTCTCCATCACGGTCAGTGTCCGGCCCCGCATCACGCTCAACGCTCCTGCTACCGTGTGGATTGCACCCGGCGGAACCGTGCGATTGACCGGATCAGTCCAGCCGGCTCATTCGGGCGGCGAGATCGTGATCGACCGCCGCAACAGGGACGGCAGCTGGGTGCAGGTCGGCGCTGCTGCCGCCCTCGACGCTGACTCTCGCTTCTCTCTCAACTGGACATCCGACCGGTACGGTCCGATCACCGTGCGCGCCCGCATGCCCGAAGACGCGGATCATGCCCAAGGCTCGTCACCGAAGCGCGCCCTTACAATCAACCTCAAGAATGCGCACAAGGTGCCGTACCAGTACAAGCACTACATCGTCAACGTGGTGCACGAGTACAAGCTGTACTACTACGAGCGGGGCACGCTGGTGCGCAGCTTCCGCGTCGCCTTGGGCCGCCCCGGGTACCCCACACCCCTCGGCACCTACAAGATCTACCACAAACGTCGTCCCGGCGGCGGGGCCCTCGGCTCCTGCGTCATGTTCTACAGGCAGGCGAGAGGGATCGCCATCCATGGGACGAATCAGCCCGGGCTGCTCAGTCGCTTCCCGCGGCCGTTCTCACACGGGTGTTCGCGTATGTACAACAAGGAAGCGCTCTGGCTGTACTACCGCTGCAACGTGGGCACGCCCGTCAAGAACCTTCGCTGATGACTCACACGAGTCCGGCGTACTGGCGCGCGTAGAACTCGCGCCACTCCCCGGACTTGATGGCGCCCCACCAGCCGCGGTTGCGACTGTACCACTCGACTGTTCGCCGCAGACCATGCTCGAATTCGACGTGTGGCACCCAGCCGAGCGACTTCAGCTTCTGACAGTTCACCGCGTAGCGGCGGTCGTGGCCGGGACGATCGGTCACGTGGCGGATCAGGCGCTCGTCCCTGCCGAGAAGCGCCAGGATGGTCATCGTCAGGTCGCGGTTCGTCACCTCGCTGCCGCCACCGATGTTATAGACCTCTCCCAGTCGTCCTTCACGCAGCACTGCGTCGATGCCGGCGCAGTTGTCGTCCACATGGAGCCAGTCACGCACGTTCAACCCGTCGCCGTAGAGCGGCAGCGCCTGGTTCTCGATCGCGTTGGTGACGAACAGCGGGATGATCTTCTCCGGGTACTGCCAAGGGCCGTAGTTGTTGGAACTGCGTGCTATCAGGACGGGCGTACCGTGGGTGTGGTGCGCGGCGAGCGCCAGCAGATCCGCGCCGGCCTTGCTGGCCGAGTAGGGACTGGAGGGGCGGAGGGCGGATTCCTCGGTAAAGGCGCCTTGATCGATCGAACCGTACACCTCGTCCGTAGAGATCTGCACGTAGCGCTCGACGCCGTGCTCGCGCACAGACTCGAGCAGCGTGTGAGTACCGAGTACGTCGGTGCGGATGAAGTCCTGCGGCGCGGCGATCGACCTGTCCACGTGCGTCTCGGCGGCGAAGTTGACGACGGCGTCGCAACCCTCTCCCGCCCGGGCGACCGTGCCGGGATCGGCGATGTCGCCACGCACGAGCTCGCAGCGGACGCCCGCGAGGTTCGCGGGGTTGCCGGCATACGTCAGCTTGTCGAGCACCACCACCTCGTCGCCGCCGGTGACGAGGCGCCTGACGAAGTGGCTCCCGATGAAGCCGCAGCCGCCGGTGACGAGAACGCGCATCCGCGCC
>CAZHMG010000129.1:0-2832 GCA_964533575.1 uncultured Thermoleophilia bacterium | reverse complement strand
ACACCCACTCGTCCTGCTTCGTCCGCCTGTTGTACTGCCGGGATTTCATGACGATCTTGCCGCTGGTCGGTCCTGAGGCGTTGGTGAGGCGCTCGAACTCGAGCGACGTGAGCACATTGGGGAGCGTCCCGTAGCCGTAGCGATCCACGCGCCCGGCGTCGTAGAGCTCGTAACCGGTGGCCAGCACGATGTTGCCGACGGTCAGCTCCACGAGCTCGTCGGCCTGGTCGAGGTCGATGCAGTCCTTGGGGCACTTCTTCGCGCAGACGCCGCACTTGGCGCCGCCGCTCTGCACATAGGTGCAGTTGGCGGCGTCGATCAAGTAGGCGTTGGGGACCGCCTGCGGAAAGGCGATGTAGGCCGCCTTGCGCGTGGCGATGCCGTTGTCGAAGTCGCTGACCACGCGTGTGGGGCAGACCTCGGCGCACACGTCGCAGGCGACGCAGTCTTTGACGTTCACGCGGCGGGCCCGCTTGCGCACCGTCACCCTGTAGTCGCCGGCGCCGCCGGCGACGTCCACGACTTCGCTGTTGGTCATCAGCTCGATGTTCTCGTGCTGGTCGACGGCCACCATCTTTGGCGTGAGAATGCAGGCGGCGCAGTCGAGGGTGGGGAAGGTCTTGTCGAACATGGCCATATGGCCTCCGACGGTGCCGGTGCGCTCGACGAGGTACACCTGCTTGCCGGCGTCCGCGATCTCGAGTGAGGCCTGGATGCCCGCGATGCCGCCGCCGATGACGAGGGTCCTGGGGTCGACCGGTGTCGTGTCTGGCACTGCGGCGAGACGGAAGGGAACAGCCATGACCGCACAGGCGACAATGGACTTCGCCCGGGAGGTGCCCATGCCGCTCGAGGCGCAATGCTCACGGAACGAGGCGAGATGAATCTCGTTCGGATCGCGCCCGGCGAGCGCCATGGCGTGGGTGAAAGCCTGCTTGAAGAAGCCGGGCGAGTCGCCGGCCACCACGATGCGCTGCAGATCCTCTCTGCGAATAACGGCGGCCAGCACCTCAGGGTCGAGCTTGGGAAGGGTGCCGAAGTCTCTGACGGTGACGACGTCCGGCAGGTCGGCTGCGTACTGGTACACGTCGCGCAAGTCGATGCACGTGAGATCCCCCATCTCACAGAAGAACACACCGATTCTCATAGAGCCTCCCATGGGCTTGGTGCTGGGTCCTCCGCACGGCGTCAGAGACCGCCACGACCCCTTCCGCCCCCGGCGAAAGAGGTATCAGTAGTGGATAGTGTAGATGAAACACCCTAAAGGTACTAGGGTTATGTCCCTAGGGACGGGAGAAGCTGTGCGGGGCGTGAAGCGCCGATGAGCATCAGAGTGGGATCCCTCTTCGTCATGGGCCGTTCGACCCTCTACAGGGTCGTGGCCGTCAACAGCGCCGTCATCCTCGCCGGCGCAGTCTTCGGCACGCTGCTGGCGCGCGGCGCCGGCGACGAGTACTTGTGGCTGGTCATGGTCGGTTTCTTCCTGTGCGGCGCGGCGGTCACGGCGCTGGCCAACTACCTGGTGCTGCGGGCGGCCTTCCGGCCGCTGGTCGAGCTCAGCGGCGCGATGGCCACGATCCATCACGGAATGCGCGGCGAAGCGGTCAGACCGGAGTCGTACAACCCTGATCTGCGCGCGATGACCGAGGCCCTGGAGGAGATGCTCGACCGTCTCGAGGGCGAATCACGTGCATATTCCTTGCACATCTTTGAATCAATCGAAGACGAGCGCCGACGTATCGGCAGTGAGCTCCATGACGAGACCAGCCAGTCGCTGGCCGCGGCGCTGCTCAACATCGACACGGCTCTTCTGGGTGTGGACGGTTGCAGCGCCGACGTGCGCGCGCTGGTCGACAACGCGCGCACGCTCATCGCCCACTGCCTGGCGCAGATCAGGCTGCTGCTCTACGATCTGCGCCCATCCGTGCTCGACGATTTCGGCCTCGTGCCGGCCCTGCGCTGGTATGTACAATCGCATCTGCAGGTGCCGGGTCTCGAGGCTGTGCTCGACCTCGACGATGCGGATCGCCGTCTGGCCCCCGTGGTCGAGACGGCGCTGTTCCGCATCGCTCAGGAGTCGCTCGCCAACGTCGCGCGGCATGCCCGCGCGACGCGCGTGCTGCTGCGCCTCGAGACGAAGGCGGGCTACGTGACGATGCTCGTCGCCGACAACGGCGCCGGGTTCGACCCTGCCGGCGTGCCGGAGGACCCCAGGGAGCGGTACGGCGTGGGGCTGATCTCGATGCGTGAGCGGGCGGCGGCCCTGCATGGGACGATCAACATCGAGGCTTCTTCGGGACAAGGGACGCGGGTTCACGTCGTGATCCCGGTGACGGCGGAGGCGAGAGCATGAGGATCAGGGAGGAGAGGCCGGCGCGAATGACCGGCGAGGCCGCCGGCCGGCCGATTCGGGTGCTGCTCGTCGACGATCATCGCATCCTGCGCGAGGGTCTGCGGGCTCTGCTCGCTGAGCAGCCCGGCGTCGCGGTTGTCGGAGAGGCCAGCGACGGGGACGAGGCGATCAGCCAGGCCGAGGCGCTGCGCCCCGACGTGGTCATCATGGACATGCTGATGCCGCGCAAGAACGGCATCCAGGCCACGGCAGAGATCCATCGCCGCTTCCCGGAGTCGAGAGTCCTCATCCTCAGCATGTACGACGACGAGGAGTACGTGCGGCAGGTCATCCGCGCGGGGGCGGCGGGATACGTGCTCAAGGGGTTCGCCGCCGACGAGCCCTTGCGTGCCGTGAACGAAGTGCAACCCGCCGCGTCGCTCCTGCATCCGGCGGTCGGCCGCGCCCTCAGTCAGGAATACGTCCGTCCCCTTCCGGCC
>CAZHMG010000128.1:0-2851 GCA_964533575.1 uncultured Thermoleophilia bacterium | reverse complement strand
CGGTGATGCCCACCCAGGAGCTGTTGACCGAGGGTCCGTTCCGCTACTGCCGCAACCCGATGACGCTGGGGACCATCCTGGCCTATCTGGGCTTGGCGATCGCCGCCAGGACAGTCGCCGGCACGATGCTCGTCGTCTCTCTGGGCGCCTCGCTGCTGGTCTACCTGAAGCGCTTCGAGGAGGAGGAGCTGGCCGAGAGGTTCGGCGAGGCCTACACGGCCTACAGGCGAGACGTGCCCTTCATCATCCCAAGGACTCCGAAGCGGCGGACGGGGCTCCTGGTGTCGCGTTAGCCGCAGACCGCCACCGGGTAGGTGCCGGGCACCGAGACACGGAGGTGAAGCGTTGGCGCGACTGCGGTGGGAAGGCACGCTACGACCGGTGGCCCCCTTCGATTTCGACCAGGCGCTCGACTTCATCGTGACGTTCCCACCCATGCACGGCGAGCAGGTGGTCTCGGAGAAGTCGCTCACCCGCGCGGCCTGGGCCAGCCAGACGCCGGTCGCCTTCAAGCTCTCCGCGACCGGCACCGTGGAGGATCCGGAGCTGCGCTACGAGCTGCACACGGACGACCCCCTGAGCGAGGACGACGTCGCGGCGCTCGTGCGGCGCATCGAGGTCTACCTCAGCGTCTACGACGACCTCAGCCGCTTCTACGCGCTGATCGACTCCGATCCGCCCTTCGACGCCGTCAAGCGGGAGCTCTACGGCTACCACCAGGTCAAGTTCCTCACGCCGTTCGAGAACGCCTGCTGGACGATCCTCTCGCAGCGCAACCTGCTGGGCGTCGCGCAGCACATGAAGCGCACCTTGATCCAGGAGTTCTCGGCGGGCGTGGAGCTCGACGGCAGGGAGTTCTGGCCCTTCCCGGGCGCCAAGGCGGTCGTCCAGGCGAGCGTCGAGGACCTCACGGGACTGCTGCGCAACAGGCGGCGCGCCGAGTACATCCACGGCGCCGCGGTCGCCTTCAGCGAGGTGGACGAGGCCTTCTTCCGTGAGGGATCCTACGACGAGGTGTCGCGCTGGCTCCGCGCCATCCCCGGGGTGGGCGCCTGGTCGGCGGCGCTCATCATGATCCGCAGCCTGGGGCGCATGGAGCGCATCCCTTACGGCGACCGCTCGCTCATGCGCATCGCGGGCCACGTCTACGGCGCCGGCGAGCCGCTGCCGGCCGACGATCTGCAGCGCCGCGCCGACCACTACGGCGACCTGCAAGGCTACTGGGCCCACTACCTGCGCGTCATGGGCCGGGTCGTGCTCGCTCCGTAGATCCTCGTCGAAGCCGCTCTCTCAACGGTCGGCGCCGCACTCGCAGCCGAAAACGTGCTATACTTTTAGCAGGCGAGCCACTCCGGCTCGTGGGATTGCGACGTGACGCACCGCACTCTGGCGGTGAAGGTCACGTCGCTTTTTGTGTGTGTGCCCCGGTGGGGCGAGAGGATGAGACTGAAATGGCAGAAGGCAAAGTCAAGTGGTTCAACGCGGACAAGGGCTACGGCTTCATCGAGCGTGAGGGCGGCGACGACCTGTTCGTCCACATCTCCGAGATCCAGGGCGACGTGAAGAACCTCGCCGAGGGTCAGGCCGTGTCCTTCACGGAAGCCACGGGCCAGAAGGGCAAGGCCGAGGCGACGCAGGTGACCGCGCTCTAGGCGCTGCCTGCGCCCGGGCGCGATGGTGCGACCCGACACGGACCACCCTCCCAGCCGCGGGGCGCCGTTGCCATCCGCGGACTCGGCAACAGCTTGCTCTCGTGATCGCCTCAGGGGCCGGCCGACCAGATCGGCGGACATGGAACTGCTCCTGCTCTCGAACTCGACCAACTACGGCGGCACGATGTTCTCGCATGCCGCCGAGGCCTTCGCCGGCGTCTCGGCCGGCCGGGTGGTGACGTTCGTCCCGTACGCGCTCGCGGATTGGGACGACTACGCGGACAGGGCCATCGCGGCGCTCGGATCCTTCGGCATCGAGGCCATCTCCGCCCACCGCGCGGGCGCCCCTGGCCGGGCGATCCTCGAGGCCGAGGTCGTGATGATGGGCGGCGGCAACACGTTCCGGCTGCTCGACTCCCTCTATCGCCTTGGCGTGATCGACGAGCTCGGCGCCCGGGTGCGCGCAGGTGCGACCCGCTATGTCGGCGCCTCCGCCGGGACGAACGTCGCCTGCCCGACGATCCGCACCACCAACGACATGCCGATCTGCCACCCGCCGAGCTTCGCCGCACTTGGGCTGGTGCCGTTCCAGATCAACCTGCACTACATCGACGCCGACCCGGCCTCGACCTTCATGGGCGAGACGCGGGACGAGCGGATCGCCGAGTTCCTCGAGGAGAACGACTGCGCCGTGCTGGCGCTGTACGAGGGCGCGTGGCTGCGGGTCAGCGGCGCGTCGGCCATTGTCACCGGTCGCGGGCGTCTCTTCGAGCGTCAGGACGTCGGCACGTTCCACCAGGGCCTGGATGTCTCCGGGCTCCTCGGCCACACGCCGCGATTCGACGGTGGCAGACGACCAGAGCCGGGAGGTTCTTCATGATGGGCAAGACCGCGATCATCTACTCCGAGGCGCTGTTCGGGACCGCTGACGGCAAGACCGCCAACGGCCTCGTGCGCCACTCCGACAAGTACGAGATCCTCTCGGTAATCGACAGCAGCAAGGCGGGAGCCGACGCCGGGGCGTACCTCGACGGCGTCCCCAACGGCATCCCGATCTTCGCCGACCTGGCGGACGCCGTCGCGCTCGCTGGCCCCGTGCCCGACTGCTTCATCCTCTGGGTCGCGCCGCTGAGCGGCCTGCCCTCCCCGCACCCACGCGGCGTCGCGCCCGGCGCCAGTCCCGCCCCCCTCTACACCCC
>CAZHMG010000127.1:0-2923 GCA_964533575.1 uncultured Thermoleophilia bacterium | reverse complement strand
CCCCCGGGGTCCGGGTTTGCCCGACAACCCTCCGGCGGCGCACTCGAAACGTTATGGGCCTTCGACGCGAAGGCCAGCGTCACCGATCCCCGCCTAGCTAGCGTTCCTGGTTTGGCTCACGCGGTTACGTTCCGGCAAGCAGGACAATCCGGTTCGATCCAGTTGGGGTGGTTGACGGAGACGGGAGGAAACATGTCCGGCCCGTTCCAGGTCAAGTCTTCGGTTGGATTCCTCGGTACCCCGACGGTGGCCGCCGAACCCGAGCAGGCTCTCGTCGTTTACGCTGGGCGCGCGAGCGAAACGGACCCTTGGGCCATCTACCTGAGCCATGCCGAGGTGGGACAACCACCGCAACCCGCCACGCTCTTCAACCAGCCCTCGGGTGGCAAGGGGGGCGATTCGATCGCGCCTGCCGTCGCGGCCCTACCCAATCACCGATGGTTGCTTCAATGGTCCGAGGGCCCTCAAGGCCAGCGGCAAGTCCGGATCCAGACGCTGGACCGCGCAGGCCATCCTATAGGTCTTTCGCACACGGTGTCGCCAGTTGGGAGCAATTCGGGCCAGGGGCTGCTTTGGTCTTCGGGGCAACGCGCCGTATCGCTCTTCGTGGTCAGCGTCGGTCGAAGTGCCGAGCTTTGGGCCACGCCCATCCACTGCCCATAATGAAACATCCTCCGTCATCTAAATGCGTACGCTGGCTCTGCCTGGCATGGCTCTGTGTTGCGGTCTTCGGTTGTGCCCCGAAACCGCTGCCGCCAGTCGTTCCGAGCCAGGTGCAAAATGGGCAGCTATACCAGTCAGGTCAGAGCGAATTCGACGGTCTGTTTCGTGAGCTACATGGTCTTCAGGTGCTGCTCGCGAGCGCTCCCGAAGAGGAGCGGCAGATCCGTAAGACCTTCGCCTCAGCCATTTCCGTCGAAGAAGGCGCCACCCGGCAACTGCTAGCCGACAAGGTCACCGCCAAAGCCGCTGACCTTAGCGCGAAGAAGATCCCCAACCAGCCCGAAGTCGAGGGTCACGAAGCCGACGACGCCAGCGAGACGCCCGAGTCGGTACGCGCGGAGATCAGCGGCGATGACCTGGGGCTCCTCATCGGGCGCCACGGCGCCACCATCGACGCCCTGCAGTACATCGCCGCGATCGTCGTCAACGGCGACCGCCGCGAGCGCCGCCAGGTGATCGTCGACGCGGAGGGCTATCGTGACCGCCGCGCCGCGGCTCTCTCGGCGCTCGCCGACCGGACGGCGCAGAAGGTCGCGCGCGACTCCGTGAGCATCGCCCTCAAGCCGATGACGGCGGCGGAGCGCAAGGTGGTCCACCTGCACCTCAAGGACCACCCGCGCGTGGAGACCGCCTCCGAAGGCAACGAACCGTTCCGGGCCGTCGTCGTCTCTCCCAAACAGCGCACAAGCTGAGCTGCGCGGGCATCACTCCGTAAAGGAGCGAGCGCTCCCGGCCGAGAAGAGGAGCGGGCGCCGACCGCGCCCGGATGACGACAGGAGGACACCTATGCGTGCCATGATCTCCAGACGCGGGGCGATCCTGCTCCTCGTGCTGGCGCTGGCGCTGGTCGTCGTCGCCTGCGGCGGTGACGATGCCACGACGGCGGATCCCGCCGCTGCCGACACGGCTTCCGGCCCGCCGGCCGACCAGATCGTCAAGGACAGCGAGGCCAAGATGGCGACGGTGGACAGCGCCTCGTTCATCGCCGACGTCGCCCTGAAGATCGAGGGCGACAGCGCGAAGATGACCGACGCCACGGCGAAGGCGCTGCTCTCGGACGGCGTCACCCTCCACGCCGAGGGCTCCAGCGGCAACGACCCGACCGCGGTGAACATGACGATGAGCCTCGGCATCGCCGGCCAGAACCTCGAGTTCGGCATGATGAGCGAGGGCGAGAAGTCGTGGATCGAGTACCAGGGCGCCTGGTACGCGCTGGACACCAAGAACGCGAAGGCGCTGGACGAGCAGGCTGCCTCCGGGGCCGCCCCGACCGAGCAGCTCAAGAGCATGGGCATCGATCCCGCGAGCTGGGGCACCGAGTTCGAGCTCGTCGGCACCGAGGACCTGAACGGCGTCGAGGTCTACCACGTCAAGGCCGCCGCCGACCCGCAGAAGCTGGCGGACTCGCTGCTCAAGGCCGCCGAGGACCCTGCTCTCGGGGACAAGCTCGGCGGCTCCGGCAGTGAGCTCGGTGAGTTGAGCGAGGGTCTCGCGCAGAACAAGCAGCAGGTGGAGGAGCTGAGCAAGACGCTCCGGGCCGCGACGGTCGACTACTGGATCGGCGTGGACGACCAGTACATGTACAAGGCGCAGTTCGGGGCGTCCCTGGACACCGCGGGCCAGAAGGACATGGAGGGCGTCTCCGCGGTGAGCGCGCAGGGCACCGTCAGCATGAGCGCCTTCGACGAGCCGGTCGCGGTCGAGCCGCCGAAGAACGCGAAGTCGTTCGACACGTTCATGCAGCAGCTGTTCGGCGGGATGAGGGGCGGCAGCGGGATGACGCTCTGAGGTGACGCCGGCGCGGCGCGCCAAGCGCAATGTGAAGACGAGAAGAGCCGGGGCGCCGCGAGGCGGCCCCGGCTCTTCTCACGTACGACGGCCCGCAGGCCTGCCGTACCTGCGGCTCAGCGGTCCCAGTCGAAGTCGCGCGCCGTGGTCTGCTCCCACGACGCCGTCTCGTCGTCGCTGCGCTGGCCGAGCAGCGACTTGCTGAGGAACTCCGGCGGCTTCTGCGCGGCCTCGCGCGGCGTCTCCGGCTCCATCGGAGCCGCTGGAGCCGCGGCGGTCGGAGCCGGCTGGGCGGCCGCCGGCGTCTCCGCAGGCGTCTGGACGCGCTGGGCGGCGGCGCGGCTGATCTGCGCCGGCGCGAGCTGCACGGTGCCGTCGGCGCGGACGCCGGCGTTGGGCTGCAGCGTGAGCT
>CAZHMG010000126.1:0-2983 GCA_964533575.1 uncultured Thermoleophilia bacterium | reverse complement strand
AGGTGCTCGACCGCAACGGCAGCGGCTACCTGTCCGACATCATCGAGGGTCTGCAATGGGTGGTCGCGAACGACATCAACGTCGTGAACATGAGCCTCGGTACCTCCAGCTACAGCGCAGCGTTCGACTCGGCGGTGCAGCAGACCATCGCGTCCGGCGTGGTGGTCGTGGCCGCGGCCGGCAATAGTGGCCCCAGCGGCAACACGGTGAACTACCCGGCGAAGTTCGCGGGCGTGATCGCTGTATCGGCCACCGATTCGTCGAACACCATCGCGTCGTTCAGCAGCCGAGGACCTGAGGTGGATCTTGCCGCTCCCGGCGTGAGCGTGTTCTCCACCTACAAGAAGCAGTCGTACGCGACACTGTCCGGCACGTCGATGGCCTCTCCGCACGTCGCCGGCGTGGCGGCGCTGGTGTTGACCTCGCCGATGGGCACCGATGACTTGGACGCCGACGGCGTGTGGGATCCGAGCGAGGTCGAGCTGCGACTCGAGCGCACCGCGCAGGACCTTGGCGCGGCAGGGTTCGACACGAACTACGGCAATGGGCTCGTCAGGGCGGACCTGGCGGTGGCCCCGTAGCATCGGCGCCCCGCGGCATCAGCGGGCAAAACGCGTGCGGCGAGCCGCGGTCACGCGGGCCGTGCTCTTTCGGGAGCGGCCCGCCTCGCGTTCGGGGAGAGGCGTAGACCTCGCCGCTCCGCACGTCGAGGCTGGCCGTCGACGGCGAGCACGTCGTCGTAGCGCTTCGTGAGCGCGCGCGCGTTCGCTTCGATGGCGCTCGTGTCGGGGGGCTGATGGCGGCGTCGCCAAGGTGGAGTTCGGCAGACTGCCGAAGTATTGTTCGACCCAACCAAGGAATCGCCCGCCACTCGTTGCCGCCATACGCTATACTGTACATACTGTACGGAATCGCGTATCGCATCGGAGGCCCATCATGGCGCTGCTGCGTCCCTCGGTCGATGTCTGGCCCGTCACCGAATTCCGATCTCACGCCTCAGCCGTCATCGAGCAGGTCCAGAGGACCAGGCGTCCCGTCATTCTCACCCAGCACGGGCGGAGCGCCGCGGTTCTCCTCAATGTCGACGTATATGAGGACCTCGTCGAAGAGGTTGCGATAATCCGCGATATCCGCACTGCGGAGGCACAGTTGGATGCAGGCATGGGGATCCCTCATGAGGTCGTCGAGAAGCGTCTGCGGGAGCGGTACCTGAAGTGAAGGTGGCGTGGTCGCCGTTGGCGGACGAGCAGGTCGACGACGCGGTCGCCTACATCTCCACCGATAATCCGACCGCCGCGCTCCAGTGGCTTGAGCGGTTGCTCGAGCGCACAGTGTCGTTGGCGACGTTCCCGGATTCCGGTCGCGACGTTCCCGAGCTTGGGCGTCAGGATATCCGCGAGATCATCGTGGGTTCGTATCGCGTGATGTATCGTCCAACAGGCGATCTTGTGGGAATCGCGGCCGTCCGGCACGAGGCGCGGGAGTTCGACGAAAAGGATGTCGGGCCGAGAACAACCTGAGAGACCAAGAGCATGCCGAAGAAGAGAAAACAGATGAGCCAACTCAAAGACCTGACCTGGGACGACCTCAACGCATGGGCCGGGAGCAAGATCGTGTCCAGGGGCCGGAACTACCAACAGCAAGGGCGCGTTTCGGAATTGGCGCAAACAGAGGATGGCGCTCTGGTCGCGTGGGTGGATGGCTCGGATCGCTATGCCACCACGGTCGATTCGGGCGATGGTGGCCCGCCTAATTCAATCTGCACCTGCCCCTACGAATGCGACTGCAAGCATGGGGTTGCCGTGGTGCTTGAATATCTGGAACGAGTTGAACACAACCGGCGCGTTCCCCAAGTGGGCAGGGGCGATGAACGTCTCGCCCTCCTGGCGGACGAGGATCGGGACGATGAAGCCGGCGAAAACGAAATCGCCTTATCGTACGATGCCGGCAGGGAGATCGACGCCTTTCTGAAGGGCAAGTCCAAGGCGCAGCTCATCGGGCTGGTGCTTGAAATAGCCGGACAGTACCCGGAGATCGCGCAGGATCTGACCGACCGGAAGCAGATAATCTCCGGCGATACCCACACGCTGGTGACACGTCTGCGCCGGGAGATCCTCGACATCGGCGCCAAGCCAGGCTGGCGGAATCATTGGGATGGTGAGGGCTATACGCCCGACTACTCCGGGATTCGCAAGAAGCTTGAAGTGCTGCTCAAGGAGGGGCATGCCGACGAGGTGCTCATTCTGGGCCAGGAGCTGGTGGCTACCGGTACCCGCCAGGTGGAGGAAAGCGACGACGAGGGCGAAACCGCCGGGGAAATCGCCGGCTGCATGCCGGTGATCGTCGAGGCACTGGATCAGTCGTCTCTTGAGTGCGCCGACAAGCTGACCTGGGCCCTGGACGCCGTGCTCAGGGATGAATATGAAGTGTGCGAGGCCTTTGTGGAGTACCTCCAGCGGCGGCATCCCACATCGTCCTGGCGGGCGCTGACCGATCGGCTGCTGGTCCGTTTGCACGATCCGAAAAGCACTGAGGGAGGGGACGACTTCAGCCGCAACTACGCCCGCGACCGGCTCAGCAATTGGGCCATCTACGCCATGGAGCGCGCCGGCCGAGAAGACGAGATCATCCCCCTCTGCGAAGCCGAGGCCACAAGGACAAGTAGCTACGGACGCCTCGTCGAACGGCTGGTTGCGGCGCGGCGCTATGAGGACGCTGAGCGCTGGATTCAGGAAGGACTTCGGGCCACGAAGGAGAAATGGCCCGGCGTTGCCGCCGGCCTGCGCGATCGACTGCGGGAAATCCGAGCGCTGGAAAAGAACTGGCCGGCCGTGGCGGCGATGCAGGCGGAAGAATTCGTGCGCCATCCCTCGCGAAAAGCCTTCACGGACTGCAGGGGAGCCTCCGGCAAGGTCAAAGCCTGGCCCCCGGTGCGCGACTACCTATTGGGCTACCTCGAAAAGGGAGATCTGCCCTGGGAGCA
>CAZHMG010000125.1:0-3013 GCA_964533575.1 uncultured Thermoleophilia bacterium | reverse complement strand
GATCTTGTACTTGCCCTTCGTGGCGGGCGCCCTCCACTTGAGCGAGTAGGCGCCGCTCGAGGACAGGGTGACCGAGGCGCCGTTGATCCACCGCTTGGCTGTCGCGCGGCGGCTCTGCAGCGTCGCCTTCACCGCGTGCGCCGGCGGCCTTGCCTCGGCTCCGGTCACGGTGATCCGCCCTCCCGCCTTCACGCTCAAAGGAGCCTTGATCGACAGCGTGGTGGTGTGGCACAGGGACGCGGTCGCGCCGGACTTCGGCGCCGTGACGCCGGCGAACGCCATCACGGCGACCGCCATCGCCACGATACCGATCGTGATTGTCGCGAGTGGTCTCCTCATGGTCCTCCTTGGTCGTCCTACGGACCCGCCGGCCGCCCTGAGGCGGCGGCGGCGCGACGGAGAGAGACCGCCGCTCCTCCGCCGAGGGACGGAGTGAGGAGCAGTTTAGCGCGCCCGAACAGGCCAAACGTTGCGTGGGTGTTGAGCTGGTGTGAAGAAGACGCCTCGCATCCGAACGCCCAGGCCTTGACAGCGCGCTGGCGGCACGACATCATCATCATCGAACGTACGTTCGCTTTCGACGACGGAGGTTGCCGTGGACCCGCTCATCCGCTCGCTCGACTTCGTGGCGGTCCCGTCCACCGACGCGGCCCGCTCGCGCGCGTTCTACGTCGACACCCTCGGCCTGCGACCCGACGACCGCGCGCAGTTCGAGTTCTGGGTCGGCGAGACGTGCTTCGGCATCTGGGAGCCGAAGGCCATGGGCATGCCGTTCGCTCCGGGGACGGCCAACCACATCGCCCTGCACGTCGACGACGTGGCCGCCGCCAGGTCCGCGCTCGAGGAGAAGGGCGTCCAGTTCGCCGGCGACACCTTCGACACCGGCGTCTGCCACATGGCCCTCTTCGCCGATCCGGACGGCAACGCGCTCATGCTGCACCACCGGTACTCCCCGCGCGTCTGAGACGTCATCGGTCGGCGTCGGCGCTTTGCGCGCACCCGCGCCGTGCCCTACAATGCCATGGCTTGATTTTGGGCCGACGTAGCTCAGCTGGCAGAGCACTTCACTCGTAATGAAGGGGTCCGGGGTTCGATTCCCCGCGTCGGCTCCAGCCCGTTTTCCCGGCAAACTCGTTCGCCCGAGACCCTCCCGGCCACTTCATCCTCATCGGCGTCCTCGTCGTGCTCGTGCGCGGCCTGCCAGGAGCCGCTGCGCTCCCTCACCCGATTGCCGCTCTCATGACGAACGAGGCCGCCGCGTCGTCTGGGACGCGGCGGCCGAAGTGAGTGCTCGCCGTGCTCGTCAGCGGCGGAGGAACCGAGGGCCTACGTCGAGGTCGAACATCGTGTTGACCGGGACGCCCCCCGTCTTGTCGGAGGAGCCCCTTCTCGGCGATCGCCCGCTTTCGAGGAAGCGGCTGATCTTCTGGAACGCTTCCGTTGTCATTTTGCTCCCAGTGTCATGTATCGCAAGGCCGTGCCTTCTCGCCGCCGCTTCGGCCGTTGATCACTTGCGGAAGGCGTCCTTGGCCTTGTCCGCGACCTTGTCCGTGGCCTTCTTGACCTTACCGCTGGCCTTGTCGACGTCTCCTTCTCGCTTGAGCCGCTCATTGCCGGTCAACTCCCCGGCAGCCTTCTTGAGACGGCCCTTGCTCTCGTCTGCCGTGCCTCCCATCGAAGCACCTCCTCTGTGATTCGGCGTAGTACACACATTCCCGAAGCGATCCAGAGCTGATGGCATCCCCGTTGCGATTCGCGGGACCCTCGTCGTCGGCTGCGCGCGGCGCCGCGAGACTCCGGCTGCCGCCGCTGACGAAGAACGCGCTCAAACCGGTGTCGAGCGCGGGCTCCAACCAATGCCAGGCCGCCAGAACTGAACGAAGCGCGCGCCTTTCGATGCCGCACGGGCAGGCGGCATGACGAACGCCGCGATCTCGACCAAGACACCCGCGAGGTCGGATGGCGCCTGAATTGCCGACGCTGCCAGGCGTAAGCGGTAGGCCTGCCACATCGCGGCCGTACCGGCCTGCTCAGAAAACGTCACGGTCAGCGCCACCGGCAGTTCGCTTGGCAGCTCGGTGCTGCGGGCAACAAACGTGGCCGTCAGAGCACTGACGAGCGTCGGACACTCGAACTTCTCGGCCACCGCGGTCGCCGGCTCGTAGGCGAGAATGCGCGGGGCCGGCTGCTCGAGCATCGGCGGATAGTCGACCCAGCCCGGTGCCGGCACGACCGCATCGTCGATGCCGATATCCAGGCGCAGCATGAAACGTGCCCCCGCGAGGTCGCCGCGCAGCTTCACGCGCAGACCCGGGTACCTGTCGTCGACCATCGCCTGCGCGACATCGATGCTGTCCGAGAACCGCAGGCCGTCGTCCGGCACGTCCGCGCTCAGACACTCAAGCACGGCCGCGCGGACGGCCTCGGGCCTGTTCTCGATCCGGCCGAGGAAGTCGATGTCGCGCGTCGGCCGAGCGACCGCCGCATCCCAGACGCGCAGCATCACCGCGCCCTTGACGATGAAGCGCTCCGCCCAAGCCGACTGAGAGAGTCAGAACAAGAACCGTTCCATCGCGTAGTACTGGATTGCCTGCTGGAAGTCGAGGCCGAGCTCGTCCGCCCGTTGCCTGAGCTGGCGACGGACGGCTTCCGCGTTCACAGAAGCGCCTCGAGGTACGGACGGATGACGTTCTGGACGCGGTCGATCCTCGCGTACTCCATGATCTCCCCGGGTGAGGCCCGGCGCTCGCGGAGGGCCTCCCGCAGCGCCTCGAGCGCGACGTCCTGTCCGACGCTGCTGCGGTACTTGAAGCAGTCGGCCACAGTCTTGGCCACATTGAAGAATCGCAGGACCACGCCCTCGGCGCTTCTCTCCTCGACGCCGGCAGCGAGCGACGGCGGACTCATGTGATAGACCCGTACGCGCGGATAGTCGATGCGGGGCGGACGCACGACCCGTGGCATGGCGATCTGCACCTCCGACGGAATCTGCGTGCCCAACTCGTGGAGGTCA
>CAZHMG010000124.1:0-3224 GCA_964533575.1 uncultured Thermoleophilia bacterium | reverse complement strand
TGGCGTCGGCGCTCATCATCAGCTCGGGGAGGAAGACCTCGCCGCTCTCGAAGAGCTCGCCGACCTCCTGGATGCCCTTGACGAAGCCCTGCTGCATGATCTCAGAGGGGCTGATACCGGCCGCCAAGGCGCGCGTGGCTATCTCCTCGGCGGCCTCACGGTCGGCCTCGACGATGGCCGCGGCGGCCTCGGCGAAAATATCGGTGTCCGGCATGGTGAAGTGCTCCTTTCGTCAAGCCCCGACTAGTTCTTTGGCGCGCTCGACGGCCATGCCGGCGTTGGCGCCGTAGCCGTCGGCGCCGACCTCATCGGCATACGCCGCCGTCACGGGGGCGCCGCCGACCATCACTTTGACCTGGTCGCGAAGGCCGGCTGCAGTGAGCGCGTTGATCGTCTCTCTCATCCGCGGCAGCGTCGTCGTGAGCAGGGCGCTCATCCCGACGATGCGCGCGTCGTGCGTGCGGACGGCGTCGACGAAAGCGTCGCTCGTTACCCCCGTACCGAGATTCACGACCTCGAAGCCGGCGCCCTGCATGAGCATGGCCACGAGATTCTTGCCGATGTCGTGCAGATCGCCCTCGACCGTCCCGATGACGACCGTCCCCAGTGAGACGCTCTCGCCAACGGCCATGTGCGGCCTGAGCAGGTCGAGCGCGCTCTGCATCGTGCGCGCCGAGAGCAGCACCTCGGGGATGAAGCACTCGCCGCTGCGCATGCGCTCGCCGACCACGGCCATGGCCGGCAGCAGGGCGTCGTCGAGGATCTCGCGGGGCTTGGCCCCCGTGGCCAGCAAGGCCTGGGTCAGCGCGACGACGACCTCCGTTTGGCCGTCGATCACGGCTTGCTTGAGCTGGTCTTTCACCAGGTGGTCCTCCTTACCCCACGCCGAGCTCGCGCTCGGCGTCTTGAACGATCGCTCGGATCGCCGCCACCGTCTCCGGCGGCAACGGCTCGGGCGCGTGCTGGTCGAGCAGGCGCACCGCCTCCTTGGTCGCCCGCTGCATCATGTCCGTCTCGCCGGCGAGCCGCCAGTCCTCGCGGACCCTGCGGTCCATGAGCTTGGGCTGCGACTGCTCGCGCATGTGGCGCAGCGTGCTGTCGCGGCTCAGGAAGTCGCCGAACGCGCCGACCGCGTGGACCTCGTCTACCATGAGCGTCTCGTCGTCGACGCGGATGCCGGCGACGCAGTGCTTGATCATCCGCGCGAACTCCGCGTCCATGACGAGCTGGCCGTAGTCGAAGGTGACACCCGATTCGAGCATCCCCAAGCCATAGATCAGGTTGGCCCCTGCCAACGCTGGGAGCAGGCCTGTGAGCGTCTTCTCGTGACCGGACTGCGCGTCACCCGTCTTGGTGTCGCCCTACGCACCCGCCACCCAGCTGGGAAGCAGATAGCGCCGCGACAGCTGGACGACGGCGGCGCTGATCAGCGCCAGCTCGGGAGATCCCACGCTCGCGGCAGCGAGCCGCAGATCCATGGCGGTGGTTGAGCTGCCGTAGATGACCGGCGCGCCGCGCCGGGTGAGCTGCGAGAGCGTGATGCCGCTGAGCACCTCGGCGTTGTGTGTGACCAGGGTGCCGGCCATCGTGACGGGAGAGGAGCCACCCGCCATCGCCATGCTGAGGATGTTGCAGGTCATGCCGGCGCGGGCCGATTCCATGATGATCTCGCAGCAGTCCTTCACGAGCTTGAGCGGGCTGACGGGACACGTGATGAACGAGACCAGCGGACGTGCCCGCAGCTTCTCTTCGCCTCCCATGATGGCGGCCGCCATGACGACGATCTTCTTCAGCATCGCGCCGCTGATCGGACCTATGAACATGTGCTTGGTCGTGTTCGTGAGGATGGCCTCAGCGTTGTGCAGCGGGGAGACCTCGGGCGGCACGTCGTGTGCGCCGATCGGCCGCTCGATCACGTCGACGTCGTCGAGCGCGTCGATGAGACGGGCGGCGGCCCCGACATCCTCCTTGGTGGGCTCGCGCAGCTCGCCGTCGCGGGGGTCGATGACCTGGATGCCCTCGCCGAAGTTCGTGAAACCGACCCGGCTGGACTCCAGGACGAAGTCGCGCTGGGGGACGCGGCCGGCAAGGGTGATCGTGGACGGGGCACTGCGGATCGCGTCTTCCACGACCCATCCGGGGATGCGAACGATCCGCTGCTCGCGATCGACATCACACCCGCCCTCCGCGAACACGCGGAGCGCCTCCTCGTCCTCGACGAACACCCCCGTGCGCTGAAGGACCTCCAAGGTCGACAGATGGATGTCCTGGATCTCGTCTTCGGTGAGCACGCTCAGGCTGAGGCCCCGATTACGAAGCCCGCCGGCGTGCGGGTTTCGCGTCATGCCGCACCTCCCCTGCCGGCAGCGCTCAGACCGGTCTTCGCCTTGAGACGCTCGACTGAGTTGATCCGGATGCCGAGCAGGCCGGCGATCCGGGCCTTGGCCTCGAGGCCCTTGGCGACGCCGGGAACGGCCGTGACAACGCCGATGTCCAGCTCCTCCCGGACGATGCGCATCGTCGTCGAGTCCGACAGGTCGAAGACGCTCACGCCGAGCTTGTCGGCGACGTAGGTCTTGGCCTCGGTGAGCCTCATCTTGTTGAGCTGCATCCTGGCTACCAGATCTCCGGCAGTCTTGATGCCACCCATGGACGAGGCCAGCGCGTGGGCCATCCCCATGCCGTTGGGGTCGCCTGTGCCTACCTACAACCCGTCGGCCTTGCCGATCTCGATCATGGCGGCGCTCGCGCGGGTGACCATGTCGAGCGGCGCGACCTCGAACATGGGCACGCCCCCCACGCCGTTGCCCACGTTGGCGTGGATGGGGATCGTCGCCTCGGCCGTGCAGGCCTTGACGAAGGTCACGGCCCGGGCGACGTTCCAGGCGCACGACTTCTTGCTGTTGTTGTTCACGACCGGCCCGAAGATGGCGGCGCCGGCCTGCTCGACCACCTTCATCTGCTGGTGCGGCCAGAGGCCCGCCAGCCGCGTGCCCTTGTACTCGAGCTCGCCGTGAAAGCCGAGCACCATCTCGGCCGCCATGCTGACCTCGACGGGCATGTTCGTCGTCGAGGAGATCTCCTCCGTGGCACGCAGTGTGGCGAGGAACTCGGCGTCGCCGGTCGACGCCACGGTGTCGTAGTTGATGGCGTCGGCGCCGGTCTCGGCGAACATCCTGCTCTGCCAGACCACGTCGTCGTGGCAGGCCTCGAGCGCCTCCTCC
>CAZHMG010000123.1:0-3423 GCA_964533575.1 uncultured Thermoleophilia bacterium | reverse complement strand
CCCCTCAAGGTGGTCATCGAGAACTACCCCGAGGGGCAGGTCGAGGAGATGGAGGTCGTCCACAACCCGGAGGACCCGTCCGCTGGGAGCCGCCGGGTACCCTTCACGCGGGAGCTCTGGATCGAGCGCGACGACTTCATGGAGGAGCCCGCGCGGAAGTTCTTCCGCCTGGCCCCGGGCCGCGAGGTGCGGCTGCGGTCCGCGTACTTCGTCACCTGCCGGGAGGTCGTCAAGGGCGCGGCAGGCCGGGTCGTGGAGCTGCGCTGCACGTACGACCCCGCCACGCGCGGCGGGGGCGCTCCCGACGGCCGCCGCCCGAAGGGGACCCTCCACTGGGTGTCGGCCGCTCACGCCGTGCCCACGGAGGTCCGGCTCTATGACCACCTCTTCCGGAGCCCGTACCCCGGGGCCGACGGTCGCGACCTCTTCGAGGACCTGAACCCGGACTCCGAGACCGTGCTCCGGGGTTGTCTCGTGGAGCCGTCGCTCGCCGGCCTGCCGGCCGGCGAAACCGTGCAATTCGAGCGGCTCGGCTACTTCTGCCCCGATCCCGACTCGGCGCCCGGTGCGCTCGTGTTCAACCGTACGCTCACCCTCAAGGACACCTGGGCGAAACTGCAGGCGCAGGGACGGCACGACGGTTGAGGAGGGTGCCGTCGCGCGGTAGACTTCGGCTGTCCGCGGGCATCGCTGGCGAGTGGCCTAATTGGCAAGGCACCTGACTCTGGATCAGGGGATTGAAGGTTCGAGTCCTTCCTCGCCAGCCATCCTCTTTCCGCTCCCGCTTGGTCGCGCCTCACCCCAGGTACTGCGCTTCAGCTCGTCTCTTGATGCCATGCAGCATGACGCTGACGTTGACGAAGTCGCCGAGGCCCAGCGCCGCTTCCAGAATCGGATACGCCCAGCGGGGCCGGTAGGAGACGCGGGCACGGACGAAGAGGCGCGTGCGGTCCGTGCCATAGGGCTTCAGGGCGAAGACCCAGGTGAAGTCGGACTCGGTGACGGGCGGGAAGACATGGGTCACCGAGTGCAGGAGCAGGTGACGCTCGGGCGCCAGCTCCTCGACGACATAGAAGACGGACCAATCAGCACTGTCGGGGACGCGGTCCCCGACCTTGAGGTTCTGAAGTCCGGGGACGATCTCGTCGGCGCTGCGCGGCCTTTCGCCCCACATGAGCTCGTCGAGCCAATGGGGCGTGTACCAGCCGCCACGAATCGTCGGATAGCCCATCTGCACGATCCAGGGCCAGACGACCGACGGCGGCGCGTCGATTGTGATGGCGCGCGTCGATACCCAGTCTGGCTTCCAGACCACATCATCTCCGGGCAGCGACCGGCCGACCTCGTCGTCGCTGGCGCCTGAACGGCGTCCGACGCGACGGACGGCGAGGGCACTCGCGACGAGCGCGCCAAGGACGAGGAGCGAGGATGGCTTCTGGGACATGCTGCGCCTCCTGGGATGATGCCTGCCGCGCCAGTGTACCCCGCCTCCACTATGATGAGGCGGGCGGGGGAGCAGCGACGCGAGCGCATCTGGAGCGCCAATCGCGAGGGAAACGACGGGGAGTGGCAGATGGCGCGAGAGCGGCGCACGATAACCGGGGCACAGAACATAAGTCGCATGTGCCTCGTCTGCGGCGCCGAGAACGCAGCGGGTCTGCACGCGCGGTTCTACGAACTCGAACAGGCAGGGCGCGTGGCGGGCGTGACGGAAGGTGACGCGGCCGGCGCCGGACCGCCGGCTGCGCCCGCCGAAGCGCTCACCGAGCGCGAGCTCCTCGGCGTGTTCACGCCCGGCGAGGTGCATCAAAGCTATCCCGGACGCCTGCACGGCGGCATCTCCTCCGCCATCCTGGACGAGACGATAGGCCGTGCCGTCACCATGATCCATCCCGGCGCATGGGGGGTGACTGTCGAGCTCACTCTCCGCTATCGGCAACCGGTGCCGCTCGACGACGAGATCAGGGCCGTTGGACGCATCACCCGTGACACGCCTCGTCTCTTCGAGGGGACGGGCGAAATCCTCCTGGGGGACGGGACGGTGGCCGTCGAGGCGCGCGGCAAGTACCTCAAGATGGATCTCGAGCAGATCGCGCAGGGCGGCCTCGACGAGACGGAGTGGTTTGCGGACGAGCGTGAGCTGCCGGCCGGCGTCGACATGGCGGCCCCAGACGATCTTTGACAGCTGAGGTGTAACAACTGCTTGGCCTCCCGCGTTAACCGAGTGATAGATGGTGATCCGAAAGAGGAGGCAAGCGTGAGACTGGCAAGAATGATTGCCCTGGCCGCGGTGCTCGTACTCGTCGTCAGCAGCGTTGCGGTGGCCGGCACACGGACGATGCAGCGGGATAGGGACAAAGATCAGGCATGTGTACCTGCAACGGACACGTCGCGCGATCAGCTGTGCACCGAGGCTTGCGAGGCGACCCGGGCCAAGCTCGATGCACCTGTGGCCAAGCAAAGCAAGGCCCGGCAGAGAGACTGTGACCAGAGCCCGGAACGTGACCAGCCCGGGACGCAGGTGCGCAGTCGTGAGGGTACACAGAGCGGCGATAAGGCGGTGGCGCAGACCCGGACTCGTCAGGTGGACCAATCCCTGGGCGGCACGCAGACCAGTGCGCAAACGCGTGCACGTGATTGCGACAATCGCGACCAGATCAGGACGCAGGCGAATTCGTGCGACGGCGATGAGCAGCGGGGCACGGACCAGACTCGTTCCCGCAGCGGATTCCCTGAATGAAGGCCCCCTCCCGACGCCCCTTTCTCCGGTAGACTGACAACAGCAGCACGATGCGAAGTGGTGAGACATACAGATTGCACCCGCCCTCTGATATGAACCGGAGCGCCTCCTCGAACATGGTCGCGGCTATGCCCTCGGCTCAGTTCGAGAAGCTGTATCGCGACTCTCGCGTTCGCATGTACAACCTGGCCGCCCGTATCCTCTGCAATCCGGACGATGCTGCAGATGTCGTTCAGGATGTCTTCCTGCGCGCTTACGTCTGTCCACCCCTTGACGAGAAGCACATGGAAGCCTGGCTTCGCAGGGTGACGGTGAACGCGTGCCACGACTGCCTGCGTCGTCGTACCGTGCGGACGGCAAGCTCCCTTGACGATGCGGGCGAGCTGGCCGCCGGCGACGACGGCTTCACTTCGTCTGAGATGAGGGGAGCCGTCGTGGCCTCCCTGGCTGCCATGAAGGTGCGCTACCGAACGGTGCTTGTGCTTCGTGATCTGCAGGGCCTCGAGATCGGCGAGGTCGCGGCGGCGATGAGCGTCAGCACAGCCACGGCGCGCGTGCTGCTGCACCGATCCCGGAGCTCGTTCCGCCGTACCTTTCGGCATCTGGCGCCGGCCGGAACCGGCGGTGCGCCGGCGCTCGGGCTGGCGCTCCTGCCGGATCTGCCGCTGCCGGCGGCGCTGCTG
>CAZHMG010000122.1:0-3560 GCA_964533575.1 uncultured Thermoleophilia bacterium | reverse complement strand
CCTTCATCATCCTTGGCATGGTCGGTCCGGGCCTGATCGCGGCCAACGCCGGAAACGACGCCGGCGGCATCACCACCTGGTCCGTCATCGGGTCCCGCTACGGCTACAGCATGCTCTGGCTGCTGCCGCCGCTGACTCTCTTTCTGGCGGTCGTGCAGGAGATGAACGCCCGCGTCGGCGTCGTCACCGGACGCGGGCTCGCCGCCCTGATCCGCGAGAATTTCAGCCTCAAGGTGACGGCCTTCGCCATCCTCACGACGATGCTGGCCAACTTCGGCACCACGGTCGCCGAGTACTCGGGAATAGCCGCGGCCGCGAGCCTTTTCGGCATTCCCCCCTGGATCAGCGTCCCTGTTGTGGCAGTCGCGGTCTGGCTGCTGGTCACGCGCGGCTCGTACCGCAAGGTCGAGCGCGTGCTGCTCGCTCTGGGCTTCGTGCTCGTGACCTACATCGTCTCGGGCATCATGGCGGGCCCGGACTGGAGCGCTGCGGGCCGCGGTCTCGTCGTCCCGCAGCTCAGCATGACCACCCTCTGGCTCTTCACCGCGGTGGCCGCGGTCGGTACGACGCTCACGCCCTGGGGCCAGTTCTTCATCCAGGCGGCGATCGTCGACAAGAAGGTCTCGTGGCGCCAGTACGTCTATACCAAGTACGAGATCTACGTGGGTTCTGTGTTCATGACCACGATCGACTTCTTCATCGTGATCGCCTGCGCCGCCACGCTCTACCGGCAGGGCATCGTGATCGAGTCGGCGCAGGACGCCGCTCTGGCGCTGGAGCCGTTTCTCGGTTCAGCGGCCCGATTCCTTTTCGGCCTCGGTCTGTTCAGCGTCTCGATTCTCGCCGCCGGCGTGCTGCCGCTGGCGACCGCCTACGTCGTCTGCGAGGCCTTCGGCTTTGAATCTGGTCTCGACTCCACCTTCCGCGAGGCGCCGGCGTTCAACGGCATCATCACCTTCTACATGTTTGCGCCGGCGATGGTCGCCATGATCCCCAATCTGCCGCTTGTCAGCGTCATCCTCGTCGCACAGATGCTGAACGGCATGCTGCTGCCGGTCATCCTCGTGTTCACGCTCCTCATGATCAACAATCCGCGGGTCATGGGCGAGCATGTCAACGGACCGGTGCGCAACGTCATCGCTTGGGGATTCTGCGGCCTGCTGATCGTGCTCAGCATCATTCTGCTGCTCTCGCCCCTCTTCTCCTGACCATCGTTTGACCCTTGCCGAAGCCGCTGGTACATTCCATTGAACTTGCCATCACACGCCTTCGGCACACGCGGCACGACACGGAAGACCAAGAGGCCCGGCACGGTTTGTGCACGGGTCTTTTCTGTAGTGGCAAGTGGACTCTGAGCGATTCGCGCCCCATGAGGAGGACGGGATGGAAGTAGAGATCGGTCGCGGGAAGAAAGGCCGTCGCGCCTACGGCTTCGACGACATCGCCATCGTCCCCAGCCGCCGCACCAGAGACGTCGACGACGTCGACATCAGCTGGAAGCTCGGCCCGCACACCCTCGAGTTGCCTTGCCTCGCTTCGGCAATGGACGGCGTCGTCGACCCGCAGTTCGCGATCACGATGGGCAGGCTGGGCGGCCTCGCCGTCGTCAACCTGGAGGGCGTCCAGACGCGCTATGAGGATGCCAACGCCCAGCTGGATCGCATCGCATCGCTGCCCAAGGAGGGGGCGACGCGGACCATGCAGGAGATCTACCAGGAGCCGGTCAAGGCGGAGCTCATCGCGCAGCGAATCAAGGAGATCAAGGCCGGCGGCGTGCTCGCCGCAGCCTCGCTCACCCCGGGGCGCGTGCGCGAGTACTACGAGATCGCCCTCGACGCCGGCCTCGACCTGCTGGTCATCCAGGGCACCGTGGTCTCCGCCGAGCACGTGAGCACGAGAGTCGAGCCGCTCGATCTCAGGAAGTTCATCGCCGAGTGTCCGGTGCCCGTCATTGTCGGCGGCGTGGCCTCGTACTCGACGACGCTGCACCTCATGCGCACCGGAGCGGTCGGTGTGCTGGTCGGCGTCGGCCCGGGACACGCCTGCACCACGCGTGGCGTGCTCGGCATCGGCGTCCCGCAGGCGACCGCGATCGCCGACGCCTCGGCCGCACGCGTCCAGCATGTGCTGGAGACCGGCGAGTACTGCCACGTCATCGCCGACGGCGGGATGCGCACCGGCGGCGACGTGAGCAAGGCAATCGCGCTCGGCGCCGACGCCGTCATGGTCGGCTCGCCGCTGGCGGCCGCCAAGGAGGCCCCCGGCCGTGGCTATCACTGGGGAATGGCGACCTTCCACCCGGAGCTGCCGCGCGGCACACGCGTCAAGGCCGGGGTCAAGGGCACCCTGCAGGAGATCCTCGTCGGCCCTGCCCGCGAGAACGACGGCACCCTCAACCTGTTCGGCGCGCTGCGGACCAGCATGGCGACCTGCGGCTACGAGACGCTGAGCTCGTTCCAGAAGGCCGAGGTCATGGTCGCGCCGGCGCTCATGACCGAGGGCAAGAAGCTGCAGAAGGACCAGGACGTCGGCATGGGTTGACGCGCGGGGAGCGGGTCCGTGAGTGCATGATCAGGCAGGTGACAGGGGAGGAGACGACGTGCAGGGCCCACCGCAGAGCAAGGCGTTCGACACGGTGCTCGTGCTCGACTTCGGGGCGCAGTACGGGCAGCTGATCGCGCGTCGCGTGCGCGAATGCCGGGTCTATTCGGAGCTCATTCCGCACGACGCGCCGATTGAGCGGATCAAGGCGTACGAGCCCAAAGGCATCATCCTGTCGGGCGGCCCGATGAGCGTCTACGTCGACCACGCGCCGCAGCTCAATCCGGAGATCCTCGAGCTCGGCATCCCGGTGCTCGGCATCTGCTACGGCATGCAGAGCCTGGCCATGGCGCTGGGCGGTACGGTGGCGCGTACCGACCTCAGCGAGTTCGGCAAGACGGCGATCAACGTGATCGATCCGGGCCTCCTGCTGCAGGACTGGCGCGGCGTGGAACAGGCATGGATGAGCCATCGCGACAGCGTGACGGCCGCTCCCCCCGGCTTCGACGTCCTCGCTTCGAGCGCGGCATCGCCTGTCGCCGCGATGGAGTCGTGGCAGCGAGGGTTCTACGGCGTGCAGTTCCACCCGGAGGTGGTGCATACGCCGAAGGGCACGGAGATCCTCAGGAACTTCCTCTACAAGGCGTGCGGCTGTCAGCCTGAGTTCACGCCGGCGTCCATCATCGAGGAGGCGATCGCCGAGATCCGCGCCCAGGTCGGCGAGGACAAGGCGATTCTCGGCCTCTCGGGCGGCGTCGACTCGTCGGTTGCCGCCCTGCTCATGCACAAGGCGATCGGCGACCGCCTCACGTGTGTCTTCGTCGACCAGGGCATGATGCGCATGGACGAGGCCGAACGTGTAGTCGACACCTTCTCCGGCACGTTCGGCATCCCGCTCATCGCCATGGATGCCAGCGAGCGCTTTCTGACCAAGCTCGCGGGTGTCACCGAGCCGGATCGCAAACGCAAGATCATCGGCGAGGAGTTCATCCGCTGCTTCGAGGAAGAGGCGCGCAAGC
>CAZHMG010000121.1:0-3589 GCA_964533575.1 uncultured Thermoleophilia bacterium | reverse complement strand
ACAAGGCCTGCATCAACGAGACGGCCGAGATGCGCCGCGGCTGCCTCAGCGGCCGCGTCGAGTCCATCGGACGCGTGATCGGGAGCGGGCCCGGCGGGCGGAGGAAATCCACGGAACGGGTGGTCAGACATGGCCCGCCTTGAGACGTTTGCGGTGCCCGAGGCCGCGGCCGCAGCGATCCACCTCTTTCTTGAGCCGGCCGAGGTGGCGCTCATCGAGGAGATGCGCGCCGAGAGCTTCACCGCATCCGATGCCGTCCCGGCACTGTCCGCGGCCACGGGTGAGAGCTGGACGGAGGCGCGGGCGCACGGTCTGCTCGGGGAGGCGTATCGCAGAGGCGTGCTGCGCGTGATCGACGAAGCCGGCAGCCGCTACGCGATCGCCAGCTTCTCGGAACGACTGGAGGTCATGGCCGCAGCGCAGCCTGAGGAGTACCTGGCTCTCGATGCTGATCTGCGTGAGGCGCTCGATGCCTGGTGCTTCGACGCATATCTCGTCGGCCTCGGGCCAGAGGAGCGTCCCACCGGCGACACCGTCGCGACGCTGGACGAGGCCCTCGCCTTCATCGACCGCGTGCCGCGGCCGGCGTTCCTGAATCACTGCGACTGCCGCGTCCTGGCCGGCCACTGCGCCCACTCGACCCGCACCTGCATCACGTTCCGCGACGGCGTCAACACGCTGTCGCACCGCGGCTGGTCGGAGCCTTTGAGCAAGGCCCAGGCGAAGGAGGTCGTGCGCCGGGCCAACGCCGACGGACTGATGCAGACACTGAGCGACGACGGGATCTGCAACTGCTGCTCCGACTGCTGCTATCTCTTCCGCGCCCAGGAGGCTCGCCGAAGCGGTGTGACGTGGCCGCTCTCGCGCGCCGTCGCCTCCGTCGATTCGAGCTTGTGCGCTCTCTGCGGCGAGTGCGTGGAGCGGTGCCCGTTCGCTGTCTTCGCGCTCGATGATGATGAGCTCGTCAACGTCATCGAGCGCTGCCGTGGATGTGGTCTCTGCGCAGAGACATGCCCGGCCGATGCGATCGCCATAGTGGACAGGAGAGGATGACACGTGACCTACGACGCCCACGACGACCAGAGCCTCGCGTTCGACACGCTGCAGCTTCACGCAGGCTACGATCCCGCCGCCCACAACGGCTCCAAGGCCGTTCCCGTCTATCAGACGTCCGCCTTCGAGCTCGGGGACTTCGACCGCTGCGTGCGGCTCTTCGACTACGCCGAAGAGGGTCACTCCTACGTGCGCTTCTCGAACCCGACCAACGACGTCCTCGAGAAGCGCATGGCCGCGCTCGAGGGAGGGGCCGCCGCGCTCAGCATGAGCTCCGGCATGGCGGCCATCTCGAGCACGCTCCTCAACCTGGCGCAGGCCGGGGACGAGATCGCCGCGGTGACCACCCTCTACGGTGGCACGACCGGGCTGCTCAAGCACGTCCTCCCCGACTACGGCATCTCGACTCGCTGGGTCGAGGACGCCTCCGACCCCGCAGCCTACGAAGCGGCGCTCTCCGAGAGAACCAAGGCCGTCTACATCGAGAGCCTCGGCAACCCCTGCATGAACGTCATCGACCTCGAGGCCGTCGCGGCCGTCGCCCATGCCCACGGCGTGCCCGTGGTCGTCGACAGCACGTTCGCGACGCCCTACCTCATGCGGCCCTTCGCGTTCGGCGCGGACATCGTCTGCCACTCGTCCACCAAGTACATCTCCGGGCACGGCACGACGATCGGCGGAATCGCCGTGGAGAAGGGCGGGTTCGACTGGGAGAACGGTCGGTTCCCTCAGTTCGAGCGCTTTATCCGTGAGAACGAGCCCTGCATCGGAGCCGAGCCGCTTCGGCACACGGCATTCACGCGACGGCTGCGGATGCGCTACCTCACCGAGCTGGGCGGCCACATGAGCCCGATGACGGCGTTCCTGACGCTGCAGGGCGTCGAGACCTTGTCGCTGCGCATGCAGCGCCACGCCGACAACGCGCTGGCGGTGGCCGCGTTCCTCGAGGATCACCCCGCCATCAGCGAGGTCTCCTATCCCTCGCTGCCCTCGAGCCCGCAGCACGACCTCGCGGCCAGGTACTTCCCCAGGGGATCAGGCGCCATCCTCGGCGTCAGGGTGAGGGGCGGGCTCGCGGCGGCGAAGCAGGTGCTGGCGAAGGTGCGGATCTTCGACTACATGGTGAACGTCGGCGACTGCAAGTCACTCATCGTCCACCCGGCCACATCGATCCACCACGGACTGCCGGCGGAGGAACAGCGCAAGGCCGGGGTGTTTGAGGACACGCTACGGATCTCAGTCGGCACAGAGGATGCCGGCGACCTCGTCCGCGACCTCGCCCAGGCCCTGGCAAGCTGAGCCTCGCCTGCCTCTCACCTCAGCACGGTCAACGCCAGGCCGAAGTGCCATGGCGGCAGATCGAGCACAGGACCGACAGCCTCCAGCCTGTCGGTGCTCGCCGCCCATCGCGCGATGTCCGCAGGACGCGGGCGAATGGCGAGGTCGGGTCCGCGGGGCGTCGACTGGTCGTGCCGCCAGTGGATGGCGAAGACGCGGCCTCCGCGCCGCACCACCGAGGCGGCAGCCGTCAACATGGCCACGGGATCCTCGTGGTGGAGGATGTTGAAGAGCAGGCAGCCGTCCAGCGAGCCGCAGGCCAGCCCGAACCCCTGCGAGATGACGTCGCGGCGCTCCACGACTACGTTGCGCGTTCCAGCCTCGGCGGCGCGCTGCCTCGTTCGTGACGCCATTGCCTCGTCGATGTCGTACGCATAGACGGTCCCGCTTGCGCGTCTCGCAAGTGCGATCGTGAAGGTCCCGTAGCCGCAGCCCAGCTCGGCCACATCGCCGAGTCCGTCGCCGATGCCGAGGCCGTCCATGATCAGCTCGACGTCGAAGAGCTGCTCCCACAGGGCCTCGTCCGGCATCCCGCTGTCTCGTACCTTCATGACCTGTCTCCTCTGGCCCGGCGTCCTCCTGCCTGGCCGCTCGCGCATCTGCCCGGGACGCGAGAAGCCGCGAGATGCGAGTGTCGCGCATCCCCCGGCTTCATGACAGGCGGTGTCAGCTGCTCATCACCGTTGCCGCCTGGTGTCCTGCCGGCCGAGCTCTCCGGCGCTCAGCAGCAGCCATGCCTCTTGGCAGCCGGTCGCCGGGCGGCGCCGGTGTCTTCCCCCGCGGCGGCGGAGGGGTCGTCGGCGCCTTGCGCTTCGTGCGCGCCATGCGCCTCGCCATGGCCGCGGTGGCCGGCGAGATGCATGATCAGCATGATGGCGACGGCGCCGACGAGGAGGAGAGCTGTCGCGATGCTCATTGCTGTCGCCTTCCCTCGATCGTTGGCATCATCCTCACTGAGTATGGCCGGTCGCGATGAAGCATCGATGTGGGGCATCTGTGGTCCTTGTGAAGGTCGACCGGACAGCCTGACCGTTGATCACGATGTCGCCTGTCAGAAGCGGCCACCGATCCAGGCGTCGTCGACGCCGTCGTAGCTGACTACCGCACCCGTCCTGGGCGCTTCGATCACCTGGCCGCCGCCCACGTAGATGGCGACGTGGTAGCTGTAGCTCGCGTTGCCGTAGAAGACGAGGTCTCC
>CAZHMG010000120.1:0-3594 GCA_964533575.1 uncultured Thermoleophilia bacterium | reverse complement strand
CGTCATGGACGAAGACAACTGCATGGTCGACGTCGCCCGCTACTTCATCGAGTTCACGCACTCGGAGAGCTGCGGGAAGTGCGTCCCGTGCCGCGTCGGCCTCGACAAGGCCCTGCGCATCCTCAACCGCTGTACCCAGGGCAAGGCCACCCACGAGGAGCTGGCGCTCCTCGACGAGCTGTGCCGCATGGTCCGCGACACCTCGCTGTGCGCCCTCGGTGGCAGCGCGCCGAACCCCGTGCTCACCACCATGCGTCACTTCCGCCATGAGTTCGAGGACCACATCGTCGCGAAGCGCTGTCGCGCCGGCGTGTGCGAAGACCTGGCGCTCTCGCCCTGCGAGAACTCCTGTCCGCTGCACATGAACATCCCGCGCTTCCTGCAGCTCTACAAGGAGGGGCGGCTCGAGGATGCCTTCCTCTCGGTGATCTTCGACAATCCACTGCCCGCCTCGACCGGGCGCGTCTGCCAGCACCCCTGCGACGATCGCTGCCGCCGGTCCGCGGTGGACGAAGCGGTGAACATGCGCGATGTGCACCGCCTGATCGCCGACCAGGTGCTGCTCTCCGACAAGTTCGACACGATGGTTGCCCGGGTGCTGGAGCGCCGGCTCGAGCCGACCGGGCGCGAGGTCGCGATCGTCGGCGCAGGCCCGACGGGCCTTGCCTGCGCCTTCTACCTGGCGCTCCTCGGCCACAGCGTGACCGTCTACGACTCGCGTCCCGCCGCCGGCGGCATGCTGCGCTACGCCCTGCCGGAGTATCGGCTGCCGAAGGCCGTGCTCGACAAGGAGATCGAGCTGATCGAGCGCCTGGGCGTGACGTTCCAGTTCAACGTCAATGTCGGCGAGGAGATCACGCTCAACGAGGTGGCCCACCAGTACGACGCCGTCTTCCTCGCCATCGGAACCTGGAAGGAGGCCTGGGTCTACCTGCCCGGCACCGAGCTCGCAGGTGTGATCCCGGCCCTCCCGTTCCTGGAGGCCGTGGCGCGCCACGAGGAGATCCCGGTCGGGAAGCGCGTGGTCGTGATCGGCGGCGGCAACGCCGCCATCGACTCCGCTCGCACGGCGCGCCGGCTCGGCGCGGACGTGACGATCGTCTACCGCCGCGAGCGCAGGGACATGCCGGCGATCCCGGAGGAGGTCCAGGCTGCCGAGCACGAGGGCGCCAAGATCGTCTACCTCGCCGCCCCGCATCGGATCGTGGGCGACAAGGAGGGCCAGGTTCGTGCCATCGAGGCGGTACGGACCAAGCTCGGCGAGTTCGACTCCTCGGGCCGGCGCCGGCCGTTGCTGACCGACGAGGTGGTCCGCTTCGAGTGCGACACCGTCATCCTGGCCGTGGGCGAGACGGTCGACACCGACTTCCTCAAGGCCTCGGGCCTGAAGATGCAGGAGGCCGGCAGCGGCACGATCGAGGTCGACCGCTACTCGCTCGAGACCAGTCGTGAGCGTTTCTACGCGGGTGGCGACCTGATCACCGGCGCCTCGAATGTCTCGAACGCCATGGGCTACGGCAAGAAGGCGGCTCGCTCCATCGACCGCAAGCTCATGGGTCGGGGGCGCTTCATGGGCCTCTTCCCCGAGTTCGAGTACGTGATGGAGCCGCCCGAGACGCCCGCCGAGGATGGCCGCCATGTTCCCGCCGAGATGCCCGCCGCCAAGCGGGTGCTCAGCTACGCCGAGGTCTCGCTGGGCCTCACCCCCGTGGCAGCCGTGAAAGAGACATCCCGCTGCCTGCGCTGCGACATTCGCAGCGCCGAGCGCTAGGGAGGATCGGCCGTGACCGAGAAGGTGAAGGTCCGCATCGACGGCGAGGTGGTCGCGGCCAACGCCGGCCAGACGATCCTCGAGGTTGCCCGGGCCAACAATACCTACATCCCGGCCCTCTGCTACATGGAGGGCCTCAGCGCGGTCGGTGCCTGCCGCCTCTGCATGGTCGAGATCTCGGGCGTAGGACGGCTGCAGCCCGCCTGTACCACGCCGGTGCAGGAGGGTCTGGCAGTCGTCACCGACTCCCAGCAGCTCCAGGACTACCGCAAGATCGCCCTCGAGCTCCTGTTCTGTGAGCGTAACCACGTCTGCGCCGTGTGCGTGTCCTCTGGCCACTGCGAGCTGCAGACCCTGGCCCAGGACCACGGGGTGACGCATATCCGCTACCCGTACAACTACCCGCGGCTCGCGGTCGACACCTCGCACCCGCGCTATGTGCTCGATCACAACCGCTGCATCCTCTGCTCGCGCTGCGTCCGCGTGTGCGGCGAGATCGAGGGCGCCCACGTGTGGGATATGGCCGGTCGCGGCATCCAGTCGATGCTCGTCTCCGAGCTGAAGCGGCCGTGGGGCGAGGCGACGAGCTGTACGAGCTGCGGCAAGTGCGTCATGGCCTGCCCCACCGGCGCGATGGCCGAGAAGGGCTGGGGAGTAGAGGAGATGACGAAGACGAAGACCGTCGTCAGCCGCCTCACCTCCATGCGGGAGGGGATCTGATGGACCGGCTGAAGATCGGCACCTGCTGGCTCGACGGATGCTCCGGCTGCCACATGTCGCTCCTCGACATTGACGAGGGCATCGTCGCGGTGCTCCGAAAGGCCGACATCGTGTTCGGCCCGCTCGTCGACGCGCAGCACTGGCCCGAGGGCGTCGATGTGGCCGTCATCGAGGGTGCGATCAGCAGCCAGGACGACCTCAAGCTTGCCCAGACCGCCAGGGCGCGGAGCGAGGTGGTCGTCGCGCTCGGCGACTGCGCGGTGACGGGCAACGTCCCGTCGATGCGCAACGGCATCCCGACCCGCAAGCTGCTCGAGCGCATCTACGTCGAAGGCGCGACCGAGCAGCCGGGCGTGCCGACCGACGGCGTGCCCGCGCTCCTCAAGCACGCGGAGCCTCTCGGCCAGTCCATCAAGGTCGACGTCCACGTCCCCGGCTGCCCGCCCAAGCCCAACGCCATCCTGATGGTGCTGAGCGAGCTGCTCGAGGGCCGCACGCCGGACCTCGGATCGAAGCTGCGGTTCGGGTAGGGCGGCCATGGCGACCAGGAAGGCGACGTCCGAGACGGCAGGGGGCGCGCCGCGTCCCCCGAAGGGCCATGAGCCAGTCGCGGAGGCGCCCGCAGCGCAGCCGGCGGGGGCCAGGAGACCAGCCATGAGCACGATCACGATCGATCACGTCACGCGGATCGAGGGCCACGCCAAGATCACGATCAAGCTCGACGACGCGGGGCAGGTGGCGGACACGCAGTTCCATGTCACCCAGGTCCGCGGCTTCGAGAAGTTCACCGAGGGGCGGCCGTACTACGAGATGCCGTCGATCACGTCACGCATCTGCGGCATCTGCCCGGTGAGCCACCTGCTCGCCTCGGTCAAGGCGTGCGACGAGATAATGGCCGTGCGCATCCCCGTTGCCGCCTCGAAGCTGCGCGAGCTCCTGCACTGCGCCCAGATCGTGCAGTCACATGCGCTCTCGTTCTTCCATCTCTCCGCTCCCGACCTCCTGCTGGGCATGGACTCCGACCCCGCCCGGCGCAACGTCGCTGGACTGCTCGAGGAGCACCCCGACGCGCTGCGCGACGGGATCGCGCTGCGCAAGTTCGG
>CAZHMG010000119.1:0-3750 GCA_964533575.1 uncultured Thermoleophilia bacterium | reverse complement strand
TTGGCGTCGTGGACCCGGCCGGCGCGGATGTAGCCGACATCGCCCTTGTCGAGGATGATCCTCTCTCCGTCGGGGAACAAACGGCGCGCTTCCTGGCGATAGAACTGGACCGACATCCTCCCTTCAACGACGACCGTCATGTCGTCGCCGGGGTGTGAGTGCGGCGGTTCTTCGGTGCCCGCCTGCCAGCGCTCGAGCATCACCTCGACCCCGTCGGGGTTCGTCGGATAGGTGGTGCGCGCCGTGAACCCCTCCGGCGTTCCCGGGACGGGGACGTGCTTGCCCCACACCTCGCTGGTCGCCGAGGTGACGTCTTGGGTCGTGTCATCAATGGACATCGTCTGGCTCCTGTCTCGATTCCGAAGCGAACGCCCTGCTGTTCTCCGCCAGCTCGGCGAGCCGGTCCGCGACCATGCGGTTGACCGTCCCGGCGGGATAGGCGCCGCCGGCATCGGGCTCCCCCGCCGGCACGCCGGTCAGGAGCTCGATCCCCTCGTCGATGCTGGTCACGGGGTACACGACGAACCGCCCCGCGGCGACGGCCTCCACCACATCGCGGCGCAGCATGAGGTGTTTGACGTTGGCCTCGGGGATGAGCACGCCCTGGTCTCCGGTGAGCCCGCGAGCGCTGCAGAGGTCGAAGAAGCCCTCGATCTTCTGGTTGGCGCCGCCGATCGCCTGGATCTCGCCGAGCTGGTTGACCGAGCCGGTCACCGCGAGGGACTGTTTGACCGGCACGCGCGCGATCGCCGAGAGCAGCGCGTACAGCTCTGCCGACGAGGCGCTGTCGCCGTCGACCCCGCCGTACGACTGCTCGAAGACCAGGCTCGCCCCGAGGGACAACGGGTGCTCCTGCGCGTAGCGGCCGCGCAGGAAGCCGGACAGGATCAGCACGCCTTTGGAATGCAGCGGTCCGCCCAGCTCGACCTCGCGCTCGATGTCGATCACGTCGCCCTTGCCCATGTGGGCGGTGGCCGTGATGCGGGAGGGCTGACCGAAGCTGAAGGCGCCCATGGAGAGCACCGACAGCCCGTTGACCTGACCGACCTGGGCGCCCTCCGTGGCGATCAGCCTCGTCTCGCGCAGTGTCTGGTCCTGCATGAGCGTGCGCACGCGGTCGGAGCGGTGGATCTGGGCGTCGATGGCCTGTTGCACGTGCACGGCAGTGACCAGACGCGCGCCGTCCTTGCGGGCCCAGTGGTCGGACTCGTCGAGGAGATCGACGATGGTCCGCATCTGGGCCGTCACGCGCTCCGCGTCGTCGGCCAGCCGCGATGCGTGCTCCACCACCCGGCAGACCGCGGAGCGGTCGAGCGGCAGCAGTTCCTCGCGGCGCACGATGCTCGCGATCAGCCGAGCGTAGTGGGCCGAGGTCGCGGCGTCGCGCTCGAACTCATCGTCGAAGTCGGCGGCGATCTTGAACAGCTCGTCGAAGTCCGGGTCGACGCCGGCGAGCCGGTAGTAGAGCCCGCGCTCGCCCATGAGGATCACCTTGACGTCCAGCGGGATCGGCTCCGGCTCCAGGGAGACGGTGCTGGCGAGGCTGAGCATCTCCGCCGGCATCTCGATGCGGATCTGCCGGAACTGCAGGGCGCGCTTCAGGCCCTCCCAGGCGTACGGGCTGCTCAGCACCTTGAGCCCGTCGAGGATGAGATAGCCGCCGTTGGCGCGGTGCAGGACCCCGGGCTTGATCAGGGTGAAGTCGGTAGTCAAGGCGCCCATCATGGCCCGCTGCTCCACGCGACCGACCAGGTTCAGGTAGGAAGGGTTGCTCTCGTAGATGACTGGCGCGCCCTTCGCCTCACCGGAATCCACCAGGACGTTGACCTCGTAGCGCCGCAGCGCGGGAGATCGTCCGGAGACTCCGGGCAGCGGTGAGTCGGCGGCCTGGGCCTCCGCTGGCTTCTCGTCGCCGGTCTCCAGGAAGTCCGCGAGGTGCTCGCCGATACTGTGCTGGACCGCCTCGAGGTAGGAGCGCACCTCCGGCAGCCCCTTGTACTTGACCAGCAGGTCGTCGAGCACGTCGTCCGCGACGACCGCCGTGATCTCGCCGGCCAGCCCCTGCATGCGCGCGCCGAACTCGCGCTTCCAGCGCGGCACGCTCAGCATGACCTTCTCCAGCTCCGCCTGCAGCGCCTTCACCTCGCCCTCGATGCGCTCCCGCTCCGCCTCCGGCAGCTTCTGGAACTCCTCGGGCGGCAGGACCTGCCCCTCCTTGACCGGGACGAACGCGAAGCCGGTCTGTGACTGCAGCAGGTCGAGGCCCTTGGAGCGCGCCCGTTCCCGCAGGTCGCCGAGGCTCTCCTGCTGGCGCTCCTGGAACTCCTGCTCCACCGCGTGGGCGCGCGCCGCGTACTGCTCGCTCTCGAAGGCCGCCGCGAGCCCCGTGCGCAGATCCTCCACCAGCCGCTGCATGTCACGCCTGAGCTCCCTGCCCTTGCCCGCGGGCAGACGCAGGGCGCGCGGGACCGACGCCTGCTCGAAGTCGTTGACGTAGCACCAGTCGTCCGGCGGCTCTTCGGCCGCGGCGCGCTGCTCCACGAAGCGCTGGACGACGGTGTACTTGCCGGTGCCGCTGGGCCCCATGGCGAAGATGTTGTAGCCGGGCCGGTCCATGGTGACGCCGAGCTCGATGGCGGCGATGGGCCGCTCCTGGCCGATGAACTCGATGCCCTCGTCAAGATCGGCGGTCGTGGTGAACTGCAGGTGATCCAGTGCCGAAGGCGTGGAGAGCGCGTCGGGCGGCAGGGGTCGGACGGAGGCCACGATGAGTCCTTTCCACGGTCGCTGCCGGAAGGCCGGCACGAGGCCGGCGGAGCGCCGCCATTCTACGGCAGAGCGGCCGCTGCGCACGATTCGTTGAAGCGATCGACGTCGCCGCGGGTGTGTTTCGGCACGCCGACGCCCGGACAGGCTGCGGGATGAAGGGACCCGAAGGTCGGACGGAAGGAGCTGGTCATGGCCATCGCCAAGATCGTGGAAGTGTCGGCAAGCTCGCCGAAGAGCTTTGACGACGCCATCGAGCAGGGGATCGCGAAGGCGGCGGAGACGGTGCGCGGCATCAAGGGTGCGTGGGTCTCCGAGCAGAAGATCAAGGTCGAAGACGACAAGATCGTCGAGTACCGAGTCCAAATGAGGGTGTCGTTCGTCGTCGAGTGACCGGCAGCACCTCTCGACCTGACACCGTCAGTCTACGGAACCTCCAGGAGGTATGAACATGATAGGCGCGATCATCCTTGGCCTTATAGCGGGCGCCATCGCCCGCTTCCTCATTCCCAACGATGCGCTCGAACGGATGGGCGGGTTGGTCTCCTGGGTACTGACGCTCGTTCTGGGCCTGGTCGGCGCCTGGCTCGGCTGGTGGATCTTCACCGGCCTGCTGGGCATCGGCGACGAGAACAAGTTCGACCTCGGCGGCATCATCGGCGCGATCGTAGGCGCGGTCGTCGTGCTGCTCGTCGTCACGTTGATCCTGCGCCGCACGGGGCGCTCCGCGTAACGTCGCCGGCGGCGCTGCAGTGAGGCCCTGAGACCGCGAAGGCCCGGCCCGAACGGCCGCTTCTGCGTGCCGTTCGGGCCGGTTCGCGCCACCAGCCGTCAGCCGGCGGCGATGAGCGCCACACCCGCGAGCGCCACGGCCACTCCCACCTGCTGCGTGCGCGAGAGGCGCTCGTGCAGGAAGACGTAGGCCAGCACTATCACGAAGATGGGGTAGACCGAGCTCAGCACCGAGGCGATGCTCAGGAAGCC
>CAZHMG010000118.1:0-3819 GCA_964533575.1 uncultured Thermoleophilia bacterium | reverse complement strand
GTTGAGGAAGCTGCCGATGAGGAGGCCGTAGACGGCGGCGATGACGACGAGCAGGGCGGTCACGGTCGGGCTGCTAACAGTTCGATGCTCAAGGCATGACGAACGGGTCCGCGCTGTTGCGATAGACCACAAGTTCATGGCGACCGGTCTGCGCGTGGCCGGACGCTTCCTGGTACAGGTAGCGGCCAGGTGCAGTGTCGCCCGGACCAGCCACCGGCTGCATGTCGCCACCGTCCGCAAACGAGTCAGCCGGCCACTCGTCCGCCGCAATGACGCCGGCTGCCACCAACAACGCCTTGTCAGCCCACGCCGGCCACGTGTCGCCTTCGCCCTGCCGGGCGGCGTACGTCAGCACTGCGATCATGATCGCGCGACCGCCCTCGAGCCGCTCGCGTTCTTAGCCCGCTCCCGCTGGCCAAGGAGCATCGGGATCGCGATCGCCGCGAGAATTCCGATGATGACGATCACGATCAGTACCTCGACGAGGCCGAAACCTGCAGTTCCGCGAGGGCGATAGCAGGACGTCTCTCCCTTCGCGTACGCTGTCATTCGTACCCCTTGAACAGCTCGGCAATCAAGCTGTCGAACTCATCCTGCGCCATGGTGCCGTACAGAGGGGCGACAGCCTTCATGCGCGCTTCCTTCTCGTCCGGCAGGATCCGGTCGATCCCGTCGACGGCCTTCTTGCGTGAGTACTTGTCACCCTCGACGTAGACCTGACCCCACAGCAGGATCGACTTCTCCGTTTCGCCGCCCTTGCCCAAGAGGACGGCGGCGAGGCGCGAGACATAGTCAGGGCTGCCGGACAGGGCCGCCGCCTGCTGGTACCACTCGGCAGCTTCGAGGGACTTGTCCTGCCCGAATCCGTAGTGATACGCGAAGAAGCCGAGCACGATGGGGAACTGCCAATCCTCGGGGTTCGCCTTGAACCCCTTCTGGAGCAAGGCATACCCCAGCTCTGGATGCCCCGTATCGACCAACGCGAAGGCGGCGAAGAGATAGGCCGTCGTGAACCTAGGACTCAGCGACGTGACGAGATCGCTCATCGCCGCCAGAGAGCCGAGCTTGGCCGCCTTTCCGTGATACGTGCCGTAGTACTGCATCATGCTGAGGTAATAGGCATCGGCGATTGACGTGCGGAAACTGGGCGAGAAGTCGAGGAAGAAGCGTGGGGAAGGCACGAAAGGGCTCGGATTGCCTGACGCCTTTGCCGGGCGCGTCGCCTGGTAGGTCACCACTCCGGCTGCGCAAAGAACCACGATCAGCATGACGACCACCCGCCTCAGCACGCTCAGAACTCCTTGCGGCGGAAGATGAGAGTCGCAAACGCCAACACGACGACCATGTAAGCGACGAGGTAGAGCGCCCACAGCCCTACCTGACCCCAGGCCAGCGTCTCCTCGCCCACGGCGCCCGCCTTGACGTCCACTGCAGACAGGTTCGGGATGATCACGTACACGACCCAGGAGAGAGCTTCGGTGATCGCGTTCTTGCCGAGGCGCGTGAGCTGTAGGACGTTATGACTGAGCTGACCGGCGACAAACACGCAGATGCCGAGCACAGCAGCGAGTATGGCCGAGCCGAGCGTGGAGAAGAAGATCGTCACGGCCATCACCGTGAGCAACTGGACGTAAACCATGAGCACGGCGAGCAGCACCGTGCCGGATGCCTCTCCCGCGACGGCCCAGACCAGCGCGAAGAGAAAGAGCCCCATTCCCGCCATCACCACCGCCATCGTGCCGCAGAGACCAAGGAACTTGCCGGCGATGAAGGCGGCACGGCTCACAGGCTTGGAGAAGAGTACGAACACCGTGCGCTTCTCCACCTCCTTGTGCACCAGGCCCGCCGCGACGAAGACTGCGACGATCAGGCCGAAGCCGGTCACCGCCACCAGTCCGAAGTCCTTCATCATGCGGCCCTGCTGGCCGAGGCTGATGCTCCCGAGCCACAGGCCGGCGACGATCATTATGAGCGCGAACACGATGATGACGGCCAGTACGCGGTCGCGGATGGTCTCCTTGAACGTGTTGATGGCGATGGCGATGGTCTGGTTCACGCAGTGACTACCTGCATAAAGAAGTCCTCAAGGTTGTGAGACTCCGCGAGAGCCTCCGACACCGTGCCCGTCCAGATGACCACGCCCTGCCGCATGATCGCGATGTGGGAGCAGAGCTCTTCGACATCGGACAGGACGTGCGAGTTGAACATGATCGTCTTCCCGTCGGCGTGCAGCTTCTGGATGATGCGCTTCAGCTCAAGGCGGCCGACCGGGTCAAGCCCGGTCATGGGCTCGTCCAGCAGAATGAGCTCGGGGTCGTTGATGAGCGCCTGCGCGATGCCGATGCGCTGCAGCATTCCCTTGGAGTATTTGCGCAAGTGGGTGTCGGCGGCGTCGGTCAGGCCAACGTCGGTAAGGAGGCTCGCGGCTCGGGCAGCACGCGACTCGCGGTCCATCTCAAGAAGCCGATCGCAGAAGAGGAGGAACTCCCTGCCCGAGAGATAGTCGTAGAAGTAGGGGTTCTCAGGCAGGTACCCCACCGAGCCGAGATCGGGGACGCCGAGCTCCACCGTACCCGCAGTCGGACGCATCAGCCCCAGGGCGACCTTGACGGACGTCGTCTTGCCCGCCCCGTTGGGCCCGAGCAGGCCGACGACTTCATTCTCCCCGACTGTGAGGTCGACGCCGCGAAGGATATCGACGCGGGTCCGCTTGAAGCCTGTGTGGACGGTCTTGCACACGCCATCGAGACGCAACATTGGTGAGGGAGGCGACTGCTTCGTGTTCACGCGGTGATTCTCACACAGACGCGGGTCGGCTGCAGCTCATCCCCAAGCGCTCGCGCTGTTCGCCTCGACTCACGGGAACGAGATGACGGGAAGGTCGTCCTGCCCGATGCCCGCAAGGGTGTACGTGACGTTCACCCCTCCGATGACCACCGCATCGTAGTCGTAGTGGCCCGCCGTGGGGCCCTGCGACATGAACGTCGTCGCGATCGCGGCGTAGGGGTCGTGCGGCCAAGGAGAGAGAATGGCGGAGCCGACGCCCGCCGCCTCCGCGACACCTTCGTCCACGTTGCCCGTGTCCGGGTAGTTCGCGTTGTTGTCTACGCTCCAGCTCTCGATGCCGGTCTGGATCGCGTGGACGCCCTCCTTGACGCCCGCGTCCTTCGCCTTCTGGCGTTGTTCGAGGAACATCGGGATTGCGATCGCGGCGAGGATGCCGATGATAATGATCACGATCAGCAGTTCGATGAGCGTGAATCCTCGCTCGTTAGACGCGCTTCTGTTTCCGTAGCTGCTCATGCCCGCCCCAAAACGTCAGGCCCGGCCCTCGGGGGAGGGAAGTCACGCACGGGCCACCAGCAGATCGTTGACACAGAGAACGAGGGGGCGGGGCGATGTGGCCCCGCCCCCTCGTCAGCCCAAGCCTGAAGTAAGCGTCAGGGCGTCTCGATGATGACCACGTCTCCGGCGCCGTACCCGTCCAACGTGTACGTATCGCCGGCGATGTCGATCGTTCCCTGCGCGTAGGCATAGGTGCCTGCGACCACACCCGGTGCCATCGCCGTGTTGGCGGCGGCGGCAAACGGATCATCTGGCCACGGGGCGACAACGTCGGTGTTCACGTCAGCATACGTGGCCGGAGCAGCGCCCACTTCGCCGGTCGCCGGGTAGATGTCGTTGTTGTCGACGGCGAAGGACTGCACGCCGATCTGGATCGCGTGCACGCCTTCCTTGACGCCCGCGTCCTTGGCCTTCTGGCGCTGGTTGAGGAACATCGGGATCGCGATCGCGGCGAGGATGCCGATGATGATGATC
>CAZHMG010000117.1:0-3967 GCA_964533575.1 uncultured Thermoleophilia bacterium | reverse complement strand
TGGCCAAGCTGCCGGTCCCGACTCCGGCCGCCACGGCCGTCTTCGTCGGCGCCTACGACCCGGCGCGGCTCGGCTTCAAGGACAAGATGATCGCCGCGCTGCCGGCTTCGCCGCTGCACGGCGAGGTCGCGCATGACGAGCGGGATTGGGAGGCGATCCGCGCCTGGGCGGGCGGCCTCGGCCCTCAGCTGCGCTCTCTCGTCTTGACCCTTGAGGAATCAGGGATGGCCTGAGGAGGCAGGACCGATCCCGTCCTTGGAGGCGGGGGTAGGCCCTGCTCCTCTTTGCAGACTCGGGGTCCGAGGGCTCCCGAGAGGTCGTCGACTGCTTTACCTGTTGACACGGGGGGGCTCATATTCAGCCATATAGTCATATTCATGTCAGACATGAATGTTCCGCTAGGACTGAATAACGTGGACGAGAGCGTCAAAGCAAGAGAGCTCGAAGGGGCCTTCCGCGAGGCCGGCCTTCCGCTGGCCGAAGCTCGCGGCGACCGCGTTTGGATCCGCGCGCCTGAAGCGGAGCTTGTCATACACGCCATCAGCGCCGGCCACGGTCGGCCTCAGCAGGTGCGCGATGCGCTCACCCGGATCAAGCGCGACGAGGGGCCGCATCCCGCCGTGGTCGTGGCGCAGCGGTTCACAACCGGCGCGCTCGAACTCCTGAGGCACGAGGGAGCGAACTACCTGGACGACTGCCGGTTCGTCTTCCACAGCCACGCGCCGTTCATTGCGATAGACCGTCAACGGCCGTGTGAGCCCGACGGAGGCCGCCACCCGCTGCAACCGGGCCTCGGCGGACGAATCGGTATCGCCGTGCAGGAGATGCTTCTGAGGGACGCCGAGTGGTGGGGGGTGACGGAGCTTGCGGACGCCGCGAGTGTCGCTCCGGGGACGGCGCAGACCGCGCTGAGCCGCCTCGAAGAGCTGGATCTGGTCGACGTCGAGGGGGCGGGGCCAGGCAAACGCCGACGACTCCGTGACAGAGGCGCCGTGCTCGACGCCTGGGCGCCGTTCGCACGAAGGGAACGGCGCCGGTTGCTGGCGACCTTCGTGTTGGGCCAAGGTCCGACGGACCTTGCGGGGCAAGTCTCCCGGAGGCTGGCAGAAGGACACATCGATCACGCCGTCACGGGCGCATGTGCCGCGTTGCTGGTCGCACCACATGTGACTGACGCGCGGACGTGTGAGGTCTGGGTGGATGCGGCCGTGAGCGGAGGCCATGTGGCCGGCGCTTTGGGAGCCGAGCCTCTTCAGAAGGGAGGCAACGTCGTCGTGCTGCGTGCGAAGACAGACGCACCGTTGTTCGCGACGGGGGTCTTGGAGCGAACCGTCGTCGCCAACCCCTTGCGGATCTACGCGGATTTGCTCGAGGACCCCAGACGCGGCGAGGAGCAGGCGGTCTTTCTGCGAGAGACAGTGCTGGGCATCTGAATGACCGAGATACCGCGCGCGATCGACTACGACGACGACACCAGCCGACTCTGTGAGCGCGCGGCGCTCACTCTGCTGAAGTGCGCCGGCGGCCTATGGTGGGAGCGCATCTTCCTCGCCCGCGGGCTGGTGCCCAGGTATCTCATCACCGACCTGCCCGCCTTCGCGAGGCCCCATGTCGGCACCACGGATGTGGACTTGGTCGTCGGGGTAGCCGTCGTGGACGAAGGCCCGGAGCAATACGAGACGTTGGTGGCCAACATGCGCCGGGCCGGCTTCGAGGTGTACGCCGACACGACGGGCCATCAAGTCTCGTTCCGATGGAGCATCATCATTGACGGCAGCACGGTCATGATCGAGTTCATGACGGAGCAGGGCGGCGAGCCGGGCTCCATCGCGCGCCCGAGGCACAATACGGGCGCGAAGCTGGGTGCGTTCGAGGCTCGCGGAGCGAGCCTGGTCGCTGAGGACTTCGTGGAGCGCGAGATCCGGGGCGACTCCCTGACGGCAATGAGAGCTTCGGCACGATCCGTGTGGCGAACCTCGTTCCGTTTCTCACGCTCAAGTCCCTTGCGCTTCACGAGCGTGGCTCGGTGAAGCACGAGGACGCCTACGACATCGTCTTCACCTTGGGCAACTGGCCGGGGGGACCCCAGGTGCGGGTGTCGATGCCGCAAGGAGCCCCGTGATCGAGCGCGAGGTCGTCCGCGATGCCTTGGGCAAACTGGAGGCCCACTTCGAGCATGCGGCCATGGATGCGCCGGGACACTACAGCAAGTTCCTCTTCGACCAGGCTGCCGACGACGCCGAGGAAGAGGAACGCCTCAGATTGGAAGCGGTCGCGGTGGTGGGCGCGTTCTTTGAGGGCCTGGCTGAACAGATGACGTGACGAGCGGCGCAGTTCGGCGTCCACCAAGCCGTCCTGCATCTGCAATAGGATGCGGTTGACGATCTACCTCGGGGGAAGGGTCGGTGCCCGTGTTCGAGCAAGCCTTCAAGAACATCGACGACGTGCTCTGCAAAGAGGCGGGCTGCACCACCGAGCTCGACTACACCGCAGACATCGTGGCTCCTCTTCCTGAAGTACCTCGACGGGCTCGAGCAGGACCGCGCCGACCAGGCGGCGCTCGAGGGCCGCGCCTACGCCTACATCCTCGACGAGCCCTACCGCTGGGACCGCTGCCGGCCCTAGCGACGTCGACTCTGGACCGCTTCGAGCAGGTGTTCGAGCGTGTGAACAAGACGCTGCCCGCCTAAAGCCCAGTCGCTGCATCCGACGCGAGTACACGGGCGGGAGACCTGGATTCGTCATTTTGGGCCAAGCTGTTTCAACAAACGGTTGTTTAGTGACCACTAACTTATGGTACACTGCTCCCCATGAAAGCAACGACACGCAGCAGCAAGGAAGAGCGCCGGCGGGAGATCATCGAGGCCGCCACGCGTGAATTCGCCATTGGCGGCCTCCACGGCACGCCGGTCGAGGCGATCGCGAAGCGGGTCGGCGTGTCGCAGCCGTATCTCTTCCAGCTGTTCGGCACCAAGAAGGCGCTCTTCATCGCTGCCGTGCAGCGTACCTTTGAGCGCACGGTCGCGGCGTTCCGCACGGCCGCAGCGGAGGCTGGCGAAGACGCCGGCCAGGCCGACATCCTGATGGCCATGGGCGTCGCGTACCAGCAGATGCTGGACGACCGCAGCCTCCTGCTCATGCAGATGCAGGCCTACGCGACGTGCGCGGACGAGGAGATCCGCGACGTCGTGCGCGACGAGATGCTGCGCCTGGTGGACTTCGTGCAGTCGGCCTCCGGGGCTCCGGAAGCGGCAATCCGTGAGTGGATGGCCTACGGCATGCTCATGAACGTGGTGGCCGCGATGGACCTCACCGAGGTGGACGCCGACTGGGCGCGGATCATGTGCCCGGTCACCGGATCGGCGCTGGCGGCGATGGCCGTCGACGCGGTCGGCAAGGTGAAGCGCACCGGAGTGGAGGCGCAGACGAAGTAGAACGCGGGGCGGGTGCCCGGCTCTTGGCCGGACCCGCCCCTCTCCAGGTCTTCAGAAGTAAGTGATTACTAAGTCATTACATGGGTCGGCGGGGCGGGGCTCCGGGACCGCAAGGAGATGAGAGAGATGAGTGCACGAGCAATGACCTTCTGGACCTTCGTGGTCACCAGCGTCGCCGTCTTCATGGTGTCGCTCGACAACCTGGTCGTGACCACCGCGCTGCCGGTGATCAAGGCCGACCTGGGAGCTTCGCTGTCAGGTCTCGAGTGGACGGTCAATGCGTACACGCTGACCTTCGCCGTGTTGCTCCTGACCGGCGCCGCGCTCGGCGACCGGTTCGGGCGCAAGCGGATGTTCCTGGTGGGCCTTGCCATCTTCACGGCCGGCTCCGCGGCGGCGGCGCTGGCGCCGAGCATCGATGCCTTGATCGCCGCGCGGGCCCTGCAGGGCGTCGGCGGCGCGATCGTGACGCCGCTCACCCTGACGATCCTCTCCGCGGCCGTGCCCCCGGACCGCCCCGGCATGGCGCCCGG
>CAZHMG010000116.1:0-4224 GCA_964533575.1 uncultured Thermoleophilia bacterium | reverse complement strand
CCGAGGAAGCCCAGCACGGCCGTGGTCAGGATCGTGAAGCCCATGCCGATGGTGGCGCGGACGATCACGGGCGAGGCCACGTTCGGCAGCACATGCACCAGCAGGATGCGCCACTGCGAGGCGCCGATGCCCTGCAGCGCGTCGACGAACAGCGTGTTGCGCACGCGCCGGGTCTCGGAAAACACGGTCCGGCAGAAGAACGGCCAGTACGTCAGTGCCAGCGCCAGCATCGCGCTCTCGAGACCCTTGCCGATCAGCTGGGCCACCGCCAGCGCCAGGATGAGCTGCGGCACGGACAGGAACACGTCCGTTACACGCATGACGAGCTCGCTCGCCCAGCCGGTGGTGTAGCCCGCGTAGAGGCCGGCCGGTACGCCTATGGCAATGGCGAGGACAACCACCGAAAGCGCGACGATCAGCGCTCCCTGCGCGCCGACCATGACGCGGGCGAAGATATCGCGGCCGAGGTTGTCGGTGCCGAACCAATGCTCGCTCGACGGCGGCTTCAGCCGCTCCATGATGTTGCCGTCGTAGACGGACTCCGCGCTCGCCACCAGCGGCGCGACGAGGGCTATGGCGACCACGGCGACGATGATGACGAAGCCGAGCACGGCCGGCACATCGCGCAGGAATTTCTTGAGGATCAGCATCGCCCGCCTTCGATCAGAGGCTCTCGGCAACGCGGGGGTCGAGCAGCGCGTGCGTGACGTCGACCACGATGTTGACGATGGCATAGATCACGCCGACCACGAGCGTGACGGCCAAGATCGCCTTGTAGTCGGAGGTGAGGATCGCGTTGACGGCGTAGGAGCCGATGCCGGGCCAGTCGAAGATCGCCTCCACGGCCACTGCACTCGAGATCAGCGCCCCGAACAGCAGGCCGATCTGCGTGGTGGCGGCCACCACCGAGTTGCGCAGCACGTACACCCAGATGATCCTGCGCGTGCGGTAGCCCGCGGCCTCCGCGTACCCCACGAAGTCCTTCTGCAGCGTGTCGAGGACGCCCGCACGCGTGAAGCGCGCGATCGAAGCGAGGCCGCCGAGGGAGAGAGTGAACGCCGGCATTAGGATATGCTGGAAGGCGTCCCAGAACAGATCGAGCCGGCCGGCGAGGAGACTGTCGACCAGGAACAGGCCCGTGAGCTTCGCCGGCTCCGGCGTGCCGACGGCGAGTCGGCCCCTCAGCGGCAGCCACTCGAGGCTCATGGAGAACACGAGCTGCAGGATGATCGCGAACCAGAACGCGGCGATGGCGAGCCCCCCCACCGTGACGATGCGCATGATGTGGTCGAACGGCGAGTTGTGCCAGACGGCGGCCAGCGTGCCGAGCGGGACGCCGACGAGCGTCGCAAAGACGAGCGCGCAGAGCGTGAGCTCGATCGTCGCCGGCAGGCGCAACGCAATGTCGGTCGCCACGGGCCGGCTGCTGATGATGGAGTTGCCGAGATCGGCCTGCGCCACCTGCCTCAGGTAGATGACGAATTGCTTCCAGATCGGCTCGTCGAACCCGTAGGCCTTCCGGACGGCCGCGATCTGCGCCGGCGTCGCGTTCTCGCCGGCCAGCGCGGCCGACGGGTCGTTCGGCAGCACCCGCAGCATCACGAACGTCAGGACGAGCAGACCGAACAGCGACGGCAGGACGAGAAGCAGGCGACGCAAGATGAACCGTGTCATGAAGTCCCTTCTCGCGGCCGCCGACCCTGTTGAAGCTGGCCCATAGGGTCAGCTCGTCAGCGACATGTGCCTGAATTCCGCGCCGGATCCGACGGGGGAGAACTTGTACCCCTGGACGCGCGCGCTGATGCCGCGAATCTGCACGGTGTTGTAGATCCAGATGTCGACGGCGTCGGCGACCACGATGCGCGAAGCCTCCTCGTAGAGCGCCTGGCGCTTGGCCTGATCGGAAGATTCCCGCGCCTCCTTCAGCAGCCCGTCCATCTTGGCGTTCTTGTACCAGCTCGACGCCTTCCAGGTGCCGTGGAACTGGCTGTCGTACATCTGGCCGATCCAGTTCTCGGGATCGACGAAATAGGTCGAGACCCAGTGCACCCACATGTCGGGCGTGGTGTCGGCCTTCGACGTCGAGGACACGATGTTGGCCCACAGGTTCGGCGCGATCTTGAGGTTCACGCCGATCTTGCGCAGGTCCTGCTGCAGCACCTGCGCGGCCTGCGTGGTCTGGGCAAGCTGCTGCTGAATGTGAATCTCCACCTCGCGATCGACCGGCGCACCCTGCGCCTTGGCCTTGGCAAGCTCCTCCTTGGCCAGATCGAGGCTGTACTCGTAGGGCTTGAGGTCCTTTGGCGCTCCCCAGAGATTCTGCGGGATCGGACCGGCGTTGCGCACCGCGTAGTCCTTCAGCACGCCGGAGATGAACCCCTTGTAGTTGAAGGCATGGCTGATGGCGCGGCGGAAGTGCACGTTGTCGAACGGCGGCTTCTGGTTGTTCATGCGGATGACCATGACGCGCATGGTCTCGTCCTGGATCACGCGCACGTTCTTGGCTTTGCTCACGCGCTCGACCTGATCGGTCGGCAGGTAGCTGTCGGTGGCGTCGATGTCGCCCTTGAGCAGAGCGTTCACGCGCGTGGTGGTCTCCTTGATGTTGCGGCACCGCACGATATCGATGGCCTTCGGGTTGTGCGCCCAGCCCATGAAATGCGCGGCGAAGCGCTTCATGTCGAGCTCCTCCACCGGCTTGTAGGTCGCCGCGTCGAGCATGTAGGGGCCCGAGCCCGCCGCGTTCGACGCGAGCCATGCCTGGCCCCAATCGCCGTCCTTCTCGTTGGCCTTGATGACGCGCGGGTTCATGATGCACACGAGCGGCATGGCCGAGAGGAACGGCTGGTAGGCGTGCTTCAGCTCGAACCTGACGGTCTTGGCGTCCGGCGCGGTCACCTTGTCGGGCGCCAGCACCGGCAGAAAGGCGGCCGCGGGGCCGCGCTTGATCGCCAGCAGGCGCTGGAAGGAATAAACGACGTCCGCGGCCGTGATCGGCGAGCCGTCGTGAAATTTCGCGTCGCGCAATGTGAACGTCCAGACCAGGCCGTCGGGGCTCACCGTGTGGCCGGAGGCGAGCCACGGCTTCAGCTGCGGCGGGTTGCCCTCGTATTGGTAGAGCTGGTCGTAGATGTTCAGCATGTAGAACTGCATCGGCACGTCGAAGATCACGTGCGGGTCGAGGCCGTTGGGAAGATTGTCGGCCCAGACCAGCTCGCCGGGGCGTGCCTGGGCCATTGCCCGGAAGCCCCCGAGGTGAACGGCCGCGACGGCGGCCGACGAGCCAATCAGGAAAGAACGGCGCTGCATGACACGTCTCCTCTGCGATCGACCGGCGGCCATGGAAACGACAACCCCCGCCGGTTTCCCCGCCCTCGAGAAGGCTATCCGGTCATCAAGCCGGGAACAACCATGCAAGATCGGGAGAGTGTTTGTCGTGCTGCGCATGCCTCGCCGGCGCGCAGGTCGTCCAGAAAACCGGCTCTCTCCTGCGTCGGACGATGATTGAGGGCGTAACCCTCATGCCTCCGCCACCCACGGTTGGCACGCAGGCGATGCCCCGTCCGGCCGCCTTCAGCCCGGTCATGAGAGCTCCTTCCGCACGATCGCCGCACCCGCGACCATCGCCCTGAGCTTGCCGAACGCCACGTCGCGCGGCAGGTATTTCATGCCGCAGTCCGGCGCCGCGATCAGGTTCTGGGGCGGCACGTACAGGAGGCCGCGCCGGAGCCGCTCGGCCACCAGCTCCGGCGTCTCGACCGTGAGGTCGCCCAGGTCGAGGACGCCCAGCATGATCTTCTTGCCCGACAGCTCCCTCAGCACGCCGAGGTCGACCTTGGGTTGGGCGGACTCGATGGAGATCTGCTCGGCGATGGTGTCCGCCAGCTCCGGCAGATACGCGTAGCCGGCGGGCTTGGAAGTTCCCGGCACCACTGCCGCGTAGCCGAAGCACAGATGGATCACGGTCGGCACGGTCAGGCCCTGCAGCGCGCGATTGATTGCCTTTACGGCGTAGCGCGAGGCGGCCTCCGGATCGTTGCGCAGCCACGGTTCGTCGAGCTGGATAACATCGGCGCCGGCCTTCTGCAGGTCGTGCGCCTCCTCGTTGAGAGCGACGGCGAAGTCCATCACCATCTCCTCGTCGTCTTTGTAGAACTCGTTCTTGGCCTGCTGCCCCATCGTAAACGGACCGGGGAGCGTCATCTTGGCGGGCCGGTCCGTGTT
>CAZHMG010000115.1:0-4313 GCA_964533575.1 uncultured Thermoleophilia bacterium | reverse complement strand
TTCACGCTGGTGAGCCTCATCGGCGTCATCCGCGCCGGCGGCGATGCCGGCGGCTTCGACCCGACCGTCTGGTGGATCGATCTGCCGTGGCTCGGCTCGCTCACGGCGTCGATCGTCCTCGGGCTCGCGGGACTCGTGCTCGCCGCCTACGCGGTACTCCCGCGCATGGCGCTCTGGCGGCGCTCCGTGACGGTTGCAGTTGCGGTGGCGCTCGCGGCGGCCACCGCCTGGAACGGCATCGTCTTCTATCAGGTCTGGGGCGCCGGCGACATCGAGCCGCGCATCCCGCTGCCCCTGTCGTTCCTGCTGTGCGCCGTGCTGGTCTTCGTGGCCGCGGCCGCCGTGTGGGCGCGCCCCGCACGGTTCTGGAGCTGGGGGGCCGGTCTCATCGTGCTCGTCACTGCGGTCATCGCCGTGCTTGCCTTCCCGATCGCGCAGGTGTTCTTCTTCGGAGAGACGGACTACCGCCGCGAGGCCGCTGTCGCCGTCGTGTTCGGGGCCCAGGTCCACGACAGCGGCGCCCTCTCCACGTCGCTGCGCGACCGGATGACGACTGCCGTGGAGCTGTACGAGACCGGCCTGGTGGAGAAGCTCCTCGTCTCCGGCGGCGTGGGAGACAGCGGGTACAACGAGGCCGAGGCCATGCGTGACTTCGCAGTGCAGTCCGGCGTGCCCGCGGAGGCCGTGATCGTCGACGGACAGGGCGTGACCACCGACGCGACCGTGCACAATACGGCGGCGCTCATCGGTCCCGTCAACGGCGAGGACGACCAGCAGCCGAGGCTGCTCGCCGTCAGTCAGTTCTACCATCTGCCGCGGATCAAGCTGGCGTACGCGCGCGCCGGCTTCGACGTGCTCACCGTGCCGGCGCGCGGCTCGCAGCCCATCGTCCAGACGCCGCGCCTCGTCGCTCGCGAGATCGGCGGCTTCTGGGTCTACTACCTGCGCGCCGTCTTCGGCTGAGCGCCCGCGGCGCGTGGTACAACGCCCCTGCCGCAGCCGCCCCAGCCGCGGTCTGCATCGCCCCAGCCGGTTGACGTTGCCCGCGGCCTCTTGATCTCTGCGCCCTGAGCCTCAGAATCGATGCCGGTGCGACAGCATCAGCCGCTCGACCGCTCGAGTCGCTCAGCTCACCTTCAGGGCCAGGTGTCACAGCTCATCAGCCAATTGCGCGAAGCCATCCGCTCGCGCCACTACAGCCTCCGCACGGAGCAGGCATACTGCCTGTGGGCGAGGCGCTACATCCGCTTCCATGGTCTGCGGCACCCCGCGGAGATGGGCGAGGCGGAGATCAACGCATTCCTGACTCATCTTGCCGTCGACGAGCAGGTCAGCGCCTCGACCCAGACGCAGGCGCTCTCGGCGCTGCTCTTCCTCTACCGGCACGTGCTCGGACGGCAGGTGGGCGAGCTGGGCGAGGTGGTGCGCGCCCGCAGGCCGCTGCGCGTGCCGGTCGTGCTGACGCGCGACGAGGTCCGCGCCGTGCTCGCCCAGCTCCGCGACGACAAGCTGCTCATGGCGTCGCTCATGTACGGCTCCGGCCTGCGACTGACCGAGTGCCTGTGCCTGCGCGTGCAGGACCTCGACTTTGCCCGCGGCGAGCTGACGATTCGCCACGGCAAGGGCGGCAAGGACCGGGTGACGATGCTGCCGCTCGCGCTCACAGACGACCTGCGGCAGCACCTGCAGCGCTGCAAGGCCGTGCACGGACACGATCTTGCCGCCGGCTGGGGTCGCGTATCTCTGCCCGACGCCCTCGACCGCAAGTACCCGAACGCCTCGGCAGAGTGGCGCTGGCAGTGGGTGTTCCCGCAGGAGCGCCGCTGGCGCAACGCTCAGACGGGCGAGCAGGGGCGCCATCACGTGCATCCCACCATCATGCAGCGGGCGATGAGGGAGGCCGTCACGAGAGCGGGGATCACCAAGCATGCCAGCTGCCACACGCTGCGCCACTCGTTTGCGACCCACCTGCTCGAGACGGGCTACGACATCCGCACGATTCAGGAACTGCTGGGGCACAAGGAAGTCAGCACCACCATGATCTACACCCATGTCCTGAACCGGGGAGGTCATGGTGTACGTAGTCCAATGGACGCCTATTGAACGTGCTTACACAGAACAGCATATGTCCCACGTGACAACGGCATCCGGATGCGGGTCTAGTCGGGCGATCACGGAAATGAAAGAATCACCCGATATGACACCCAAATCACGTACACAGACGCAACCTGCAGCGATACGCGCTCCACACTCACTGCAGAAGAATTGTTGGGCACACAGAAACATGGGAGGGGTCATGAGCTCGGTCATGCGCACCGCCGCCGCCGTGCTCGGCATCTTCGTCCTACTCGCGCTCTCGGCCTGTGCCGACTCATCACCAGCGCCATCGCCCTCGACGGGCTCGCCGGCGCCGCTCGTTGAGCTCAGCGCACTCGCCGTTCGCTATGGCGCCCTGCAGGCCTGGTGGATGGCGCTGCCACAGGCGGAGGCGCTCCGTCTGATTGGCGACGAGTCGTGAGTCGATGTGAGCGCCAGTCCGAGCCCGTCGGCGCCGACTTACGTCGTCCTTGTGCGCGGCGATTTCACGGACGCCAGCGGCAAGCCCTTCGACTGGGGGGTGATCCTGCCCTACGGTGGAGGCCGTGCGCGCGCCACCACCGTAGCCACACGCCCGAAGGTGGCAGGTAGAGAGTGGACACCGCTCACACTCTCCTCGCCGCAAGCGCAGGCCAGCCCATGACCGGCTGGTGCCCAACAAGCGCATCAACCTGACGCGCCCAACGTCTATGGTAGTAAGTTCAAACCGCGGGGCGCGCAGGTCATGCGCGAGACGTTAGGTGGGCCATGAAGGGTGAGGTTTCTCGACTCGACGCTGCCAAGCTGTCCGCTCGGTATCCCATCGACGGCGGAGTGCCTGGCTGGCACTTCCGGCTCGACGAGACGAGCGCCGGCGCGTTCGAGGCCGAGGCCGTCGACGAATGGGGGCGCAGGGCGCACCGTCACGGCACGAATCCGGCCACCACGCTCGCAGCGTGTGTCGCCGATGCCCAAGCGCTCGCGGGGCACATGGAGTGATTCCGTCGGTGCGAAGGCCACCTAACAAGCGCATCAACCTGACGCGCCGGGAGGCCGATCCCTCCTCCGAGGCCTCGGCGCGCAGGTCATGCGCAAGACGTTAGGTGCAATCGTAGATGGGGCCATCGAGGGACATCGCAAGAGGTAAGCCGTTCTTCTGTCTGGTTGATCCACGCGAACTTCGCTCGTTTGATGACTGGGCTGAGTGGCTCGATGCTCTGCTCTCAACCGGATTGTGCCGCGTGGATGACGTCGACGGTGTGCTGCGACTGGTTGAGGACCGCCGCCTTGTCGCCAACCTGCAGCGCGGCCTCCGCGTTGAGATCCGCTCGGACGAGCACCCGCCGCCGCACTTCCACGTGAAGGCGCAATCCGTCAGCGCCGCCTTCGCGATTGCCGATTGCCAGCTCTTGCACGGCGTCGTTCCGGCCGCCGACATGCGTGTCATCCGATACTGGCACGAACGCGCAAAGCCGACGCTGATCGAAGTCTGGGACTCAACTCGACCGGGGGGCTGTACGGTTGGCAAGTTTGAATGCACCTAACAAGCGCATCAACCTGACGCGCCCAACGTCTATGCTAGTAAGCTCAAACCGTGAGGCGCGCAGGTTATGCGCGAAACGTTAGGTCTGGCCGACGGGAGGTGGTCTTGGGTACGTATGAGATCCTCAGCGGCGACTCGAACTGCTGCGCTGCTCTTGGTCGCATGACACTGGCCGCGGCGCGGCTTGAATCCGACCTGCGCCAGTTCCTGGCTCTCAACCGTGTGCATGTCGGCGAGGCCGCAACCCTCGGTGGCCTGGTGAAGAAGCTCGGGGAGAATGGTCTTCTCTCCGCCAATGGGCTGGACATCATGCGCACACTGAAACGCCAGCGCAACTACCTCACTCACAGCCTCTATGACCTGTTCGCGGCTCGCATTGACGAAGACCTCATGGCACGCGAGGAACTCGCAGACATCAGCCTTCTCACCGAGCGTGCTTGGACGCTCGAGCGCGAACTTAAGCGCTTTGCGGAACTCGCTGAACGGCGCATTGCCGATCTGGAGCGTGGAGACGGCACCATTGGCGAGCTCCTCTTCAGGCCGTAGGCTCATGGCGGGCAGACCTAACAAGCGCATCAACCTGACGCGCCGGGAGGCCGATCTCTCCGCCAAGGCCCCGGCGCGCAGGTCATGCGCAAGACGTTCGATGGACCAGGTTCGGAGGCTTGATGTTCATGAAAGCGAAGCGTGTGAG
>CAZHMG010000114.1:0-4572 GCA_964533575.1 uncultured Thermoleophilia bacterium | reverse complement strand
CCTTGAGCGCCGCCACCCGCGCGAGGTTGGCGGCGTCGGCGCTCTGCTTGGTCTGGCCGATGATGACCTCGTCGACCGACACCGGCTCAACCCCGGCACGCTGGACGGCGGCGAGGATCACGATCTTCGCGAGCTCCTCGGGCTGGACGCTCTTGATGGCGCCGCCGACACGCCCGAGGGCGGTGCGGACGGCAGAGACGATGACGACATCACGCATGGGCATACACCATCCTCAGACGAACGACATCGTGCCGCCGTCCACGTACAGGACGGTGCCGGTGATGAAGTCGGAGGCCGCGGAGGCGAGGAAGACCGAGGGACCCACGAGGTCCCCGATGTGGGCCATGCGCCCCATAGGCACGTTGAGCAGCATGCGCTCGTAGCGGGCCGCCTCGTTGTTGATGCGCTCAGCCGTCATCGGCGTCACCGTGATGATGGGGCCGAGTGCGTTGACGAAGACCTTGTGCTGGGCAAGCTCGCAGGCGAGTTGCTTGGTGATCATGTCGACGGCTCCCTTGCTCGCGCAGTAGGCGCTGTTGCCGCCGAGCGCGCCGCGCTGGCCGCGCACTGACGAGAGGTTGATGATCTTACCTCCGCCCTGCTTGACCATCTGGGCGCCGAAGTGCTTGCAGGACATCATGACGCCCTTGACGTTGACGCTGAAGAGCTTGTCCCACTCGTCCATCGGAAACTCGATGGCCGGGCCCTTGACGTTGTACCCGAGCGCGTTCACGAGCACGTCCACGCGGCCACCCATGTCGGCCACGGCGCTGTCGACCGCGCGCTTGACGCTGGCCTCGTCTGTACAGTCGATGACGTAGCTGCGCACCGGCTTGCCGGTCGCTTCGATGAGGGCCGCGGCGACCTGCTTGAGCGCCTTCGGGTCGACGTCCGCCAGCGCGACGTCCGCGCCGTAGCGGATGAGTCCAGCGGCGATGGCCCGGCCCATGCCGCCCGCGCCGCCCACGACGACGGCGGACTTGCCCTCGAGTGAAAAGAGATCCTCCATTGCCCGGTCCCCCTCCCGGCTCAGTACTTCTTGACGACGCCGAGGATCTCTCGGGCCTCGTCAGGCGTGGCCGGCTCGAGATTGAGCTCCCTGGCGATGCGCACGGTCCGCTCGACGAGCTGCGCGTTGCTCTCGGCCAGCACGCCCTTCTTGTAGTAGATGTTGTCCTCGAGGCCGACGCGCGCGCAGCCGCCCATGATCATGCCCATGCTGGTGATGGGAAGCTCGGCGGCGCCCGTGGCCGTCGTGTTGAAATAGGCGTCCTGCGGCATGAACTGGTACATCGAGTACAGCGTGTCGGGGTTCGCCTCGATCGCACCCTGATGCATCATGCCGAGCACGAAGTTGATGTAGTACGGCGGCTCGATCAGGTCCTTCTTGATGAGATTGTGCACGTCCCGGTACATGCTTTGGGAGTAGCACTCCATCTCGGGCTTGATGTGCATTGCTTTCATCTTGGCCGCCCAAGCCTCGATGTCCTTGGTCATGTTCGAGAAGGGCTGGCCGGCGTTCGGCCCCGTCTGACGCATCAGCGTGCCCATGTTGAGCGAGGCCATCTCCGGGTCGGCGTCCAGACACGAGACGCGCTCCTCGATGGAGAGGTTGGTCCCGCCGCCAGTCGAGAACTGGACGATGACTTCCTTGCACTCCGCCTTGACGGCGGTCTGGATCTCCGCGAACTTCTCCTTCGTGCCGGCGGGCTTGCCTTGCTCGTCACGGGCGTGGATGTGGACGATCGCGGCGCCGGCGTCGTAGCACTCACGGGAGGCGCGCGCGATCTCGTCCGGCTGCTCCGGCACGTTGGGGTTCATGTCCTTGTTGACGAACGCGCCGTTGAGCGACGCGGTGATGATGACTTTGCCTCGCGGAAGCTTCATGGTCCATCCCTCCACTAGCTGGTCCCAGCCGGGTGAGCCGGCCGGTCTTGGTGACTTCACACGGCGCGCAGGCCGGTCTCAGACGCGCTTGTAGATCAGGTCCTTGGACTGGTTGAAGACGTCGATGAGGGCATCGTCGCGAGTCTTGAGGACCTCACGCAGGTCTCTGTCGCTGTAGTCGAAGAAGCCTTTACCGCTCTTGACGCCCATCTCGCCCTTTTCTACGTGCTCGACGAGGCTGCTCGGCGAATTGTCGATCGGCGGCTCGAGGAAGTCCGCGTTCTGCAGGTTGTTCAGACTCAGGTCGAGACCCGTGAAGTCATACCGCTGCACGAATCCCAGCACCATCGCCCGTGGGATGATGCTCGCCTTCACCGCAAGGTCAAGTTGTTCGGCGGTCATGTAGCCGTTGTCGAGCAGGAAGAAGACCTCACGGCCGATGATGCGCAGGAACCGGTTGATGCAGAAACCCGGGACGAACTTCTCCATGACCACGGGCACGCGGTCGACCTTCTTGAGCAGTGCGACGACGAGCGCGACCGCCTCGTCCGAGGTCTTCTCACCCTTGACGACTTCAACGAGCGGGATGATCTGCGGCGGCGCGAACCAGTGAGCGATGACGGTGTTGGGCAGACGCCGCTCGGGGACCACCTGGTAGATGTCGAGATATGACGTGTTGCTCGTGAAGACGGCGTCGTCCGCACACGCCCGGTCCAGCTCATCGAACACGGCGCGCTTCGCCTCCAGGTTCTCGGCGATGCTCTCGATGACGAGGCTGGCGTCGGCGCCGGCATGCGCGAGCGACTGCGTCGTGGTGATGCGCGCCAGCGCGGCCGACACGTCGTCGCGGCTGAGGAGGCCGTGCCCCGCGAACGTCTGCATGTTGGCGGCGGCGATGGACATCGCCCTTTCGAGCGTCGCCTCGGAGCGTGAGTACAGTGAGACCGCGTGTCCCGCACAGGCGAACACCTGGGCGAGACCTGGTCCCATCGTGCCGGCACCGACGACCGCTACCTTCTTGACGTCCTTGACATCCACTTCTGCGGCTCCTCGCGTTCGACGCCGACCGGTCCACTGGCGCGGTGTGGAAGTCTCCCCCGCGTTGAAGGGAGTCCGCGGTCAAGAGGCGACCCCGCCAGGCTACCGCACAATGATATCGCCATATCACAATAGCAGCGAGCGAGGAGCGCAGCAATACGCGCGCTTACGAAACGGCCTCTCACGTCCGAGGTCGTACGCGGGCGGGCCGCCCGATGGGAGCCGGTCAGGCTAGCGGGTGGCCTCGACTACGGCCGCGGCGCGACGAACCAGAATCAGGCTCGCGAATCGGCCTGGGCGTACCCCAGGAAACCCGAGAGCGCCGCGGCGGACGCCTTCACGGCGCTCACGCAGGTCTCGCGCTCATCTGCCCCGAAGCGGCCGGTCGGCACGATGACGCCGATGCTGCCGATGACGTTGCCCATCTGGTCCCGGACAGGCGCGGCCACGGCGCACGTGCCCAGGTTGCGCTCTTCGATGTCGAAGGCGACGCCCTCTTCGCGCGCCCGTCGCAGCTCCGCGGCGAGCTCCTCCGGATCGGTGATGGTCCGGGGCGTGAGCCGTTCGTGCGGCATCGAGAGGAGGTGCTCGCGTTCGCCGTCCGGCATCGACGCCGCGTACATCTTGCCGTGCGCATTGGCGGTGTCGCCGATGACGCGACCGACAGCGACCTCACGTTTGTGCGGCCGCGGAGAGTCGAGCATATCGACGCACACGGCCACGCCGTCGACGTCGACGGCGAGCGTCGCGGACTCGCCGGTCTCCTCGACGAGCGCCTGCAGGTAGGGGCGGGCGATGGCCACCAGCTCGGCGTATCCCTCCGAGAGGTACGTCGCGGCGAGAAGGGCCGGACCGAGACGGTAGCGTCCGCTCTGCGGGTCCGTGACGAGATAGCCGGCGCTCTGCAGCGTCCGCGCCATGCGGTAGCCGGTCATGCGCGGGAGCTTCAGTTCCGTGACCATCTCGTCGAGAGTCCACTCGCGATGCTCGGCGTCGAAGAGACCGAGCATCGCCAGCCCTTTCGCCAGAGCGCGGACGACGAACGCCTCTCCGTTCGCCTCCAGCGGCCCGTTGGCGGCCGGCTGCCGCTTCTTCTTGCCTGCCTTGCGCGTCTCTTTGGCCATGGCCCTTGTCTTCTTTCTCTCGTGGATCAGCTCGTGAACATCGCGTCCAGGTCGGCCTCGGCGACGTCGTACCGGGTACCGGACGGCAGGACCGTCTCCTCCACGATGAACGCCGGAGGACGGTCGTCCTTCGCGGTGTAGCCGGCGCGGCGGTTGAAGTCGCGCTCCCCGCGCACGATCTGGTCGCCCATCCTGATGAGGTAGTCCTCGGGGAGCGCCTCCCCGGTGATGGCCGCCGCCGCCTTGACGAACTCGCCCTGCAGCTCCGGCATGTCGAGGGCCGGGAGTGTCGCGAACAGGCACATGCCCAGCGAATCGATCGCGGCGAAGTAGCACTGCAGGAACTCGGAGATCTGTGCCTGTCCCTCGGGGGAACCGGGGTCGTAGGTCGGATTGGCGGGACTGGGCAGGGCGTTGCCGGCGGTGTGGTCGGCGCCCTGCGGACTGGTGATGTAGGTGGTGCCGGTGCCCTTGAGCACGCGCGGGTCGTAGGCCGCGAAGCTCTGGCCCTTGACCGCCGGGA
>CAZHMG010000113.1:0-4595 GCA_964533575.1 uncultured Thermoleophilia bacterium | reverse complement strand
GAGCCGCGGCCGCCGGCGTTGCGCTACGAGCACGCGCGGCCGGGCGACCTCCTGCACCTCGACACGAAGCGTCTCAGCCGCATCGGACCCGGCGGCGGCAAGCGCTTTCGCGGCTGGACTCACGCCCATGAGCACCGCGGCATCGGCCACGAGGTCGTGCACGTCGCCGTCGACGACCACTCGCGGCTCGCCTACGCCGAGGTGCGGCCCGACGAGACTGCCGCCTCGACTGCGGCGTTCGCGGCCAACGCCTTGGCCTTCTACGCGGCGCACGGGATCGCGGTGCGGCGGGTGCTCACCGACAACGCCTTCTGCTACACGAGCAAGGCCTTCCTCGCGGAGTTGGGCGGCGAGGGCGTGAGCGCGGCGCGAACGCGCCCCTACCGGCCGCAGACGAACGGCAAGGCCGAGGCCTTCGTGAAGACGCTCGTGAACGGCTGGGCCTACGCCAGACCCTACGACAGCTCAGACGAGCGCACCGCCCAGCTCGCGCGCTTCCTGCCCCGCTACAATCATCATCGACCGCATGGAGGCATCGGCGGCCTGCCACCGATCACGCGCGTCCCTCATGGCAACAACGTGTGTGGGAAGAACAGCTAGTCCAGCGCTGGCCGCCCTGCGGCCCCTAGACAAACGTTCCCCTCCAGACAAGTTCCGTCATGCCGATACTTGGCTCGAATCGGCGCTGCGTAGTCCGCGGAGAGAACGAAATCACGCGGCGCTCTCACGTAAAGGGCGGACCCGGCCGATAGTGAACGGGACAAGGTCGCCCTCGCTATCCGGAGGCAGGGTCCATGAACGGGGACAATCGCACGATCGAGCGCCGCTGCGACGCCGGTTTCAGCTTCATCGAACTGCTCGTTACCATTCTCATTGCTGGCATCGCATTCGCAGCCCTCGTGCCATTGTTCGTCCAGGCACAGGAGCAGAACTCGGCCGACAACGCACGCAACATCGCCCTGCAGATTGCTCAAGACAAGATCGAGAAGGTGCGCCAGCTCGACTACGACCAGATCACGAATGAGAATCTGGCGAGCACCGCCTACGCCGGGGGGCAGTTTGGTCCCCACTGGGACTTCGTGCGCCAAGGCGCCAGCAAGCGCTTCAACATCCAGTACACGGTTGCGTCGGTACCCGCCGACGCGGAGCCGGGCGCCGAGCAGTACAAGTCAGTAGAGGTTCATGTCGCATGGACCGGACCACCGGCTCCAGTCAAAGCCGCGGTGCTTCAGACGCTGGTCTACCGGCAGTACGCGGGGCCTGAGATCGCCAGCTACGAGGTCGGTCCTGCCAGTGTCTTTCAGAATCCGGCCAATCCGTCCATGACCCCAGATGGAACCACGATCTTCAGCGGACCCGTCGTGGTCGACGTCACTCTCAGCGCTGCAGACATTGAAAGCATGAACGCTACGGCTGTCGATCCAGAAGACCGTGGCTGGGTGAGGTTCACGGTGAGTTCGTTCACGGGCGTGACGGTGGCATCGGAGGAAGTCAGAGACCTGTACATGAGCCTCCCCGGCCGCTATCAGTTCCAATGGGACAACACAGGCGCGCAGGACGGCATCTACAAGATCGAGGTCACGGCCTTCTCCTCCAATCAGATGCAGGGCAGCACGCTGTCGCGTTCGTACATCGTCGAGCTGGTTGTGCCGCCTGCGCCAAGTGGACTGGCGGCCTTGTCGGGGGACAGAGTGGTGTCGCTGTCATGGGACCCGTCCCAAATCGGCGATTTCGGGCACTATGAACTCTGGCGACGTACTGCGACCGAGCCCTTGGAGCTGTATCAGGACGACCTGATCACTCCCAGTTACACGGACACTGCGGTCGACAACGGTAGCGTGTACTACTACCAAGTACGCGTGGTCGACGCGGACGGCAACGCCAGCGCGCTGTCTAATGAAATTGGCGCTACGCCGTCAGTTATGAGTGATACTGAAGCGCCGGGCGTGCCGTCAGGGCTCACGGCGACTGCACTCGCCGGAGCAGGCACTGTCAGCCTCGAGTGGACCCCTTCCGTTGATTTTGGCTCGCCCCCGGTCGGGGTGCTGGGCTACATCGTTGAGAGAAGCGCCTCAGCCGGCGGACCTTGGACCCAGCTTGACGGCAGCCACCCCAATTATGCCTACCTGGATTCGGGTGCTGGCTGGGCCGCAACCTGGTACTACCGCGTGGCCGCCATCGATGCCGTGGCAAACGTGTCTGCGTTCACCTCCGCCGCCGGGCCTGTCACGACGCAGGCTCAGCCGGTCTATGAGCTGACAGTGAGCAACACGGGCAGCAGCAGCATCTACTGCTGGGTGCAGAACGTCGGGACCGGCGCTTGGTATTCGCAGGACGGCGTCGAGCTCTCTGCGAAGCCGGCCGGGAAACAGGTCAAGAAGAACAAGTCAGTAGTCTGGAATACGTTGCCATCCGGCGTGTACAACGTCTATGCCAGTTCCTCCACGAGCGGAATCCCCTCACTGCCGTCGAAGAGCGGCAGCGGGGATCTGACGAGCGGATCCAACTGGATCTCCTTCTGATGATGGGCGGCTACTCGAAAAGACATCTCGCCTGTCGCCGCCAGTCTGGTATGTCGATGATAGAGCTGCTCATCGCCATAGGCATCATGTCGGTCATCACCGTCATGATCCTGGTCAGCTGGCTTGCTCTCAGTCGCTCGTACTCCTACTCGGCCACAAGCAGCAAGGCCCGCGACCACGCTCGTGAAGCGATGGCCCGTATGGAGCGTGAGATCCGTGATGCGCAAGGTCATCCAGACACGGCTGAATTTGCCCTGATTCGCGCGCAGGCTCGAACAATCGTCGTTTCCACCACCTTCAACATTGCAGGCAATGACGATCCGAACGTCGAGCCACGACTGGTCATGTTCAGGCTCTACCCGAATCGGGAGTTGTGGCGGTTTCACGATTCGGACGGCGACGGGGTCATCGCGGGCGTCGACAGTGATGTCGGCGGTTGGCCGGCGAACGTCCATCAGCTCAGTGAACAAGCGAGCGGAGAGGGCGCGCGGATGCTGCTGGCCCACGCCGTCAACGACATCGTGCCTTCGGCTTCGAGCCCGACGACCCTCTTCCGCTACACCTACTACGACACCGACGGCACGCTCGTGCAGACGAACACAGTTTCAGGCGCGGACCGCGGCAGAGTGGTTTCGGTCCAGATCAATCTCATGGTCGACCTGAACCCCGCTCGCTCACCGATCTACGCCGAGTTTCAGACAACAGCGCAGCTGCGGAATCAGCAGTAGCAGCCGGGGGAGAGGAAGGCAGCAGTGAGACTACGGCAGAGACAGCGCGGAGCCGGGCTGATCTTGATCATCGGTGTGATCGCCGCGCTAGCGGTGCTTGCATCTGGACTGGTTGTTCTCACAGCTAACGTGCAACACAACACCTACTCGGACCGGATGAGAGCGAAGGCCTTCAACGTCGCGGAGGCCGCTGTGGATGTTGGCATGTATCACATGAACGCGAGCTGGCCAGAGACCGACGGGTCCGGCCCGGACTTCTCGGCCGATGAGTGGACGACTGCGTTCCGCGACCAGTTCAGCGCCGATGAGTTCCCAGATGCGGAAGCGGGTCAGTTCGTGGTAGTCGACTACTACGACAACCAGGACACGATCGATAAGAATATCAAGTGGGATCAGGGGCAGCCGACGGATCCCAGCCTTCCCGACAACAAGATGTACATCGAGGCGCAGGCGGGAGTCGGCCCCAAGGCAACGCGCATCCAGGTCCTTGTCGAGCGCATTCCATATACGACGAGCTTTCCGCGTGGAGTGGCCCTATGCGCAGGCGGTGATCTCTACAGCAACGGCGGCGGCAACAACCCAAAGATCCATGTGGAGGTCGCGCCGCCGACTGAAGTGGTCCCGGGAGGCGTGACGTCTGTGCACGTGCGCGGGACCATTGAGTCTTCTGACGTTTCACAATCACCGCCCATCGTCCAGAACCAGGGTGACGCCGCGCTCACCCCGGACGAAGTGTTCACCCCCACACTCGTCCAAGGGCTGGTCGCCTTGGCGAAAAGCCATGGGCGCTACTTCACGTCCGCTGATGAAGCTGATGCGAGTCCGGCGCATCCGATATGGGCGCCTAACGGCGGCGTCTCCGGACTGTGTGTGATTGACGATCCGGCTGGCTACGAGATCCGGGGAACGCACAACTCGGTCGCCAAACCCGGGATCCTGCTCGTCCTGGGTGGGGGCACGTTCGACTACGGCGGCGGCGGTGACTACTACGGAGTCATCTATGTTGACGGGCAGATAGAAAAGGGCCATGGCAAGTACGGCGTTCATGGCATGATTGTGGTGGATTCCGACGACGACATGCGGGGCACGACGGACCTCTTCTACAACGATGACTGCATCGCCAATCTGCTCAATCGTTTCTCGCTCACCGTGCAGCAGGTGCCTAACACATGGAGGGAGATCGATCCGATCTGATTCGATCGTTATCGACGAGGCGAGGCAGAATGAGGGCGGGGCGCTAGTGGCGCCCCGCCCTCATCCTGCCTCGCGCATCGTATACTTGCGTGATGAAGGGCGATTAGCTCAGGGGTAGAGCACCTGCCTTACAAGCAGGGAGTCGCTGGTT
>CAZHMG010000112.1:946-4687 GCA_964533575.1 uncultured Thermoleophilia bacterium | reverse complement strand
GCATGATCTCGCTCACGGCCTCGACCGGCATCGTCGCGTCCTCGTCCTCGATGAAATCACCGAGCTGGGAGTCCTCCTCTTCGCCGATCGGCGTCTCAAGGCTGACCGGTTCCTGACTGATCTTGAGGATCTCGCGCACCTTCTGCGGCGTCGTGCCCATCTCGGCCGCGATCTCCTCCGGCGTAGGCTCGCGCCCCACGTCCTGCAACAACTGACGCTGAACGCGAATCAGCTTGTTGATCGTCTCGACCATATGGACGGGAATGCGGATGGTGCGCGCCTGGTCGGCGATGGCCCGCGTGATGGCCTGGCGGATCCACCAGGTCGCATAGGTGCTGAACTTGTAGCCCTTGCGGTAGTCGAACTTCTCGACTGCGCGAATGAGCCCCAGGTTGCCCTCTTGGATGAGGTCGAGGAACAGCATCCCGCGACCGACGTACCGTTTGGCGATCGATACCACCAGCCGCAGGTTCGCCTCAACGAGCTTGCGCTTGGCGTCCATGTCGCGGCGCTCGATGCGCTTCGCCAGCGACACCTCTTCCTCGGCCGTGAGGAGCGGTACCTTGCCGATCTCCTTCAGATACATCCGGACCGGATCGCTTGTGAGCGTCTTGACCGACAGATCGAGCTTGGGGAGCACCTCGTCCTCGGTCTTGACGTCGGCGACGTCCTGGGCGCCTGCCGTCTCACCCTCGAGAATGTCGATGCCAAGATCGGAGAACAGGTTGTAGATCGCGTCGATCTGGTCTGGCGTCAGCTCGATGTCCTGCAGCGCATCGGCGATATGGTCGCTTGCCAGATACCCTTGCTCCCGGCCCTCGTCGATGAGAACGCGTACTTCGTCGATGGCCAGCTCCGCCGATTCGGCTGATCTGCTGCGGTCTTCTGCGAAGTCGGTCAAGTCTTCCGCCCCTACCCTTCGTCGGGCTCTTCGTCCACGGGGGTCGCCCGGATGGCTTCCCGCAAACGCTGCCGGACTCCATACAACTGGGCGAGCTCATCGCGCTGCTGATCGTCCATCCGGGCCTCTCCCCTGAGCTTCAGTCGCGCGATGAGCCGGCTCACCCGCGCCTCCTGAAGTCTCAGAAAGAGTTCGCGAACGACAGTCTCGCTGAACCGTTCTCGTCCCGCCCTGACGATAACCTCGGCGAACGCCTCATCACTCTCATCCAGGGCCTCGCCTTCGTGCGCTGTCTGCAGGGTATTCCCTGCGCTTTTTGCCTCCAATCGGGCCTTCACAAGCCGGAAGGCGGAGCGGGTCTCAGCGCCGGCGAAGAAACCTTCGTCAACCCCGGCGAAGACCGCTCTGCCCGTCGCCGGCTCCGCCAGGCACCCGGCGAGAAATCGCACCTCCAACTCGTGGCTGCCGCCGATCGCCGCCTTGGCGACATCCGTCCGGCCGGCCGCGCCCTCTGCCGCGCGGGATCCGGCCGGCTGACGGTCACCCCCGGCGGACGCGCGGCCGTCCTTGCGGAGCAGATAGCCGACCGCCTCGTCCGATAGACCCAGCCGGTCGGAGACATAGCGCAGCTCTTCGTCCCGCTCGATCGGCGTCGCAGCCTCGCTCAAGACCTCCTTGAGCCGGGCGAACGCACGAGCACGTCCGTCGGGCCGCGAGAGATCGTTGCTGTCGAGCGCCAGTCGGACGTGGAATTGTAGCAACGTCTGCGCGTGGCCAACAAGCTGACGAAAGCCGTCGGCCCCCGCCGCTGAGAGAACGTAATCGGCCGGGTCGAGCCCATCGGGGACCCGCACCACGCGCAGCGCCAGTCCCAAACGACGACCGAGCGAGAGTGCGCGGCTCATCGCACCGATGCCGGCGGCGTCGGCATCGAAGCACAGGTACAGATTCCGTGTCACGCGCGCGAGGCGCTGCAGTTGCTGCTCCGTCAGCGACGTCCCCATGCTGGCGACCACGTTCGCGATGCCGGCCTGCACCAGGGCCAGCACGTCCGTGTACCCTTCGACGATGTAGATACGGTCCTCGCCTGAAGCGGCGCTTCGCGCCTTGTCGAGACCAAACAGCGCCTCGCTCTTGTGGTAGAGCGCCGCCTCCGGCGAGTTGAGGTACTTCGGCTTCTCGTCCCCCATCGTCCGTGCCCCGAACCCCAGGGTGCGGCCGCGGTCGTCGGCCAGCGGGAACATGACCCTTCCGCGGAACCGATCGTAGGGCTCGCCGCGCTTGCCCGGGATCACGAGGCCGGCCGCGATGAGCTCTTCGTCCGTGTACCTCGCCCCGCGGGCGGCGTCGCGCAGGGCATTCCACCCCGGCATGCTGTAGCCCAGGCGGAACTCTCGGCACACCGTTTCGGAGAGGCCCCGTCGAGCGAGATACTCGCGAGCCTGAGCGGCCGACGGCGATTCGAGAAGCACGCGCTCGTAGTAGGCGGTGGCCTTCTCCATCAGGCTGCGCAGACGCTCGCGGCGGCGGCGCTCTCCGTCGCCGCGAGCGTCCGACTCCTCATACTCGAGCGCGATCCCGTACCGATCCGCGAGGTATTCGACGGCCGCTGCGAAGTCGAGCCCCTCCTTCTGCTGCACGAAGCCGAAGAGGTTACCGCCCGCGCCGCAGCCGAAGCAGTAGAAGAGCTTCTCGACGGAGTTCACGGAGAACGAGGGCGTGCGCTCCTCGTGAAACGGACAGCGGCCACTGTAGTTGCTCCCCGCCTTGCGCAGCTGCGTGTACTGCCCGACCAAGTCGACCATGTCGACGGCCGCCTGTACCTGATCGATCGACGCGCGCGCGATGCGGGCCATTCAAATGCTCCGCTTCGTATGGCGCCGGACCGCAGGACGGCGCGCTTCCTCTTGCCCCTCGAGGAGGCGGAGTCCTGCGGCCGTGCGCCGACGCTCTCGTCGTCTCAGACGCCGAGCACGCTCGGGCGCGAACCAGCGGACGCCCAGGCGCTCGTTGCACCACACCAGCGCGACGACGAGGGCCGCCGTCCAGCCCAGAAAGAAGAGGGCGAAGAGAGTCCAGCGCTCGATGCTCGTGCCGTCACCCTGCCCGAGCGCGAGCCAGTCCTGGCTGAAAGCCACGACCGCGGGCAGGCAGAGGAGCGCCAGGGCCACCAGACCGACGATCAGGCGTGCGAGACGATGAAGGAGATCCATGCGCTCAGCGAAGGGGTGTGAGGAAGCGAGCCATCAGTATCTCGTCATGATACCGCCCCCCGCGGCGGAACTGCGCCCGGCGCAGCCCCTCGCGCCCAAACCCATGCCGCTCATAGAACGCGAGAGCGCGGACGTTCTCGGGGAAGACGCCGAGGACGAGCTTCTCAAGCCCGATGGCGCCGGCCCAGCGCGTCGCGGTCTCGAGCAGCAGGCTGCCCACCCCGAGCCCGCGGAAGGCGTGATCGACGGACATGCCAATCCAGGCAACGTGGGCGGCGTTCGGATGCGGTTCGGGATCGACGCCCACGGTGCCCGCCAGCTCGCCGTGGACATAGGCCACGAGGAGCAGCGCCCGCCCTGTGGTTCTGGCGGCGGCGATACGCCGCCGCCAGAACCTCGCAGTTGATTCCTCCGGGCTGATGAGCAGCGTTGGCGGGAGTTCCCCAGCCACGTCGGCGATGAGCGCCGCGAGCCGTCTCGCGTCGCGCGGCCGGGCGCTCCGCACCCTCGCCTCGCGGCCGTCCGCGAGGCTGCGTCCCATCTCGACGCTCAGCGTCGCCAAGCGGCCCCGGCGGCTACTTCTCCAGCCTCATCTCGCCGCGCTCCTCGATCGCCGCCTGGGCGGCC
>CAZHMG010000112.1:0-936 GCA_964533575.1 uncultured Thermoleophilia bacterium | reverse complement strand
CCGCGAGACGCGCGACAGGGATGCGGAACGGTGAGCACGAGACGTAGTCCATGCCCGCACGATGACAGAACTTGACGCTCTCCGCATCGCCGCCGTGCTCGCCGCAGATGCCGATCTTGAGGTCGTTGCGCGTCGCCCGTCCACGCTCGATGCCGATCTCGACGAGCTGCCCCACACCATCGACGTCGAGCGTCGCGAACGGATCGGCCGGCCAGATGGATTTCGCCTCGCTGACGTACAGCGGCAGGAACTTGCCCGCGTCGTCGCGACTCACGCCGAACGTCATCTGCGTCAGGTCGTTCGTGCCGAAGCTGAAGAACTCCGCCTCTTCGGCAATCTTGTCCGCGGTCAAGGCAGCCCTGGGGATCTCGATCATCGTCCCCACAAGGTAGTCCACCATGACCCCCTGCTCCGCGAACACCGCCTCGGCCGTCGCGCGCACGATCCTCGCCTGATCGACGAACTCCTTCTTCGTGCCGACGAGCGGGATCATGATCTCGGGGTGGACGGCGACGCCCTCCTTCTTCACGATGCAGGCCGCTTCGAGGATGGCGCGTGCCTGCATGGCGGTGATCTCCGGGTACGCGATGCCTAGTCTGCAGCCGCGGTGGCCGAGCATGGGATTCATCTCGTGGAGATCGCCGACCTTGGCCGCGATCTCGTGCTGCAGCACGCCGATCGCGTCGGCCACCTCCATTTGCTCGGCCTCGCTGTGCGGCATGAACTCGTGCAGGGGCGGGTCGAGCGTCCGGATGGTCACAGGGCGGTCGCCCATGACGCGGAAGATGCCGGCGAAGTCCTCGCGCTGCATTGGCAGCAACTTCGCCAGCGCCTTCTCGCGCCCGGCCGTGTCACTGGCAAGGATCATCTCGCGCACCGCGGTGATCCGCTCGCCGCCGAAGAACATGTGCTCGGTGCGGCAGAGGCCGATGCCCT
>CAZHMG010000111.1:0-5134 GCA_964533575.1 uncultured Thermoleophilia bacterium | reverse complement strand
GTCTCTGCGTGTGACCGTCTCTTCGAGACGCTCGATCCGACATCCCGGTCGTACCGGTACCGCGATCGTGACTATGTGCTCACCGACACCGTGGGTTTCATCCGAAAGCTGCCTCACAGTCTCGTCGACGCCTTCGCGTCGACACTCGAGGAGACGACGCTGGCAGATCTCGTGCTCGTGGTTGCCGACGCCTCTCTGGAGCCATCGGAAATCGAAGCACGTGAGAAGACGGTGTCCGACGTGCTCGACATGCTCGGTTCGCGGTCCCCGCGTCTGGTCGTCTTCAACAAGATCGACCGGCTCGATGAAGGCCGGCTGACCCGGCTGCGGGCGCTGTATCCGGACGCCGTGTTCATTGCGGCGGAGAAGGGCCGGGGACTAGACGAGGTCCGGGAGCGCTTGGGAGCGTTTTTCGACCGTGCCCTCCTGCCCGTGCGCCTGCTGTTCCCGTACGCGGAAGCAGGGGAGATGCACCGCCTCAGAGGGGTGGCGAGTGACGTCCACGAGGAGCATACGCCGGAGGGCGTGCTCTTCGAGGCCCGCCTTCCCATCGCCGAGGCGGGCCGTTTCTCTCGCTATTACGTGGACCTCTCGTGTGAAGGCGACGATGAAGGTGAGAGGCCGGAATCCCGTGGACGCTGAACCGCGGCGGGTGATCCGCGGACCACGGGATATCTCCGTGCCGGTGCGCCTCATGCGGTCAGACGCGCGTCTGCCGCGAAAGGCCTACGAGCATGACGCGGCGTACGATCTCTTCGCGGCAGAGGAGCTGGTCCTCGCGCCCTTGTCCCGCGCCGTTGTCGGGACTGGCGTTGCTCTCGGGCTGCCGCCAGACCTCGCCGCGCTCACAGTCCCGCGATCCGGCCTGGCCGCGCGGCACGGGATAACTATCGTCAACGCCCCAGGGCTCATCGACCCCGGGTACCGTGGCGAAATCGCCGTCATCCTGCTGAATACCGACCGTGACGAACCCTTCGTCGTCGGGGTCGGCGATCGCATTGCTCAGCTGCTCTTCGTACCGGTCACCGGCGTGGCCCTGGCGGTCACGGATGTGCTGGACGAGACCCGTCGTGGCGCGCAGGGATTTGGCTCGAGCGGGCACAAGGCCGCCGCGTCGTGACCATGGCGGACGGTAGCGAACAAGTGTTCGCCTCCGAAGGAAAGCCCAGTCTGCGCGTCTCAGGCGTGCTCGTCGATGATCGCCGACTGCTGATGGTGGAACAGTCTCGCAGGGACGAGCGCTACTGGCTGTTGCCCGGCGGCGGCGTGATCTTCGGCGAGACGCTGTCCGAGGCGCTGCGCCGAGAATTCCTGGAAGAGCTTGGCCTGCGCGTCGCCGTGGATCGCCTGCTCGCGATTGTCGAATCGATCTCGCCTGATCCTGCGTACGCGAAGCACGTTGTCCACATGATGTTCGCGGTATCGGCGGCTAAGGAGGTGCCACCGGTGCCGCGGGATGAGGCAGTGCTGGCGGTCGCGTTTCTTGACGAAGTGCAACTGCGCAACGTTGATGTTCGTCCGCCGATCAATGAGTTTCTTCGCGATTGCACGCGGGAGTTGCCGAAGTGGCCGCAGTACCTCGGACGACGCTGGTAACCGCGATCACGTCGAGATGGCGATCCCACCAGGGTTCCCTCGATTGACCGCTCGGGTTCCTTCAATGCGACTGACCGCAGATCGGCATCGTGAATTGCGAGAAACCCAGCGCTCCCTGCAATGCACGATAATGACCGTTATGTAAACCTACAGCATGAGTGACGTTTTGCGCGTGACCATCCACCGGTGCTCGACATCCGTCTGCGCGATATCTCGCAGCACCGTTCCCTGCATCCGACGGCCTCCCCGACCCTCAGTCGGACGATGCTCGTGCGCGACACCGGGAGGCGCCCCGGCGGCAAGGCGCCTGATTGTGATCGAGCCGATTCGCTGGACGGGCTTCAGTACCGGATCAGGCTGAAGATGTCATAGTCGCCGATGCGGTCACGTCCGGCCAGCTCCTCGAGCTCGACCACGAAAGCGCAGCCTATGACAGTGCCGCCGAGCTTCTCGACAAGCTCGATCTTGGCCTTTGCTGTGCCCCCCGTGGCGAGCAGGTCGTCGTGCACGAGGACGTTCTGACCAGGCGCTATGGAGTCTGCATGCACCTCAAGCCTGTCCTTGCCGTACTCGAGGTCGTACTCAGCCATGATCGTCCTGTACGGCAGCTTGCCGGGCTTGCGTGCGCAGACGAAACCGGCCCCGAGCCCGTAGGCGACGGCAGGACCGAGAATGAAGCCTCGCGCCTCCGCTCCGAGAACCACATCGATGTGCTTGCCGATGCCGTACTCGACGATCCGATCCACCGCCTCGTGCAAGGCGACCGGGTCCTGCAGCAGTGGCATGATGTCGCGGAAGAGGATCCCCGGCTTGGGGAAATCCGGAATGGCGCGAACGAGAGACGCGAGGTCGATGGTGGAGTTGGTCACGGCATCCTCCTGTGAGATGGGCCGTCGCTCCGGTTGCATCGCCACAGGGGTGACGCCGCGAGGTCAGCCACCGCGTTGCTCCGTGAGCTGCCGCAGCCCGCGCGCCAGAAGCAGCTGACGCATCTGGCTGGTGGCTTGCACGATGTCGTCGATCTGATCGAGTCCTTCGCGGCGCCGTTCGGGGCGGCTCGACTTGAGAGCCGGCAGCAGTACCTGCTCAATGAGACCTATTTCGCGATCGACGGCACTCTTGAGCAGCCGAAGATTCTTGGGCCGGAGGCCGATCTGCGCGAGCTGAGCGGCCGCGCCGACGATGCCCACCTCCGTCTCCGCATAGCGCCGCACGCCGCCGACGTGCCGGGCGTGCACGAGTTCATACTCCTCAAGCTCACCGAGCAGCATGCCGTCCGCCCCTGTGAGCCCCTGAATCTCCTCGCTCGTGTAGTCACGCTCCTCGCCGGCCAGGAGGTTGGTCTTTCGGAGACCCTGTCTCGTGGCAGGCAGCGGCGATGCCGGATTACGCTCGAGCTCCCGGCGGATCACCTTGAGGGGAAGGTATTCGTCGCGCTGCATGGCAAGGACGCGCACGAGACGTCCAAAATCCTCGTGTGAGTAGAGGCGATAGCCGGATTTGGTACGGCGAGGAGTCACCAGACCCTGCTCCTCGAGATAGCGGAGCTTGCTGACGCTGATGTCCGGGAACTCACGCCGCAAGGCATCGACGAGCGTGCCGATGGTGAGCAGCTTCTCCGCGCCGACCTCGAAAAGGAGCTCGTCTTCCTTCACGACGTCAGGCTCGCGATTCGGCATCTGAAGGCAGGAGGAAGGTCAGCTTGTACTTGCCAATTTGGATCTCGTCCCCATCCTTGAGCGTCGTCCGCTCGTTGCGGTGCCGATTCACGAATGTGCCGTTCAGACTCCCTTGGTCGACGATGACGACATCGCCGCCCTCGCGAGTAACGATCGCGTGATTTCGCGATACCGTCACATCGTCGAGAAAAATGGCTGCGTCGGGATTGCGACCGATTGTGACACGTTCGCTGCGCAGCGGATAGGTCTCGCCGGCCCGGCCTCCGCCAGAACGGATGACGAGACATGCTTCCGTACCGACGAGGGCAGCTTGAGGCATGGACTCGAGTCCCTCGCCGCTGGTCTCGAAGCTCATCGTCGTTTCGCAGTGGTCAGCAAGCAGACTCGCCCCACAACGGACGCAGAAGTCGGCGCCCTCGGAGTTCCGGCTACCGCATCCGGGGCAGAACAATCTCAGGCCTCCCCGTCGTCCTTGGGGTCCACGGCCTCAGTCGGCCGCGCCGTGTCCGGCTTCTTGCCGGCCAGTATTCGCGAGAGGCCCTCGAGATCGCAGGCCGAAATGACGGGCTCGCCCTCGTTGTGCTTCCGCTGCAAGCGCATCACGAGCTCAGCGTGCAGGATGTCGAGCTTTCCCTGCAGGATGCGCCTCTTGCGTGAGATCTCGCGTTCTTCGATCTCGAGCTCCGCGACCAGCGCGCGAAGCTCGTCATCAGACCGCGAGACGAGATCGACGATGTCGTCCATGGCGCGCCTCCAGACGTTGCGGGAGCAATCAGAGTGATGTTAACCAACATGAGTGCAAGGTTCAAGCTGAACTTGAGGCGTCAAGACGCATATTCACGGGGGCAGGCCTCACCAGGAGGCCACGACGGCAAAGCCTATCAATGGCCAAGAGGCATTCGTACTCATCAGCCCGGCCCGACCTCCCCAAGTGGCGCACGACATCGGCGATGTCGTGCGCCGCGAGGCTCACAAAGGCGACGATCTGTGCCTCAACCGCGTCCTGAGGCTGTCCCGCCAGCCCTACGCGGAGCGGTGCCGCGCTGGGCAGCCGGCCTCGCAGCTGCCGGACCTCGTCCAACCGCCGCATGCCCTCCATGAGGAGGGACTGTGCGAGCTGGCCCGGCTCGTGCTCCGGCGGCTGCGCCTGCGAGTCGACCTGGAACGAACCGTCGGATAGGGCGAGAAGCGCATAGAACGCCTTTTCCCCCGTGAAGGCGCCGCAGCTGGCGCTGACGAGGAGTCCCTCGCGAAAGGCCACCGTGCCCACCGCCGCGCCGTCGAGGTCCCAGAGCGCGATCACGCCTGTCTTCGATCCGAGTGACATCATCTCGACCAGATCGGCCAACTGCAGCTCAGTGAGCCCTCCCCGCAGACTCATGTCTCGACTCCTCCCGGCCGTATCACGACAGACCCTCCCCCTCCTCCAGCCACGCCTCGCACTCAAAGCGGTCCTTCCTGCCCTACCAACACTTTGTTGGCCTCACGGGAGCTCTTGGGCAGCTGGTGTATACTTCGCTGACCGCCCGGCTCGCCGCGGGCCGGCAGCGACGGCCGAAAGCCCATGACGTGGAGGCGTGCGTGACAAGGCGAAAAGGACTCGTCATCAGCGATCGCCAGCTGGACCGCTGCGACGAGCTTCTGCGGAAGCTCAAGGACGTCTCCGGCTCCACCTTCCTCGCCCTCATCAGCACGTCTGGTCAGCCTATCACCAGCGCCTCCGATGAGTATCATCCGGAGACTCTCTCCCTTGCGTCGCTGGCCGCGAGTTCGTTTGCCGCCACGCAGCAGCTCGCCAAGATCCTCGACGAGAACGAGTTCACGCTGCTCTTCCACGAGGGTCGCGGGCTCAACCTGCA
>CAZHMG010000110.1:0-5219 GCA_964533575.1 uncultured Thermoleophilia bacterium | reverse complement strand
TGGTGGGCGAGGCGGGACTTGAACCCGCACGCACGTAAGTGCACTAGACCCTGAACCTAGCGCGTCTGCCAATTCCGCCACTCGCCCAGCGGCTCGCACAGGAACCGGATTGTACCATACCGAATATCCAGAGGAATGGAAGCAGCAGCCACCTTTCGGATGTCCCCCGCCGCCCACAGCACAGCCCCCCTCAGGACCGATTGGCGCGATCGCTACGAGCTGATCGCCAAGATCGGCAGTGGCGGTTTCGCCGAGGTCTTCGAGGCGCGCGATGAGACCCTCGATCGTCATGTGGCCCTGAAGGTCGTGCCTGAGGGGCACGACATGTCCTCCCGTGTCCTGCGAGAAGTCCAGGCAGCGGCCGCCCTGTCACACCCGAACATCGTTGCTCTGTATGACTGGTTCGGGGACGGCGAACACAGCTACATCGTATGGGAACTCGTGGACGGGGAGTCCCTGGACAAGCTCCCGGAACGGCTCACCGACGGCGAAGTGGTGGCAGTCGGCGCCGAACTCCTGGATGCGCTCGCCTTCGCTCACAGCCAAGGCATCGTGCACCGCGATGTCAAGCCCCAGAACGTCATGCTCGACGGCGAGGGTCGCGTCAAGGTCATGGACTTCGGCATCGCGTTGCTCTCGGACACGGACACGCTGACGCAGGACGGGGACGTCATCGGCACCGTCGCGTACATGTCACCGGAACAGGCGGGGGGTCGCCGTGTCGGCCCGCCGAGCGACGTCTACTCGGCGGGGATCGTCCTGTACGAGCTTCTCGCCGGCGAGCATCCGCTGCGCGGCGGGACGCCGGCTGAGACCCTCGCCAACGTGAGCGCGGCGCGTCTCCCCTCGCTGGCGACGTTGCGTCCGGATCTGCCTGACGATGTCGTTGCGCTCATCGATCAGGCGTGTGCGGCGCGGGCGGCTGACAGGCCCAGCGCCGCCGACTTCGGCGCCACCCTGCACGCTCTGCTTGAGAGCGGCGAGCTGCACGGCCGGCGGTTGAGGCGTCTGCAGGAGCTCATGCGGCCGCTGACGCGGGTGTGGCCGGCCGTCGAGCGGGCGGGCGGAGCCGGCCTCGCGACGGTGGCCGGCGCTGCGGTCCTGCGTTCGCTGCCGGCGTACCCGCAGAGTTGGACCGTGCCTCTGCTCGCAATCGGGGCTGCGCTTTGGGCTGTGGTCCCACGCGCCGGCCTGGCATGGCTGCTCGGCATGCTCGCCTTCCCGATCTTCAACGTCGCGTTCTCCGCGGGCGTCGCGTACCTGGCCGGCGCGGTCATCGTCTTCCTGATCGCGCGCTCACGGCCGATCGTCGTCGTCTGGCCGATGCTGGCCCTCCTGCTGGCGCCCCTGTATCTCACGCTGCTGGCGCCTGCCGCGGCCTTCGTTTTCGGGCGAGTGCGCGGACCGCTCACCGCCGCGTGGGCCGGCGTCGTCGTGTTCGTCACCTTGCTCCTGACTGGCGAGAGCCGCACCTTCACACTCTACGACGGACGCCCGGACCTGGCGGACACGATCGCGAATGCCGGCAACCCGCTGACCGTGTGTCTCCGTCTTCTGGAGCCTCTTCTGTCGCCGGCCGGCCTCCTGCAGGCGGGAACGTGGGCGCTCATCGCGGTGGCGCTCGGCTTCGCCTTCAGCGCCCGCGACCTGGAGAAGAGGCTTTGGCTCTGGTCGCTGTGCTTCTCCGGCGTCTTCGTCCTCTACGCCGTGGTGCCTGCAATGGCCCTGCACGCGAGCGTGGACCTCACGGCGCTCGTCCTGAACGTGGCGGCTGCCGCGAGCGTGATAATCTTGCCGCTGGCGCTGATTCCCGGCTTCGCTCCGGAGGAGCTTGACGATGAACATCTTCAAGGGGATTGAGAGGAAGCTCGAGGGGCTGGTCGAGGGAGGCTTTGGACGAGCCTTCAAGGCGAGCGTGCAGCCCGTGGAGTTGGCGCACAAACTCGCCAAGGAAATGGGCGACCACAAGACCGTCGGTGTCGCTCACGTGTACGTTCCGAACGAGTTCGACATCTATCTCGGGCGCGACGATTACCAGAACCTGTCGTCGTTCTCTGACCCGCTCAAGACCGAGCTCAGCAACTACGTCCTCGCCTTCGCGAATCGGGAGGGCTGGACACTCGTCGGCCCTCCGCGGGTTGTACTGCACCAGGACGACGATCTGCACGTGGGCGAGTTCGGTATCGGCACGAGGACCGTGAAGGAGCCCGTCAACGATGCGCCCGCGGCAGCCCCGCCCATCGTCCCTGCCGCGGCGCCCATACCGATGATCGACCAGACGGTTCTCTACCAAGGGCCGCCGCCGGCCGTTTCGCCGCAGGTGAGGACCGGATCGCGGGCAGTGCTGCGCGGCCAGGGCGGCCAATGGGAGCTGGTCAGCGCGGTCACCGTCCTGGGCCGGAGCCGGCGCTGCGATATCATCATCGATGATCCCAACGTCTCACGTCAGCATGCCGAAATCAGACGCGAGGACGGTGGGTATCTGCTCCGCGACCTGGGCTCGACCAACGGACTGCGCGTCAACCGGCGCGACGTCAAGCAGGCCGTGCTGCAGCACGGCGACCGCATCGAGATGGGCGCCACCGAGCTGCTCTTCGAGCTGTCGTGAGGCACGACTCGCACTGAGCACGGCGTGCAGGCGCCGTGTTTCCGCCATCTGCCGCCGGAGACGCCTGTGATCGACATCGACATCATCCTGCTGGTCCTCAAGCTCGGCATTCTCGCCCTTCTGTATCTCTTCATCTGGAGGGTCGTCCGTGCCGCCGTGAAGAACGTCAGAGGAAGCGCGGCTCCGATCGGCCAGGCGCCGGACGTCGTGCTGCCCGCGCCCGTGCCCTCCTCGTTCACGTCGACAGCCGAGGAGAGCGCGGCGAGGTCGGCGCGTTTCCGGGAGGGCCCTGCCGAGTCCTCGTCCCGTGCAGGACCGCGCCTCGTGGTCGACGCCAGCCCGAGCGCCCCGGCCGGGGCCGTCTTCAGATTGACGGGAGCGCTGTCCATAGGTCGCGGCCCTGGAAACGACATCGTCGTGAACGAGACGGTCGTGTCCGGCACGCATGCCCGTCTCGTCCCCCGAGGACTCTCCTTCGTCGTCGAGGATCTCGGCAGCACCAACGGCACATTCGTGGACGACAATCAGGTGAAGGAAGCCCAGCTTCGTGACCGGAGCCGGTTGCGCATAGGGGACACGATCTTCCGGTACGAGGAGTGAGCCCACCGTGACGCTCGCCGCCCGGCATAGCGCGCTCAGCGACATTGGCCTGCATCGCAAGACGAACGAAGACGCGTTTGTCGCGGCGCCCCCTCTGTACGTCGTCTGCGACGGCATGGGCGGCGCCCAAGCGGGCGAGGTCGCCAGCACACTCGCCGCGCAGACCCTCAGGGAGCATGTGGCGCGCGGCATCCCGCTGCCGGCGGCGGCGCAGGCGGCCAACGCCGCCGTATTCGCCGCCGCCCGCGGCGACAGCACCCGCGCCGGCATGGGGACCACGCTGACTGCCGTGGTACTCGAAGGATCCATCGGTCATTTCGTGCACATAGGCGACAGCCGGGCGTACGTTCTGCGCGCCGGCGAGCTGCTCCAGGTGAGCAGCGACCACTCGCTCGTCGCCGACATGGTGCGCGAAGGGCGGCTCAGCGAGGAAGAGGCGATGGTCCATCCTCATCGCAGCATCCTCAGCCGCGCCCTCGGCACCGAGGCTGTCGCCGAGCTGGACGAGTTCATGGTCGATCTGCAGGACGGCGACGTCCTGCTGCTCTGCAGCGATGGGCTCACCGGGCCTGTCCCGGCCGAAGTCATCGCCCAGATGCTGGCCGTCCCCGACCCCGGTCAGGCCGCCGAGCTCCTTGTCAGCGAGGCGTTGCAGAGGGGCGGACCGGACAATGTCACTGTGATCGTGATGCGCCTGCTGGAAGCAGGGGACCCGGCGGCAGACCGCGCCCCGGTCACGCGCGTCATGCCCGAGGAGAGCACCGGGCCGATCACCAGAGTGACTGGGACGGGTCCCGCTGATGACGGGGCGGAGGAGGCAGGCGTCGACGGCGTACCCGGCGACGACAGACCACCTGCCGGCGATCCACCGTTCGGCGAAGCAGCCGGAGCGACGGCTGAGATGCTGGCTGTACGCCGGCGTCTCGGCTGCCTGGCCGGTGCGCTCGCCCTGCTGGCCGTCCTCGGCGTGGCCGGCGTCGTGATCCTCGGCACCGTCTTCTTCGTCTCCGTTGACGAGGACAACCTGGCGGTCTACAGCGGGCTGCCGGTGAGCGTGGGTCCTGTGCCGCTGCATGCCGTCTATCGCACCAGTTCGCGCTCCTACGCGTCCCTTTCAGAGCAGCAGCGGAAGATTGTCGACGAGCGTGACCTGCGCTCACGGGAAGAGGCGATGGAGTTGGCCGGCGAGTTGGGGATGTGGCCGTGAGCAGGCGGAATGTCGAACTCGCCTTTCTCTCGCTGGCGGGAGTCGTCAGCACGCTGGCGTACGTGTCCGTCTATGCCGGCCGCTTTCGCGAGATCAGCAGCACATCTCTCGTTTACGGCGGGATCTTCCTCGCGATCTTCCTCGCCTTGCACGTTCTCGTCCGGTTCGTGCTGCCCCAGGCCGATCCGTTCCTCCTGCCCATCACGGCCCTGCTGGCCGCCATCGGCCTCGCGGAGATCTTCCGCATTCGGCCGGCGCTGGCCCTGCTGCAGGGACAATGGCTGCTCGTCGGAGCCGTGCTCTTCGCCCTCACGGTGCTCGTTGTTCGTGATCACATGAGGCTGGACAGCTATCGCTACCTGATTGGCGCGCTCGGCCTGGGTCTGCTCGTCGTCACGATCTTGCTCGGCACGACGATCAACGGGGCGAAGCTGTGGATTCATGCCTTCGGCTTCTCCATCCAACCGTCCGAGTTCGCCAAACTGGCCATCGTGATCTTTCTCGCCGGCTACCTCAATGACAAGAAGGTCCTGCTCTCCGTGCCGACCCGCACCGTTCTCGGGGTGCCTGTGCCCGCCACGAAGTACTTCGGGCCGCTGCTCCTGATGTGGGTGCTGTCGCTGGCCATGCTCGTGTTCATGAAGGACTTCGGCATGTCGCTGCTGTTCATGGCCGTGTTCGTGGCCTTGATGTACATGGCGACGGCGCGCATCGTCTACGTCATCCTCGGCGCAGGACTCTTTGCGGTCGCCGCCGCGGTCCGGGTGTAGCGCCAGTCGGCGAAGTAGAGGGCGACCTGCACGC
>CAZHMG010000109.1:0-5232 GCA_964533575.1 uncultured Thermoleophilia bacterium | reverse complement strand
TTCGATATCGACGCCAACGGCATCGTACACGTGAGCGCCAAGGATCTCGGCACAGGCAATGAGCAGAAGATCACGATCACCGCGAGCAGCGGCCTGACCGAGCAGGACATCGAGCGCATGATGAAGGACGCTGAGTCTCACGCGGCCGAGGACAAGAAGGCTCGCGAGCTGGCCGACATCAAGAACAACGCCGAGAACCTGATGTACAGCACTGAGAAGTCGCTGCGTGAGATGGGCGACAAGGTCGACGCCGGCACGAGGAGCGAGATCGAGGCCGCTGCTGTTGAGGTCCGCAGCGCGCTCGAGGGCGACGACGGGGCTCTCTTCACGGCCAAGAGTGAAGCCCTCAGGCAGGCACGGAACAAGCCCGCCGGGAAGGGGTATCAGCAGGCCCAGCAGCAGCACGCGGCCAACGACGGCGGCGACGACGGCGACGAGCACGTAGAGGAAGGCGACTACGAAGTCATCGACGAGGAAGAGAACAGGTAAAGAACAAGGAAGACTTCACGTTGGAGGTGAAGACCATGGCGATCATCAGGTGGGACCCGTTTCGGGAGATGACCCAAGCGCAGAGTCAGCTGAACAAGCTCGTCGACCAGGTGTGGGGCGGGCGTCAGGAGAGCTGGCTGCCGGCGATCGACGTCTTCGACACGAAGGACTCTGTGGTCCTCAAGGCGGAGCTGGCAGGCATGAACCCCGACGACATCCACATCGAGGTCGAGGACAACGTCCTGACCGTCAGGGGCGAGCGTCGCTTCGAGGAGAAGGTCGACGAAGACCGTTACTACAGGGTCGAACGTCGTTTCGGCAACTTCCAGCGCAGTCTCGCGCTGCCGCAGGGGATGAAGCCCTCGGATATCAGTGCGAACTACGAGGACGGCATTCTGACGATCACCGTGCCGAAGGTCGAGGAGGAGAAGCCGAAGCGCATCGAGATCAAGGCCACGAAGCCTGTTGAGACGACGAAGGCGGCCGAATCGCCCGAGGCGGAGGAATCGCCCGGAGCAGGGAGCCCGAGCTGACGGACGAAACGGGGGGCGTGCGGCGCCGGCAAACGCCGCACGCCCCCTCGGAAACAGAGAGACGGACATGACCGATAGGAAGCAGAGCAAGCAGGATGCGCTCGGCCAGGAGCCCTCCGTCGATGACGAGGCCGTGATGGCCGCCGTGCCGGAGGAGGCGGGCGACCAAGTCAACGGCGAGGGCGACGAACTTGCCCGTGTCGTTGCCGCGCGTGACGAATACCTCGATCACCTGCGGCGCCTCCAAGCCGAGTTCGACAACTACCGCAAGCGGGTGCAGCGCGAGCACGAGGAGTTGCGCCTGCGTGCCGCTGAGGCAGTCGTTGAATCGCTGCTGCCGGTCGTCGACAATCTGAGTCGCGCGCTGCAGGCCGCCGATCGGCACGAGGAAGGCCAGCTCATCGCCGGCGTACGGCTCGTCGCCGATCAGCTTGGGGGCACGCTCGCCGGCCACGGGCTCGACGAGCTTGACGTCGAGCCGGGAACGCTCTTCGACCCGCTCGTGCACGAAGCCGTGCTGACGCAGGATTCAGAGGATCACGAGGAGGGAACGGTGCTCCAGGTCGTCGAGCGCGGGTACCTGCTGCACGGCAGGCTGCTGCGTCCTGCCAAGGTCATCGTCGCCCACTGAGAGATGAACGACTTCTACCAGACACTCGGCGTCTCCAAGAACGCTTCCCAGGACGACATCAAGAAGGCGTTCCGCAAGCTGGCGCGTGACTACCATCCGGACAAGAATCCGGGCGACAAGGTCGCGGAGGAGAAGTTCAAGGAGATCAGTCAGGCGTACGAAACGCTTTCCGACACGGAGAAGCGCAAGCAGTACGACGAGATGAGCCGACTCGGCGCCTTCGGCGCCGGTGCCGGCGGCTATGGCCCAGGCGGCGGCAGCTTCCGGCCTGGGCAGGGGTATCAAGGCTTTGATCCCAGCATGTTCGGCCAAGGCGGCGCTCAGTTCGACATGGGCGATCTGGGGGACATCCTGGGCAACCTCTTCGGCGGCGCCGCCGGCGGGGGCGGCCAGCGAGGACGCAAGCGCGGCCCGGAGCGCGGCCCGGATCTGCAGGCCAACGTCACCGTGTCGTTCGACGACGCGTTGCATGGAGTCGAGGTGCGAGTCCCCGTTGAGAAGTCAGTGCAGTGCGAGACGTGTCACGGAACCGGGGCCAAACCCGGCACGACGCCCAAGGTGTGCCCCGAATGCCAGGGACGCGGCGTTGTCGCCCGCAATCAAGGTCCCTTCGCACTCTCCCAGGTCTGCCCCCGGTGTCATGGCCAGGGCACGATCATCGAGACGCCGTGTCCCACCTGTCACGGCAGCGGAATAGAGGAGAAGAGGCGGCTGTACACGGTCAAGATCCCCGCAGGCGTCAAGAACGGGAGCAAGATCAAGATCAAGGGCAAGGGCGAGGCTGGCCCCCGCGGCGGCCCGTCCGGCGACCTCTACGTCGTCGTCAGAGTTGAGGAGGATGAGCTGTTCGACCGGCGCGGGGACGACGTTCTCCTGGAACTGCCCGTGACGATCGCCGAGGCGGCGCTGGGAACGAGCGTGAAGATCCCGACGCCCCGCGGCGGCAGTGTCGCTCTCAAGGTTCCTGCCGGCAGCCAGGATGGGCGCATGCTGCGCCTGCGCGGCAAGGGCGCGCCGAAGCTGAAAGGCGGTCACGGCGACCTCCTGGTGCGGCTGCGCGTCGAGGTTCCCGACAAGCTCACTGCGCAGCAGCGCAAGCTGTTCGAGCAGTTGAACACGACGCTGCCCGATCCGCGGGCGGAAATGATCGGATGAGTCGATGCCGCGGCGCTCGAACAGACCCGCCCCCGGCTGTGTGGACGAGAGCCTCCAGCCCGTCTTCCTGATTTCGGTTGCCGCCGAGCTTGCCGGCATGCATCCTCAGACACTTCGTTTGTACGAGCGCCGCGGTCTCGTGCATCCGCAACGCACGGCGAAGAACACGCGTCGCTACTCTGGCCGCGACCTGGAGCGGCTGCGCCGCATCCAGGAGCTGACCGAGATGGGACTCAATCTCGCCGGGGTCGAACGCGTGCTGGCGCTGGAAGTCGAGATGGCGGCGCTGGCCAGGGAGGTGGAGCAGTTGCGCGCGGGCCTCGAGGAGGCGGCGCTGGCCATGCGGCGCGAAGTCGAGCGCGTGGAGAAGGAGCATCGCTTCGAGCTCGTCCCGGTCAGCAAGACTCAACTCATCCCGCTCGGCAGACGTCGCAGGCGGGGTCTGTGAACCACCGCGAAAGGCGCCACGAATGGATGTGAACAAGTTCTCAGAGCGGGCGCGCGAAGCCATTGAGACGGCTCAGGGCGTCGTGCGCCGTGGGCCGGGCAACGTCCTGGGCACCGAGCATCTCCTCATCGGAGTGCTGAGCCTGCCCGGCGGTGTCGTTGAGCAGATCCTGAACATCATGGACATAGAGAAGGGCGCCATGATGGCGCGTGCCGACCAGATCGCCCGGAATCAGCCGACGGGCAGTCGGGCGCCCGGAGCCCAGGGAGAGATGCTGTACATGACTCCCAGGGCCAAGGCGGCCGTCGATCTTGCCGTGCAGGAGGCGCAGAAGCTCGGTGACGAGTTCGTCGGCACCGAGCATCTGCTTCTCGGCATATTCCTTGAGGGCGAGGGGCCTGGCAGCGCCATCATGCGTGACGCGGGCGTCACGGACGAGACGCTGCGCCGGGCGCTTGCCGAAGTCCGCGCGGCCGGGGAGGACTACGAGGCAGCTGCCACCGGCGAGAGCATGCTCAAGAAGTACACGCGGGACTTGACCGCCATGGCTCGCGAGGGCAGGCTCGATCCGGTCATCGGCCGGGACGCCGAGATCAAGCGGGTCATCCAGGTCCTGAGCCGGCGGACCAAGAACAACCCGGTCCTTATTGGTGAGCCCGGCGTTGGCAAGACGGCGATCGCCGACGGCCTTGCGCAGAAGATCGTCGCCGTTGACGTTCCCGAGCCGCTGCGCAACAAGCGCGTGCTCGCGCTGGATCTGGGCGGCATGATCGCCGGCGCCAAGTACCGCGGCGAGTTCGAGGAGCGGCTCAAGGGCGCCCTGGACGAGATTCAGCGCGCGAAGGACGTCATCCTCTTCATCGACGAGCTGCACACGGTCGTCGGGGCCGGAGCGGCGGAAGGCGCCATGGATGCCTCCAACATGATGAAGCCGATGCTTGCCCGGGGCGAACTGCAGGCCATCGGCGCGACGACTCTCGACGAGTATCGCGCCCACATCGAGAAGGACGCCGCGCTCGAGCGCCGGTTTCAGCCCATTCTCGTGGGGGAGCCCAACGTCGAGCAGACGGTCGCCATCCTCGACGGCTTGCGCGACAAATACGAGGCGCATCACAAGGTGAAGATCACCGACAAGGCGCTCATCGCCGCCGCGAGCCTCTCGGACCGCTACATCAGCGATCGTTTCCTTCCCGATAAGGCCATCGACCTGCTCGATGAGGCGGCCAGCAAGCTGCGCATCGAAACGACCATGCTCCCGCCTGACCTTCGCGAAATGGAACTGCGCCTGCAGGAGCTGGCCCGCGAAGGCGCGGCGGCGGTGCAGGAGCAGGACTACGAGCGCGCCGCCCTGCTCAAGGATCAGACGGACAAGATCCAGTCCACGTTCATCACCGCCAAAGACGCTTGGCTTGCGGACAAAGGCATAGCCGACGCCACCGTGGACGAGGACGACATCGCGAGCATCGTCAGCACCTGGACCGGCATTCCCGTGCAGCGGATGCTCCAGGAAGAGGCCGACAAGCTGCTCAGCATGGAGGAGAAGCTGCACGGACGCGTCATCGGGCAGGACCGCGCGGTGGTCGCCGTGAGCGAAGCCGTGCGGCGAGCACGCGCCGGGCTCAAGGACCCCCGCCGGCCTATCGGGTCCTTCATGTTCCTGGGTCCTACCGGGGTCGGCAAGACCGAGCTGGCGCGGGCACTAGCCGAATATCTGTTCAACGACGAGAGCGCGATGATTCGCATCGACATGAGCGAGTACATGGAGAAGCACACCGTGTCCCGTCTGGTCGGGGCGCCTCCGGGCTACGTCGGCTACGAGGAGGGCGGTCAGCTGACCGAGGCTGTCCGCCGCCGACCGTACAGTGTCGTGCTGTTCGATGAGATCGAGAAGGCGCATCACGACGTGTTCAACGCGCTGCTGCAGGTCCTCGACGACGGACGCCTCACCGATGGCAAGGGACGCGTCGTCGACTTCA
>CAZHMG010000108.1:0-5233 GCA_964533575.1 uncultured Thermoleophilia bacterium | reverse complement strand
GCTCGTAGATGTACTGGATGACCTCGTCGCGGCGCGCCGAGCAGAAGTCGATGTCGACGTCCGGCATCTCGCGGCGCGCCGGGTTCAGGAAGCGCTCGAAGAGCAGCTCGTTGGCGATGGGGTCGGCGTCGGTGACGCGCAGCACGTAGCTGACGATGCTGTTGCCGGCGGAGCCGCGCCCGGAGTAGTAGATACCGCGGGCGCGGGCGAACTCGACGATGTCGTGGACCGCGAGGAAGTACTCGGCGAAGCCGAGCTCCTGGATGACTTTGAGCTCGCGCTCGAGACGCGCCGTGACCTCGGCCGTGAGAGGCCGGTAGCGCTGTTCCGCGCCGGCGAAGCAGCGCTTCCAGAGCAGCGAGAATGCGGTTTCGCCGGGCGGCAGCGGGTAGGCCGGGAAGAGGAGCTGCCCGAGCCCGAGGTCGAGGGTGCAGCGATCGGCGATGCGGGCGGCGTTGCCGTATGCCTCGGGGTAGCGCTGGAAGAGGCGGCGCATCTGGGCAGGGCTCTTGAGGTGGAGCTCGGCGTTCTTGCGCCCGAGCGGGTTGGGGAGCGGCTGATTCGCCGCCTCGGCGGCCAGCACGTCGTGCAGGGGCGCGTCTGCGCGAACCGTGTAGTGGACGTTGTTGGTGGCGACCGTCGGCAGCTGCAGCTCGTGAGCGAGGAGGTCGAGGGCGCGCAGGCTGGAGCCGGAATCGGGCAGCAGTTCGTGCTGGAGCTCGATGAAGAAGTCGCGGCCGAAGAGCTCGTGGAAGACGGAGGCCGCGTCGCGCGCTCCCTGGCGATCGCCCATTAGGAGACGAGACCAGATCTCGCCACGCCGGCAGCCGCTGAGGGCGACCAGATGGCCGCTGTGCTGAGCTATGGTGGCGAGCCGGGCGAGCGGCGGTTCGCCGGGGTGCTCGAGGTGAGCCGCGCTGACGATGCGGCAGAGATTGCTCCAGCCGGCGTAGTCACGGGCGAGCAGTACGAGATGATGGCCGCCGGCGGCGCGGGCGGCGGCGGGCGGCAGCGTTGCCGCCGCCGCAAGGGGGCGGATTTGTCCGTCCGGCCTCAGGGATGGTGCGGCGATGGATGGAGTCGAGCCGCCTTTGGCCCCCTCATCGGACGGGCGCCATATGCCGTTCTTGCCGATGACCGGCTCAACCGTGAGCTCGACCCCGACGATCGGCTTGATCCCGGACTGCTTGCAGGCCTGGTAGAAGCGGACGGCGCCGTAGAGCCCTTCGTGATCGGTGACTGCCAAGGCCCGCATGCCCATGCGGGCGGCGGCGGCCACCAACTCGGGGATGCGGCAGGCGCCGTCGCCGAACGAGAAGTTCGTGTGGGTGTGCAGGTGGACGAAGCTCATCGGAATCCCTCTTGCTGGACGTTCGTCCGGCCACGGCACAGGCTGTTCTCGTGTGCGCGCGGAACGCGTGCGGGAGGAACCGTGAGCTCGACCGGGTGGCTTGTCGCCGACCTGTATCTGACGTTCGCCTTCGTCTTCGTGGCCGTCTGCGCGCTGAAGGCGCGAGCCAGAGGGCGCAATCCTGTCGTCTGGGGATCGATCGGCCTCTGCGCGAACATCGTCAGGTTCGTCGTCCTCGTAGCGTTGCCGGTCCGGCCCACTTCGGCGTCGTCGTTTGGGCCCAATGACGGGTGGCCGATCAGCTGAGGATGCGCTCGAGGGCCCATGATTTCGTGATGCGGTCGTAGCGCAGATCAAAGACTCGTCCCTCGGCGCGTACTCGCCAGAAGGCGCGATTGATGAAGCCCTCTTCCTTCCACCAGCCTGTCTCGAGGATCCAGGTCTCGAGGACGCGTTCGATCCGGTAGCGCCTCCGTCGCCAGACGAAGGCGACGGGCAGGCGTCTGCTCTCGCTCCAGACAACCGCAATCGGGGCGCTTGACCGTGATGCGTCGGGCGGATGATCGCCGTTCGCTCCAGAGGTGGGGACAGCTTCGCCGGGACTCATTGAAGGCTCCTGAGGCTGGGGCGGTGAGGACCGTCAGCGTAACACGAACACATGTTCGTGTAAACGTCGGACGGAAGACTCGGAGGCGACGCTCTCCTGCCTCAGACAGTCGGTTCGGCCGCCGCGACGGCGCCGTCCGGCGCAGCGCACAGGCGCACCCGCCGGACGAGCTCGCAGGCTGCCGCGGCGAGCGGCAGTCGGCCGTCGATCAGGGCGCCCACGTTGAGCACGTTCACGGCTTCGGCATGGGCCTGCAGCCAGCCGTGAACAAGGAGCATCTCGTCGACGAGGCCGGCCGGCAGCGGCAGGGCCGGCGGGGCGGCGGACGTGAGCCCGGTGAGGAAGGCGGCCGCAGCCTCCTCTGTGAAGGCGATCCGGCCCACCTCGCGCTCCACTTCGATATGCCCGCCGCGCACGCCCCAGATCGCCGCCCAGCCCTGCCGCCTGGCGGGGTAGACGATGACAGCGTCGGCTTGGCGGGCGGCACGAACGCGGCATACGCTGCGCAGGGCACGGTCGAGCGTCTCTCGCTGGTGCTGCAGCCGAGCCGCCTGCTCGAAGGCCAGCGTCTCGACCATCATCGCCTGACGCTCCCTGAGCCGCTGGTCGAGTGCCGCCCCGTGCCCTTCGAGGATGCGGCGGACGTCGGACACGACCGCATCGTACTCGCCGTTCAGTGTTCGTCTGCAGGGCGCAAGACAGGCGCCGGTGCCGGCGCGTTGGCAGACGCGTCCTTCGTGCTGCCCTCCGGCTGCAGCGTTTCGAGGTTGCCGAAAGCGAACGCACGTTCGCAAAGGATAGACGCTCGTGATGCAGTCCACGAAGCGCCGGGCCAGAGTCGCCCTACGGAACGGCCCGGCGTAGAAAGAGCCGTCGTCACGGAGATTGGGCGTCACGTACAGACGCGGGTACTGTTCGGCCGTGAGCTTGACGTAGTGGTAGCTCGCCGAGCGGGTGCCGTGCGAGTTGTAGGGCGGCTTGTGCCTGGCGATGAGCCGCCCCTCCAGCAGCAGGGCCGCGAACTCCGATCCCGTCTCGGTGACGTCGATGCGCGTCAGCAGCTCGAGCGCCTGTCGCGCATGGAAGGCCTGCCGTTGCATGAAGTGGTCGCGCGTCCGGCGGCGCAGGTTCTCCGCCTTGCCGATGTAGAGGGGACACCCCCTGTCATCGCGCATGACGTAGACGCCCGGCTTGGTCGGCAGGGCTTCGGTGAGCGAGATCTTGTGGTAATTGCGCCGCGCCGCGGGCTCGCAGTAGCGCGCCACCTCCTCCAGCGTCGTCACGTCCTGCTCCTGCAGCCAGGAGAGGAACAGCAGGAGCAGCTCCGCCGTGGCCTCGGCGTCCTGCAGGGCGCGGTGGACGGGCTTCACGCGCGTGTCGAAGCGCTGGCTCAATGCGGCCAGCGAGCAGCGCTGCTGGGGGCAGAGCTTGCGCGCCAGGCGCAGGGTGTCCAAGGCGGGGCGCGGGAACGTGCACCCGTGCAGGCGCCCCAGCTCGTAGTCGAGGAAACCGAGGTCGAACGGGGCGTTGTGGGCGACGAGCACCGACCCCGCGGCGAAGTCGGCGAATCGGGGCAGCACGGTCTCGATGGGCGCCGCGTCGGCCACGAGGACGTCGTCGATGCCGGTGATGCCGGTGATCATCGCCGGTATCGGGACCCCGGGGTTGACGAGCTCCGAGAACGTGCCGGCCTGTCGTCCGTTCTCGAGCCGAACGGCGCCGATCTCCGTGATCTTGGCGAAGCCCGGCGTCGCTCCCGTCGTCTCGAGGTCGACGACCGTGAAGGCGACGCTGTCGAGGTCGCGGCGCAGGGCTTGCCAAGCGGCGAGCCCGACGTGCACGTCGCTCTCCCAGACGAAGCGCTCGTCGCCGCGCACGATGTCGTCCACGAGCGTGCGCATCAGCTCCGGAGGACACGTGCTGACGGAGAAGAGGCGAGGCCAGACCTCGCGGTAGTCGAGGGCCTCGCCTGCCTGCTCCAGGAGCGAGTGGAAGTCATCGACGGTCGTGAATGCGAGCTGCACGAGGCAATGCTATCGCTCCCGGTCGACGGATGCACGGCGTTATGGCTCGTCGTTAGACGGCTCCGGTCCGTGGGTAGTACTCTGCGCAGTGCCTCCGGGCTACCGGACGTCCCCACCACGGCCGTTCTGGCCTCGCGCAAGGAGTCAGGCATTGGATCTTGACAGGATGCACAGCGAGCTGCTCCAGGCCTTCGACGACTCGTGCCAGCTGGTCGCGGCGCGACAGAGGTACTATGCGGGCCGCTTCTCTCCCGCCGTGGACGCCTTCTTCGACGAGCACACGAACGAGCTGGTGGCGCGCTTCCAGCTGCCTGGTCTGGCGCTCGACGACATCGAGCTCCTGGTCGACCGGCGCGAGCTCGCCGTGCGTGGAGAGCGCGGTTTCGACTCGGGCGAGGGCAGGGTCTACCAGCAGGTCGAGATGGATTACGGCGCCTTCGAGCGCCGTGTACGGCTGAACGTCGACGTCGACCCCGAGGCGACGACGGCCACATATCACGCCGGCATCCTCGAGGTGAGGATGGGACTCGCCGAGCGTGAATCGGGCGCCCGCAAGATCGACATCAGCAAGCGTGGAGGCCACGCATGAGCGAACCGCAGGCAATCCTGGCCGACGAACACCAGCAGATCCCGGGCACGCTTCCGGTCCTGCCGCTCAAGGACACCATCGTCTACCCCGACATCATGGTGCCGCTGACGATAGGGCAGGAGCGCAGCCTCCGCCTCATGGACGATGTCATGGCCGGCGACCGTCTGGTGGCGTTTGTCGCCAGCCGGAGCGAAGACATCGATGTCCCCGGACCCCAGGACCTGTACGAGGTCGGGACCGTCGGCCTGGCGCACAAGATGGTCAAGCTGCCAGACGGCACGATGCGGGTGCTGGTGCAGGGGATGCGGCGCGTGCACGTCGACAAGTACGTGCAGGAGAGTCCCTACCTGGCGGCCGAGATCAGCGAGCTCACGGATGTGCCGCCCATGGGCGAGGAGATCGACGCGCTGCGATCCAGCCTGCTCACGCTCTTCAGCAAGATCGTCGCGCTCGTCCCCCATCTGCCCGAGGAGCTGCAGGGGGCGGCTGCCAACATCGAGGACCCTGCCTCGCTGGCCTACTTCATCGTCGGCACAATGCGTCTGAAGCTCGAGGAGAAGCAGCAACTGCTCGAGGAGGACGACGTCGAACGGCGCATGCGGCGGCTCATGGGCATCCTCACGCGCGAGCTCGACGTCCTCGAGCTGGGTTCCAAGATCCAG
>CAZHMG010000107.1:0-5274 GCA_964533575.1 uncultured Thermoleophilia bacterium | reverse complement strand
TCTACTGGCGGGACAGACGGTAGTGGGAGGTGGGGCTAACAAGCGCATCAACCTGACGCGCCCAACGCATGGTACTAAGCTCAAACCGCGGGGCGCGCAGGCTATGCGCGGAACGTTAGGTGAGCGCACCGTCTAACCTCTCGGCAGGTACGCGACCAGCCTAGCGACTAGCATCGCGCCCAAGCTACGGGGGTCAGTTCGCTTCGCAATTGCATGCAGGACTGCTCCGTCGATGGCCGCCAGCATGAGGCGCGCGTCCTCAGGCTCGGACTTGAATCCGCAACGGGCCAAGGCCTGAGTCAGCAGGTTCTCGAGCGTGGCGTTGGATTCTGCGATCACTCCGCGCAGAGCGGAATGCCGATGCGCCTCGACGTATGACTCACATCTCCAGAGCAGTGACTCCGTATCCGCTGGATGGCCCAACGCTAGCCTGACGCAGACCTCGGCGGTCGTTCTCGGATTGCGCCTCCGGCGAGGCATTGACAGCACGTCAGATGTCGCCCGATCCAGCCACTCGCGCGATACTACGCGAGCCGCTTCGGCAATCAGCTCATCCAGGTTGGCGAAGTAGTAGGTCGTTGCGGCCAATGGCAGCGCAGCTTCTGAGGCCACTGATCTGTGGGTGACAGCATCAATGCCCTCGCGCATCAGCAGCCTCGAAGCCGCTGCCACCAGCTGATTCCTTCGAGCCTCGCCTCGCCTCGTTGTTCTGACCATCACATGTCCATTCGCCAAGAGTGGTACACTTGTACCATAAAACCCTCTGCATCGCCATCAACGAAGTGGATGCGTTTGACTGCAGCGAACTTGATGGTGCTCGTCGGGATCGCGCTTCTCGACAGCCTGAATCCTACGCTCTTTGCGGGCGAGCTATTCATCCTGAGTGCTCGTCGGCCCCGGCCACGAGCGATTGCCTTCATCGCGGGGGTCATAACGACGAACTTCCTCGGAGGCCTCTTGCTTGCCGCCGGGCTGCAGGGCTTCGCAGTCGCTCTGTTGCGCGATGTGAATGGGTCGACCTGGACCGCCATCGAGGTTGTGCTCAGCCTTGTGCTTGTGGGCTTCGGCATCTTGTACTCCGCCAAGACCGACAAGCGTGCGCAGCTTCGCCGCCGACCGTCCGAAGGCGTCGCGGGACCGTTCGTCTTCGGCGGGCTCATGATGATCAACGAGCTGACGACGGCCGCGCCGTACTTCGCGGCGATCGCACTCATGAGTAGGGCGGACTTCTCGCAGATCGAGACCGTTGCCGGCCTCGTTGTCTACAATGCCGTGTTTGCAGTGCCCCTGATCGGCTTCCTCGTCGGCTACATGGCTATGCGGCAACGCTTCGCTGGTTTCGCGACATCGCTGTCGGAATGGGTCGAGCGCTGGGCGCGTCGCATTCTGAAGTACGGCAGTCTCATCTTCGGCGTCGTGCTGCTCGCCGACGCGGCATACAGGACCCTTTGGTAGACACTCTTCACAATGAGCTTGTCGGATGGCATCGCGTCACCTAACAATGAGATCAACCTGACTCGCTTCGCTCGCAGGTTATCCGTCGAACGTTAGACGGAATGAGGGGGGTCCAAATCGCCGGTCTTCGTCGCAGACTTGCCGCCCGACGTAGGGCTCGCGCGGCTTTTCGCGCCGCCCATCCAGACCGGCGCATGCGGATCCACGGAGTCGCTGTCTTCGACGGTTTCTCCGTCGTGACCATCTGCACGGATCTGGCTCTGCGACCGCCGACGCGCACCTGGTGGCGTGTCCCGGCCGTGACCGGCCAGTCCTGTCGCGAGCTGCCGTTCGACGAGGCCTCGCTCGTCATCGACATCCCGGCGTGGCGCTGACATGAGACCGGGAGCGTATCCGTCCAACAAGCGCATCAACCTGACGCGCCGGGAGGCCGATCTCTCCTCCGAGGCCTCGGCGCGCAGGTTATGCGCGAGACGTTGGACGCACCCGAGGTACCCGACGCTACTCTAAGGGGGTAGCCATGAGCTGGCGTGTCACCTACGAGTTCACAAAGCCGCTTTCCGTTTTCAGCGCGATTGCGAGCTACCCGTCACTCGGTGTCGAGTTTGACTATGACGCAGCGGGTAACCTGATCGGTCTCCGTCATGAACTCGAAGTCCCCTCCAGCGACCCAGCTGAGGTTGTGCAGGCTTCTGAGCGTGACACCCGGCTCCTCTTCGAGGCGATTGAGTTTGTACACGGGCTCCCCGCTCAAGTCGCAACGCAACGGGCCGAAGAACTGGGTTCGGCTTCGGGCGTCAGCTCCGGCTTCGCATCGATCTCAGGCGGGGCCACAATCGTGGCGCAAATCGTCTTCCCATCCGAGGCTGCACTCAGAAGCGGTGCGACGCGGCTGGTGGTCCGCCTGCACCTGTTCAATCTGGCGCGCAGGTCGGAGACAGACTCCATCGCAGTCTACCTTTACTACCTCATTTGGGAGGATATGCATGGGCGCCCAGGGCACGCTGACCTTTGCACGCCGCAGGAACGCCTCAAGTTCACTCGCGACTTCGTGAGCCACGGAGAGACCTTGGGCAACTCGGCCGCCGTGAACTTCATCGAGGCTCACACTGCCGGGCCCATCGCCGCATTTGACCCGACACGCGATGACCATCTCGCATTCGTGGCGGTCCAGCGAGCGGAGGCGCGCACTCTCATTGAGGCGGAGTTGCGAGGAATGCTGTGACCGGGCGTCCAACAGGCGCATCAACCTGACACGCCCTATCTCTATGGTAGTAAGCTCAAACCGCGGGGCGCGCAGGTTATGCGCGAAACGTTAGACGCGCCCTCGGTCACTCGGGCTGGCCTGAAGCGCTCGAAGCGACTGCGGCCGTGTTGGCCCGCGCGGCCATTAGAACATCCCCAGCTCTCAGGACTCGCGAGAATCCGCACTTGCATCTCGATTCTAACGTTGTTAGAGTGCATTCTAACAGCGTTAGAAGTCCAGTGTCCGCACTCGGTGTCGGAGTCCTAGGGAGTGATGATGGCCGCACGAACGCCTCGCGGTGGCGAACCACGGGAGACGCTGAATCGGGGGCGCGTGCTACGCGCGGCAATCGAGCTGGCGGACGAGCGCGGCATCGACGCGCTCACGATGCGCGAGCTCTCCAGGAAGCTGGGTTTCGAAGGGGCATCGCTCTACTACCACGTCGCCAGCAAGGACGACCTTCTCGACGGGATGACGGAACTCATCGCGTCAGAGATCGAAGTGCCCTCGGAGGCTCATGACTGGAAGGAGGCCATGAGGCGGCGTGCAATCTCCGCGCGTGAGGTCTTCTCGCGCCATCCGTGGGCGAGCGCGATCATGGATTCTCGCGAGCACAGTGGGCCCGCCCAGTTGGCCTACGCGGACCGGGTCTTGGGGACACTGCTCGCGGCCGGGTTCACGCCGCGGGCTGCCGCCAACGCCTTTCTGATTCTGGACACCTACATCCACGGCTATCAGCGGCATCAAGCAGGCCTGTCCCTGCCCGAAGGGGTGGAGACATTCGACGTCGCCGAGGAACTGCTCGGCGAGCTTTCGCCCGATGCCTATCCGTCCCTGCTGGCGATCGCGGCCGACTTTGCCGTGAGGCCGCATGACGAGGAGGCGGTCTTCGACGAGGGCCTCGATCTCCTCCTCGACGGTCTGGAGCGCACGCTCGGATCCGACTGATCTCCGCCGCGTGCGGCCGCCTGTGCAGGCGGTGCGGAGTGTGACGAAGGGAATCACCATGAACGCGATCGTTCAGACCGGCTACGGCTCAGCGGACGTGATGGAGTATCGGCAAGTCTGCAAGCCCGTCCCCGGCGAAGGTGAGGTGCTCGTCCGAGTTGTGGCGGCCTCGCTGGCGGCGGGCGAGTACTTCGGGATGAGAGGCAGACCCTTCCCGATCCGCTTCTACATCGGCTTCCCCAAGCCCAAGCCAGACTTCGTCCAGGGAATCGCGTTCGCCGGGGTGGTCGAGTTCCTCGGCGAGGGAGTGAGCGAGTTCCAAGTCGGCGATGAGGTGTACGGCGAATGCAACGGTTCGTGCGCCGAGTTCGCCGTCGCCGAGGTAGGCTCCATCGCCCGCAAGCCGCACATCCTCTCATTCGAGCAGGCCGCCGCCATTCCCACGTCGGCGTGCACGGCGCTCCAGGCACTTAGCAATCACGGCACCGTCCGTCCCGGACAGGAGGTACTCATCAATGGCGCCTCGGGAGGAGTCGGACCTTTCGCCGTGCAGATCGCCAAGGCGCTCGGCGCCGAAGTGACCGGTGTCTGCAGCACCGGCAACGTCGAGATGGTCCGCGCAATCGGCGCGGACCACGTTATCGACTACACCCGTGAGGACTTCACGAAGTCCGGGCCACGCTACGACGTGATCCTGGACAGCGTCGCGAGTCACTCGCTGTCCGAGACGCGGCGCGCGCTCAAGCCCGACGGGCGGCTTCTCCCGAGCAGCGGGAATGCGGGCATGGGCTGGATCATCGCCGCAGCCTTCTCGGCGATGGTGCTGCGGCAGCAGGGCGCGCCGTTCGTCGCGAAGACGGACACTGAGACCCTGCTCGCGCTGAACGACCTTATCGAGGCCGGTAAGGTCACGCCGGTCATCGACCGAACGTATCCGCTGAGCGACACCGCCGACGCCTTCGCGTACCTGGACCAGGGTCACGCCAAAGGCAAGGTCGTCATAGACGTCGCTGCGAGCGCCGCATGAACGCGCGGCAGGAAGGTAGCGTGCGAACGATGGTCGACACGCGGATCATCCTGGCGGCCCTGTGGGGATGCCTGATGCTGGTGTTCCTGCTCGGCGACGTGCTCCGTATCTACGCGGGCGACTTCGTCACGGGCGAGCTGGCGGGTCGCCCGGCGCCGCCGTGGATGTGGCTCCTCATCGCCGTGATCATGCTGACGCCGATCGTGATGATCGCGCTGTCCCTGGTCGTGCCGTATCCGCGATCCGATGGGTCTGCGTGGTCGCGGCGGCGCTCTGGATCGCCTTCAATCTCATGGGTCTGCCGTACCCGGGCGCGTATGACAACTTCCCGATAGTCGCGAGCTTCGGCTTCTGCGGGGCGATCATCTGGTATGCGTGGACATGGGCCGCAGTCGGGTAGCGGCGGGGCCTCGGCCTCCGCAGCAAGACCGCGCACTGCGGGCGTCTAACCAGCGCATCCAGCAGACTCGGCGCCCGGAAGGTAGACTCGGGCTGAGATGCACCGCTGCGCCTCGCAGCTGATGCGCAACACGTTAGACACAGCCAGTAGGGAGACGCTCAGTGACGGTGCGCAGCGATGATCTGAAGGGGCCCAAGT
>CAZHMG010000106.1:0-5461 GCA_964533575.1 uncultured Thermoleophilia bacterium | reverse complement strand
CCGACATGATCTACGAGGGCCAGTGGTTCGACCCGCTCACCGAGGCCTGCAAGGCATTCCTCTTCCAGAGCCAGGAGAGGGTCACCGGCGACATCCGGCTCGAGTTCTTCAAGGGCAACTGCGTCGCCAATGGCCGGCGTTCGGACTTCGCGCTCTACAACTATAAGCTCGCCACGTACACCACCGAGGACGAGTTCTCGCACACCGCCGCGGCAGGGTTCATCGAGCTGTGGGGCCTGCCCATCGAGATGTGGGCCCGGGTCGGCAAGGAGCACGGCATGATGCGCGAGCTCGACGACGAGGCCGATGAGGTGACCGTCGGCTAGCGGACGATGATGCAGGCCGCACAGGAGGAGACGGGATGACTGGTGCACGCTCGGGTCGCTTTGCGGGCGAGCGCGCTCCCGCGTTCGTCGCGCTCAACAGCTCGTTGTCTCTTGACTGGCGGCTCTGGGCCGAGGACATCGAAGGATCAACGGCGCACGCCCGCGCCCTGCAGGGCGCGGGCGTGCTCAGCATGCACGAGCTCGGCCTCATCGAGGCCGGCCTCGCGGCTGTGGGCCGCGAGATCGAGGCCGGCGAGTTCGCGCCGCGCGACAGCGACGAGGACGTGCACATGGCGATAGAGCGTCGCCTCACCGAGCTGGCCGGCGCCGCGGGAGCCCGGTTGCACACGGCGCGCAGCCGCAACGATCAGGTGGTCACGGACGTGCGGCTGCACCTGCGCCGCGTCGTCGAGAGGCAGGACGCGGCCCTGGCTGCCGCACAGGGCGTGCTGCTCAGCCGGGCAGCCGATCACATCGAGACGGTGCTGCCCGCCTACACGCATCTGCAGCGGGCGCAGGTGACCTCGCTGGCACAGCACCTGCTCGCCTACTTCTGGATGCTCGACCGGGACCGCGTGCGGCTCGAGGCCGTCCGCCAGGCCTGCCTCGAGCTGCCCCTCGGCGCCGGCGCCGCCGTCGGGCTCGACTTCGTCCTCGACCGCGAATGCGTCGCCGCCGAGCTCGGCTTCGAGCGCGTCGCCGAGAACTCGCTCGACGCGGTCGCCTCGCGCGACTTCGCCGTCGACTATCTGGCGGCGGCGGCGCAGCTCGGCTCGCATCTCAGCCGCCTCGGCGCCGAGCTGGTGCTCTGGGCGAGCGCCGAGTTCGGCTTCGTCCGGCTGCCCGACTCGTACAGCGGCGGATCGAGCATCATGCCGCAGAAGAAGAATCCGGACGCCGCCGAGCTGATGCGGGCGGCCGCTCCGCGGCTGACAGCGAACCTCGGCGGCCTCCTCGGCGTCCTGCACGGTCTGCCGCTCGCCTACAACACCGATCTGCGCGAGGACAAGCGCTACCTCTTCGACTCCGTCGACTGCCTCGACCAGCTCCTGCCCGTCTTCGGCGGGCTGCTGGAGGAGGTCGTCTTCGACGAGGCCCGTATGGCCGCCGCCTGCGATCCCTTCCTGGCGGCCACCGACGTGGCCGATTACCTCGTCGAGAAACGCGTGCCGTTTCGCGAGGCGCATCACCTCACGGGCACGCTGGTGCGCCGCTGTCTGGAATCCGGCCAGTCGCTGGCGCAGGTGCCCCTCGAGGACCTGCGCACCCTCTCGGCCGTGTTCGACGAGGACTACTACGAGCTGCACGAGCCGTCGGCTCAACTCGCCCGCAAGCGTTCCCGCGGCGGGTCTGCCCCGGCGCGCGTGCGCGAGCAGATCCAGTACGCTCTGGCCGCGCTCGATGCCCGTCTGACCGACTGACGCGGTCGGGAGCGCCTCCTCCTTGGGACGCCTCAGTCCGGCTTCCGGCCCCGGGGCGGCCTATGGCGCCGCAGGCCTCGTCGTGATCGTCATTCGCGGGTCTGGTGACGGCGAGTAAACGCTCGTCCGCAGGTCCTCATCGCCCTGCAGATGCAGCGCGAACCAGTCCGTCATGAGGGCCCGCGACAGCGCCAGCTGCTCATCGCGATCCATGGCGCCGCTGTCGCACAGCGGCGGATCCTCGTCCAGAAAGGCGCAGTGCGATCCGCCCTTCAGCACGACTAGCTGCTTGGCGGCTTTCACTCTCTGAAAGAGCGGGCGCTGATGGTCGGCAAGTGAGGCGATCTGGTCGTCACTGCCGGAGATGAACTGGACGTTCCCGCGGATCCGGCCGACGACGCCGAGACTCGATGGTCGGGTGTTCGCTGCCGCGAAAGTGCTCACGACACTGATGCGGCTGTCGCGAGAGGCGGCGAGCAGCGCCGCGCCGCCGCCCATCGAATGGCCCGCCGCGCCGAAGGTGCCGGCGCGGATGGCGTTGGTGAAGAGCGACGCTGACGACTCGCTCTCGCCGACGAGCCATGTGAGCGATGCTCGCATATCGTCGGCGAACTGCGAGTGGCTGGGGAGCAGGGTCCGTCGCGTCTCCGGCGCGATCACCACGAACCCGTCGACGGCCAGGCGGCCGAGCGTCTCGCTGTAGAGCGTCGGGTTGGCCAGATAGCCGTGACCGAAGACAAGGGCGGGGTACGGAGCGGCCGACCGGTCGAGGGCGGCTCCCTGCCCGCCGGGCGCCACGGCCGGATAGAACACGGTCGCCTGGAAGCTGCCGCCGCTCTGCGGCCTGATGCGCACGTCGATCCAGCCCGCCGCCGGCGGCGCCGGGGCGGGCTCGGCAGCGCGCAGCCATCCCATGATGGCCAGCGCCCCGAGCAGCGCGATCAGGGCCACGGCCAGGACGCCGATCGCGACGATGAGTCCGGCTCGCTTCACATCGCTAACTCTACCTCCACGAGCGTCCCCACGGCGCTCGGCGCGTTCGGCTACACTGGTACGATGGCCGCGTCGCTGCTCCTCCCGCAGTCCTTCTTCGCCCGATCCGCCGTCGATGTCGCGCGCGACCTCGTCGGCTGCACGTTCCTCTACCGTGGCGCGGGCGGGCGCATCGTCGAGACGGAGGCCTACACGCCGGACGATCCGTCGAGCCACGCGTTCCGCGGCATGACCGCCCGGAATGCGGTCATGTTCGGTCCGCCCGGCCACCTCTACGTGTACTTCGTCTACGGCATGCACTTCTGCGCCAACATCTCCTGCCAGGAACAGGGCGTCGGCGCAGCCGTGCTGCTGCGCGCCCTCGAGCCCCAGTCCGGGGTGGAGGAGATGGCCGCCCGGCGCGGCACGAACGACATGCGCTTGCTGTGCAGCGGGCCGGCGCGTCTGGCGCAGGCCCTCGGCATCACGTGCGAGGCCAACGGGGCGCTGGCGTCGGACGCCCCTGTTTCCGGCCCCGTGCCCGTCGTCCAGGTCCTCCCTCGGCCGGATGAGGCGCCGGCCCCCGAGATCGCGAGCGCGCCGCGCATCGGCGTCAACGACGACCGGCGCCTTTGGCGCTTCATCGACGCCGGCAGCACGCTCGTCTCTCGCCCTGTCCCCGGCGCCGGCGGCGTCCTGCCGGCCCGCCGGCGCCGATCCCGCAGCGGCTGACTCCGCCACTGCGCGACGGCCCGTCTTTGCCCTGTTCCTCTTCCGCTCTTCTCAGCCGCCCTTCACTACGCCTCCCCCGCCGCTCGTCGTCCCGCCCTCCGGATTTCACGGTTGCGACCCGGGTAGAATGGATCGACGACACAGAGCCGCCGAAAGGACGAACGTGAAGCTGCGCGAGTTGTACGAAACCGCTGTTCGAATGGGCATCGAATCCGACCCCCGGGGCAAGCAGGGGGTCGAGGACTACATGGAGCGCGCGAAGCGGCGCCGGGAATCGCTGCCCGAGCATCTCAAGCAGTTCGCAGACCCGCAGGAGACACAGAACCCCTTCTCCGATACCCGCATCTACGTAGGCGACCCGGAGACCGAAGTGAAGTCGATTCTCGCCGGCATCGACATGAACACAGGCGAGATCCTGCTGGCCGACCGCCTGCGCGAGAAGGGCGTGGCCGTCGACGCGATCTACACGCATCACCCGGAGGGATGGGGCCTGACCAGGCTCGACAGGGTGATGGAGGTCCAAGCAGATATCTGGGCCACGCTCGGCGTGCCGATCCAGGCGGGCGAGAAGCTCATCTTCGAGCGCATGGACGAGGTCAAGCGCCGCCTCATGCCCCTCAATTACGATCAGGCCATTGACGTCGCGAGGTTGCTGGACATCCCGTTCTTCTCGGCCCACACGCCTACGGACAATCTCGTGGTCGACTATCTGAACACGTTCTTCGCCGAGCGCCAGCCCAAGCTCATCGAAGACGTCGAGAGGGCGCTGCTCGACATACCCGAGTACCGCATCGCGGCCCAGAAGGGAGCCGCGCCGTACACGGGCAAGAGCAGCGGCAAGGCGCGTGCGGGCAAGGTCTGGATCGACATGACGGGTGGCACTGAGGGACCGAAGAAGGTCATGGAGAAGCTCGCCGACGGAGGCGTCGGCACGGTGGTCGGCATGCACATGGGCCAGGAGTTGCGTGAGGAGGCCGAGAAGCACGACATCCATGTCGTCATCGCGGGCCATATGAGCAGCGATTCTCTGGGCATCAACCTGCTGCTGGACGAGTACGAGCGGCAGGGCGTGGAGACGATCGCCACCTCGGGGCTCATACGCGTGCATCGCGACGAGAGCGGCGCCGTCACGCGAGAGGAGCCCGGCGCCCTGCCGTGGTAGCAGGCGATCCTGCACGCAAGGCGGTGGAACTGCTGGCCCCGGCCGGAGAGCCGCGCGCTTTGCGCGCGGCTCTCGCCGCCGGGGCCGACGCGGTCTACTTCGGCCTCGAGCGCTGGAGCGCGCGCGCTTTTGCGGGCAATTTCGCCGGCGCGACGGCTCGCGAAGCGATTGATCTCGCTCATTTGTATGACGCGCGCGCGTACGTCGCGCTCAACACCTTGCTCAAGGACGACGAGGTTGGGCCGGCACTGGCGGCGCTGGAAGCGCCGTATCTGGCCGGCCTCGACGCGCTCATCGTCGCCGACCTCGGCCTTCTCTCTCAGGTGCGTGAGGAGTACCCGGACCTCGCGCTGCATGCCAGCACCCAGATGAACACGCACAGCTCGGCGCAGCTGGCGGCGCTGGCCGCGCTCGGCTGCCGCCGCGCCGTGCTCGCGCGCGAACTCAGCGTGCGAGAGATCGAGGCGCTGGACGCGCACGGCGTCGAGCTCGAGGCCTTCGTTCACGGCGCGCTCTGCTACGGCTACTCAGGCAACTGCCTGCTCTCCAGCATGATCGGCGGCCGCAGCGGCAATCGCGGCCGCTGCAGCCAGTCGTGCCGGCTGCGCTACGAGCTCCGGCACGAGAGGAGCGGATCGCGGTATGGGGAAGAGGCCGGCAGGTCTCGGCGCGCCCCCGGCGCGGGCACCCCCGGCGCCCAGGCCGGTTCTGATCGGGGCGAGGTCGCCGAGGATGCTCCGGGCAGCCGCATCATGTCCACATCCGACCTCGCCGCCATCGGGGCCTTGCCCACGCCCCACCCGGCCGGCGCCACCCCGGCCCAGCTCGGGGGCCCCACGACGGCCCCC
>CAZHMG010000105.1:0-5587 GCA_964533575.1 uncultured Thermoleophilia bacterium | reverse complement strand
TCCATGTGCTCCTGCTCGACGCTCACGATGAACTTGCTCGGCTTCACGGAGTAGTCGATGTGCCCTACTTCCATCGAGTCGAAGGCGAACGCCCGCTCGAAGAGGCGAACCGCTGCCTCACGGCCGATCGGCGCCGCGATGCCGCTGGACAGGCGTGACGAGACGAGCGTGTTGGTACCCCCGTCCTTGGTCATGATGGCTTCGTGACCGCGCTCGACGCCCCAGATCCGGCTAGGGCAGCAGAACATGTCGACCAGGTAGTCGGCCTCGTTCTCCTCCAGCACCGGTATCTTGCCCTTTTTCGCTGCCGCCTCCGAGCCCTCGATGATGTCCCTGCGAATCTCGTCGCGAGACATCGCGACGGTGCTCCCGTCGCCCATGCGTGTCGTCACCGTGCTCAAGGACGCATCACCTCCTGGTGCGAAGGGGCCCGCGGGACAGGACACCCACCCGGGTGGGTGCATCGTAGCGGCGACCCCCTTGATGTCAAGCCTGACTCACCCGGCCTCATCCCTCTCCGATCGTCCCAACTGCGGTGACGCCATTGCCGGCGAGCGCCTGCAGCTCCGGCATGGACGTGCGTAGCAGCAGCTCGAGCGCGGCCAGCGGTCTGGCCAGATCGAATCCCTCGGGATCGAGGCCGGCCTGTACCGAGAGGCCGTCCGGAATGGCCGCGATCAGCTCGGCGAGGCCCATGAGCAGCTCGGGCGTCTCGCCGTTCGGCCGCCCATCGAGCCCGAGCCACTTGAGGTTCTCTCCGTACCACCACGTGTAGAGCGCGAAGATACGCGCGCGCAGTTCCGGATCACGAAAGGCGTGCGGCAGGATGTCGAAGAAGGCGCGGAAAGACTGGGTGCCGGCGATCATCCCGCGGATGCCGACCATGGCCGCGTGAAGCCGCTCCTCCTCACTGATCTGGCTGATGGCGGCGCTCAACCGCAGGCACTCGTCATGGATGAGCGCGTCGGCGACGGCGCTGATGAGCCCTGCCTTGTTGCCGAAGTTGTAGCGGATGGAGGCCTTGTTGACGCCCGCCGCCGCGGCGACGTTCTCGAGGGTCACCGCCTCGTACCCGCGTTCCGAGAGCAGACGCGTGGCGGCGTCGAGGATCTTTCGCGCCGTCGCCGGTAAGCTCGACAGTGGATCGTCGAACGGAAAGGAGAGTCTGCCGCGCTGTGTCTGATCGGCTGCGTCCATGGCTACCCAGGGGTTCTGCGCACGTGGTGACCCTGCCACTCTACGACGTCAGGGCCGAGGGGACCAGAGCAGATGGGCTCGGACGACGCCGCCGTCAGGCGGGCGCGGCGGCGGTCACCGCCCGCCGCACGCCGATGACCGCTTTGTCCAGGTCGTCGTCGTCCACGTCCAGATGCAGGACGAAGCGCACGTTCCAGCGAGACTCGTCCAGAGCAAGGACGCCCTGCTCCCTGAGGCGGGCGACGACGTCTGCCGCCGTCAGCCCCGTACCGCTGGTGTCGGCGAAGACCATGTTGGTCTGTACCCGCTCCAGGTCGACGCCGAGACCGGGCACATCCTGCAGCGCCTCGGCCAACAGCCGCGCGCGGCGGTTGTCGTCGGCCAGCCGCGCCACGTTGTGCTCCAGGGCGTACAGGCCGCCCGCGGCGACGATGCCGGCCTGGCGCATGCCCCCGCCGAGAATCTTCCGCGCGCGGCGGGCGCTCGCGATCGTCGCCGGGTCCCCGACCAGCACGGAGCCCACGGGCGCTCCCAGTCCTTTGGAAAGGCAGATGCTGACGGTGTCGCAGAGCTCTGCGTAGGCGGCGAAGGAGATCCCCGTCGCCGCCACGGCGTTGCCGAGCCGGGCCCCGTCGAGATGCAGCGAGAGGTCGTGCCGGTCGCAGAAGGCGCGAACGGCGCGGATGTGCTCGAACGGCAGGATGGCGCCGCGACAGTGCGTGTGCGTGTTCTCCAGACAGACCAGACTCGTCGGAGCGAAATGCACGTCGTCGTCCGCGTGCACGTACTCCTCCATCTTCTCCAGATCGAGGGTGCCGTTCGGAGAGTCGAAGCAGCGCAACTGGACGTTGCTGAGCGTCGTCGCCCCCTGCTCGTAGAACATGATGTGCGCCTGCGCGTGGAGGAAGACCTCGTCGCCGCGACGTGTGTGCGCCCGGATCGCGGCTTGGTTGCACATCGTCCCCGACGGGAAGTACAGCGCCGCTTCTTTGCCGAGCAAACGGGCGGCGCGGTCCTGCAATCGGATGACGGTCGGATCGTCGCCGTGAACGTCGTCGCCGACCTCCGCTGCCGCCATCGCCCGGCGCATCTCCCCAGAGGGTCGTGTCACGGTGTCGCTGCGCAGATCGATCATCACCTCACCTTTCCTGCGTGGCCGATCGGCCTCGCCGGAACGCGCCGGTGCGGGCGGCGAGACGGTGTTGCGCGGAGCCCTCGCGATGAGGGAAACGCCGACCCTCCGTCACGCGTTCGGCGGAACCCGGTCCAGACGTTCGCCGAGGAGATGAGGGCGAGGCCAGTCAGAAGCAGCACCAGACGCCAGAGGGGCATCGGCGCCCAGGTGATCTCGATCTGATCGGCGAGCGCCGTGCCCAGGTCCAGATCGCCGGGCAGCTTGAAGAAGAAGCTGCCGTCGCGGTGCCCGGCGACCTCCAGCGCGGCGTTCTCGAGGAGTGTCGGCTGCTTCCCGGGGTAGTCGACCCAGATGTGGTTGATCGCCACGCGGAGTTCGTTCGGAATGTCCTTGGCGGTCAGGAGGCTGGCCAGAGCCAGCGCCCGGCTTTCGCAGTCGCCCTGCTCCGCCTGGATGGCCTCGGCGGCAGTGGGAAAGTACCAGGGCACTCCGAAGGTCTGCCAGTCGTAACCGTAAGCCGTCCCCAGAACGTGCGCCTCGATGAGCCGCGGGTCGTCCGGCAGCTTCGCCGCAAGCTCCGCGGCCGCGGCCGGATCAGCATGCGCCCCCGAGATGTTGCGCACGCTCCTCACAAGCACGCCGGGGTCCGGGTACAGCATGACGAGGACCCAGACGAAGCCGAGGAACACGAGAGCGGGACGGGAGAATCGCATACACCATGATACCTCCCGTCCCCGTCATCAGCGTCGTGTCGACCAGCTGAGCGCAGCGATGAGCAACCCGCGCCAGCGTCGCTTCGCGTCCGCGACGGGCTGCCCGACTGCCGTCCCGGCGCGGTGCCTGGCCGCTTCTCCCCCGAACCAGGCGGACCATCTGTTGATCGTGACGATCAGCAGGGCGCCCATGAGGAGCGGGAGCAGCCGCGAGACCGGCATCGTCGCCCAGGTGATGTCGATCTGATCCGCGATCACCTTCTCCAGATCGAACTGCCCCGGAATCTGCAGAAAGAACCCGCTCTTCCGATGTCCCGCGACCTCCAGCTCGATGTTCTCCATCACGCTCGGGTACTTGCCCGGGTAGTCGACCCAGATGTGGTTCAGGGCGACGCGGAGCTCGTTCGGGATGCCCTTGGCCGAGAGGAGGCTGGCGAGGGCCACCGCCCTGCTCTCGCAGTCGCCCCGCTTGGCCTCGAGCGCTTCGGCCGCGGTTGGGAAATACCACGGCACGCCGGCTGTCGACCAGTCGTTCTCGTAGGGGAAGGAGAGGACGTAGCGCTCAATCACGCGAGGATCGCTCGGCATGCCGGCGGCGAGACCACTCGCCGCCGGCGCATCAGCGCGCGCCTCGGAGATGTTGCGGATGCTCCTCACAAGGATGCCCGGGTCTGGATACAGCATGACGAGCACCCAGACGAAGAGGAGGAAGGAGATCATATTTCGCCGCACTCTCATTCTTCATGGGTACCCGCTCTGCCTCCGGCAAACATCTGCGGCTGTTGAGTCCCTCCGCCGCCTGCCCGCCAATACATCAGGACGACGGGGCATACACGAGAAACGAGGCTGGCGCTCTGCGGCGGCCTGCCTCTCCAAGAGAGATCACCCAGCGAGGAGTCCGACGATGCTGGAGGCGAGCGTCAACGCCATGCTTCTGCTGCTCGCGGGGTTCGTTCTGCTGGCCCTCGGGGCAGAGCTGGTGGTGCGAACGGCTACTCGGCTGGCCGTTTCCCTCGGCGTCACGCCGATGATGATCGGCCTGACTGTGGTGGCAGTCGGCACGAGCATGCCCGAGCTGGTCGTGGCCATCGTGGCGGGCCGGCAAGGCAGCGGAGGGCTCGCGGTCGGAAACATCTCCGGCACGAACATGCTCAACATCCTCTTCATCCTCGGGCTGACCGCCCTCCTGCGGCCGCTACCGCTTCATCTTCGCGTGTTGAAGCTCGACCTGCCCGTCATGGTCGTGGCAGCGGGCATGATGGCGGCCATGGCGTGGGACGGGAGTATCTCGAGGCTCGACGGCGGCCTGCTCTGCGGCGCCGCCGTCATCTACACCGCGGCTCTCATCCGTCTCGGCCGCAACGAGTCGCAGGCCGTGAAAGCCGAGTTCGAGCAGATGTGTGCCGGTGACAGTCCGGGTCGCGAATGTGAGCGGCACCGAGTGAGAGACTCCATGCTGCTTGCGGCCGGCATCGGCTCGACCATTCTCGGCGCCCAGTGGCTGGTCGACGGCGCGGTCGACGTGGCGCGCGTTCTCAACGTGTCAGAGGAGCTGATCGGGCTGACCATCGTGGCCATCGGCACCTCCGCGCCAGAGTTCGCGACCACGGTCGTGGCCACCATCAGAGACGCGCGGGATGTGGCGATCGGCAATCTCCTCGGCAGCAGCATCTACAACATCCTGGCGATTCTGGGGATCGCGACCGTGGTCACGCCGGGAGGCTTTGCCGTGGAACGGCAGCTGCTGCTGGTCGACATACCGCTGATGCTGGGCGTTGCGCTCCTCTGCATCCCCGTCTTCGTGACGGGCAGGCAGGTATCGCGCGCGGAAGGCGGCCTGTTCGTCGGCACCTACCTGGCCTACCTGACGTGGTTGCTCGTCGCGCGGCCGTGAGCCGCTTCGCTCACACTATTCCCATTCAATCGTGCTCGGCGGCTTGCTCGAGATGTCGTAGACGACGCGGTTCACCTCGGGCACCTCGTTGATGATGCGTGAGGCGAGGGTCTCGAGCAGGTCGTACGGGAGACGAGCCCAGTCGGCCGTCATGGCGTCGTCGCTCTGAACGGCGCGGATGGCGATGGGGTAGCCGTAGGTGCGTTCGTCGCCCTGGACGCCGACGCTGCGAATGACCGGCAGGATCGCGAAACACTGCCACAGCTCGCGGTACAGGCCGGCCTTGCGGATCTCGTCCTGCACGATGGCATCTGCCCGCTGCAGGATGTCGACACGCTCCGCCGTGATCTCGCCGATGATACGGATCGCCAGGCCCGGGCCGGGGAACGGCTGGCGCCAGACGATACGCTCGGGGAGGCCGAGCTCCTCGCCGACGGCGCGGACCTCGTCCTTGAACAGCCAGCGGAGGGGCTCCACCAGCGCGAAGTCCATCTTTTCGGGGAGTCCGCCGACGTTGTGATGGCTCTTGATCTTGGCCGCCTGGCGCGTGCCGCTCTCGATCACGTCCGAGTACAGCGTGCCCTGGACGAGGTACTTGGCGTCGGTGAGCTTGCGCGCCTCTTCCTCGAAGCAGCGGATGAACTCCTC
>CAZHMG010000104.1:0-5599 GCA_964533575.1 uncultured Thermoleophilia bacterium | reverse complement strand
CCGCGTCGATCGCCAAGAACATCCTCACCACCGAGTGCATCGTGGCCGACAAGCCTGAGTTCAAGGGCCCTCCCGGCTCCCCGGCTCGCGGCATCAGCTCTCAGCTCGAAGGGATGATGTGAGCCGCTGACCCAGGTCTCGGCGACACTCCTGTTCGCGTCAGCGGCGGGCGGGCCTTGCGGCCCGCTCGCCGCTTCTCTTTCACGCACCGGTCGCCGCTTGGCGCCGCCAAGCCATCGCCGTGCCCCGCTTCCGTGCAGCAGGAGAACGCTGGGGGACGTGGTCTCGTCGCCTCGCATGCAGTAGGCTGGGAGGTGACGATGGCTGATGATCCGCACCAGAAGCACAATGCGCGCGAGCGCCTCGTCGTGAGCGGGCCGACGCGCGACCGGCTCTACGACCTGTTCCGCCGGCTGTTCGTCGGCCGCGACGACGTCGAGGTGATCAAGGACCAGCGCCTGGCCCAGCGCCGGCGGCGCGAGGCGACGCCGGCCGAGGAGCGGCGGTCACGGGAGCGGCGGGAGTGCTCCTCTCACAAGATCTCACCGCCTGAACCGCCCGCCTGAACCGCGCGCTCCCGTCACGTATACTCACGGCCAGCTCGTCCCGGCAACATTTCACAAGTGGAGGAAGTCGGCATGTTCTTGATGGGGGAATCGATCAACGGCACTCGCAAGCAGGTCGCCGAGGCCATCCAGGCGCGGGATGAAGAGTACATCAGGACATTGGCGAGCGAGCAGGCGACCGCCGGCGCCGATCTCCTGGACGTGAACGGCGGGGTGGCAGGCGGCGATGAGGTGGCCGACGTTCTCTGGCTCATCGACGTCGTCATGGACACAACCGATATGCGTCTCATGATCGACTCGGCGAACCCGGCCGCACTGGACGCCGGCGTCAGGGCCGTCGTCGCGAAGGGCGGCCAGGCGCCGTTCATCAACTCCATCAGCGGTGAGCAGGCGCGCATCGACGCGGTTCTGCCGCTCATCGAGGAGTTCAAGTGCCCCGTCGTCGGATTGTGCCTGAGTGATGAGGGAGTGCCTGCCACGGCTGAGGCGCGCTTCGCCGTCGCCCAGCAGATGCACGACCTGTGCACTGGGGCGGGACTCGACTCTCAGGATCTCTGGATCGACCCCCTGGTCCTGACGGTGTCGGCCGATCCGACCGCTGCGCAGGTCACCACGGCGACTCTCAAGCTCATCAAGGAGAACCTGCCGACGCGGACGACTGGCGGTCTCAGCAACGTGAGCTTCGGCCTCCCGAATCGACCCCTCCTCAATCGCACGTTTGTGGCCATGTGCGCCGGTCTCGGCATCGACGGCGTCGTCGTCGACGTGCGCAACAAGGCGATGATGGCGACGATCAAGGCCATTCGCGCGCTGCGCGGCGAAGACAACTACTGCGGCGGCTACCTGAAGGCGCATCGCGCGGGCCTTCTCGAATAGGACGCCGGGGTCGGGAGCGAGGTCATGGTCACCGTCCAGGACATCCTCCAGATCCCTGTTCTCGACCTGCGGCTGCTCGCGGGGATGAATGCGACGGGGAATCACGTGCGCTGGGTGCACGTGGCGGAAGTCCCGCAGACCATGCAGAACCTCAGGGGGGGGGAGGTGCTGCTCACCGCCGGTGAGGGTCTCACGTCAGACGCGGGTCAGCAGGCGGAGTACATCGCTTCCCTCGCCGATCTGAACCTCGCCGGGCTTGGCTTTGCTACCGGCTTCGCGTTCGACGAGGTGCCTCCGGCGCTCGCCGTCGCCGCTGAGGAGTGCGGCATGCCCCTCTTCGAGATCCCTCGTCATGTCGCGTTGAGCGCCATCACCGAGGCTGTGACCTCCAGGATCGTGAACCAGGAGTACTCGCACCTGCAGCGCAGCCTGGCGATTCACGAGAAGCTGACGAAGATCGTCCTGGAGGAACAGGGCCTGCACGCGATCCTCGCGACGCTGTCGGCGCTGGTGGACTGTTCCGCCGTTCTCTTCGACTTCCACGGCATCGTGCTGTGCGAGACGTCGGCTCGCCGGGGGCTCGCCGCCGAGACTGTGGGCGAGTTCTGGACGCTCATCTCGAACAGCCGCGCAAGACGGGGGCCGTTCTTCCTGGAACTCGAGGGGACAGGGCCCGAGGCGCAGATCTTCCCGGTGATCGCCGCGCACCGCATCGGCGCATTCCTCGCTGTGATCAAGGATAGGGGCGGCTTCACCGACTACGACGACATGGTCTTGCAGAACGTTGTGACCGCGATCGCCCTCGAGCTCGTCAAGAAGAAGGCGGTCGTCGAGACGGAGAAGCGGCTCGTCGGCGACTTCCTCGATCAACTCGTCGCCAGCGGGCTGAGCGAGGACGAGATCAGCCGTCGCCTGACGTTCTTCGGGCTCGATCCGCAGGCCGCCCATGCCATCCTGGTCGTCGACGCCCGCAAGTTCGGCGGGCGCGGCGAGACGATGCGCGAAAACGCGCCGGTTGCGGTGCTGGCCTTGCCGGAGCGTCTTCACGCCACCGTCGACGAGTTCATGGCGGAGCATCGCCTGCCGTGCATCTCCGCTTCGCGTGGTGGCCGTGTCGTCATCTTGCTGCAGACCGGCGAGCGCGATGAAGGGGCCCTGCGAGGGCTGGCGGACGCGCTGCTGGAGTGGGTACGGGAGGATCTCCCGGAAGCCTCTGTATCCTTGGGGATCGGGCGGCCTCACGCCCGTCTGGACGAACTGCGCCGCAGTTACTATGAGGCGAGCTACGCGATCAGGATCCGGCACATGAAGGACGACACCGGCTTCGTGGCCGACTACGGCGATCTGGGGTCCTACATGCTGCTCCTGGGCCTGCAGGACACGCCGTCGCTTGCGGTCTTCTCGGACAGCCTGCTGGGCAGGCTCGCTGAGCATGACCGGGAGAACGGCAGCGATCTGCTTGCCAGCCTGGCATGCTTCCTGGAGGCGAACGGGCACTGGGGCGACGCCGCCGACAAACTCTTCGTCCATCGGCACACTCTGCGTTATCGGATGAAGCGGGTGCAGGAGATAACCGGCCGCGATCTCTCCCAGCCCCAGGACCGCATGGAGTTCTGGCTGGCGCTCAAGGCGCAGGAGTTCCTGGAGGGAACGGGCGATCGCGGCTCAACGCGGTAGCGGCGGCACAGCCGCCTGCGAAGGCGGTGACTGGTCTGGCTGCGCGAGGATTGCGAACCGGAAGGCGAGTGGTTCGCGTCTCGCTAGTAGCGCAGCAGGGAGCCGTTGTCGACGGCGATGTTGACGCCGGTGAGCGCGTCCGTCTCCAGGCAGAAGCGTACTGCTTGGCCGATGTCCGCAGCCGCCACCAGCCGCGGCACCGCCGCATTTGCGGCGGTGCGCAAGGCAGCATCCCGCCTTTCGTCGTCCGTCAGATCCACCGGCCCGGGAGCAATGCCGCACACACGCACTCCGTCGGGGGCCCACGCCCGTGCGAGCTGCTTGACGAGGTGTATTTGTGCCGCCTTCGCCGCGCCGTGCGCGGCGAACATCGCCCACGGCTGCAGCCCGAGAAGATCCGTGATCGCGACGATCACGCCGGCCTGCTCCTTCCCGTCCTGACGCTCAGCGGCGGCCACGAACTCGTTTCGCGCCGCGCAGGCCGTGAAGAAGAAGCCTTTCGCGATGGTGTCGAGTGAGTCGTTCCAGGCATCCTCCCCGATCGCCTGCGGTGCCCGGGGCTCGAATGGGCCGCTGGCTGCGAACACGACGCCGTCGAGACCGCCCAGCGCCGCGGCGGATCGGCGGACGAGGTCCTCCGCCGCCGCGGGCCGGCGTACATCGGCAGAGACGGCGGCAGCGTGTGTGGATCCGGCCGCCTTGAGGCACTTCACCATTGACGCGGCGGCTTGGCTGGAGGACCGTGACGAGATGCAGACGGAGGCGCCGTGGCGCGCCAGATCCAGCGCCAGCTCGCGGCCAAGGCGCCGTACCCCGCCGACGATGAGCACGCGTCCGCCCGGCACGATCATGACGGCGACGCTCCGCGGGTGAGGCGCGTGGGCGCCGCGTATATTCGCTGTGACACGGGGTGGCTCCTCTCCTCCGTTCGGCTAGGATAATGGGTAAGGGTGGCTGCGGGCCAGATCGTGGGGCATGGGCAAGGCGCGTGGTCGCAGGGGAACAGGGCATCACTGACCGCGAGGAGCATCCATGATCGTCGGCATTCCCAAGGAGATCAAGGACGAGGAATATCGCGTTGCGGTTACGCCGGTCGGCGTGCGGGAGTTCATCCGAGCCGGCCACAGTGTGATGGTGGAGCGTGGGGCCGGCATCGGGAGCGGCTTCGAGGACACGGCCTACGGGGAGGCCGGCGCACAGCTTGCGGACGCGGACGAGATCTATGCTCACGCCGACATGATCGTGAAGGTCAAGGAGCCCCTGCCGGCGGAGTGGCCGAAGTTCAGGAAAGACCAGATTCTCTATACGTACCTGCACCTCGGCGCCGACTATGCCAAGCAGCTGACCAAGGCGTTGCTGTCGGCAGGCATCCGCGGGCTGGCGTACGAAACAGTGCAGACGCCGAGCGGGTCGCATCCGCTCCTCTTCCCGATGAGCGAGGTGGCGGGGCGGCTGGCCATACAGGCGGGCGCCACCCACCTCCAGAAGAACCACGGTGGGCGAGGCGTGCTCCTCGGCGGCGTCACGGGCGTACCCCAGCCAAGGTCGTCATCATCGGCGCCGGCACCGTGGGCGTCAATGCGGCCAAGATGGCCGAGGGCCTTCGTGCCCGAACCGTGATCCTCGATACGCGCGCGGAACGCCTCGCTTACCTCGACGATATCTTCGACGGACGGGTCGAGACAGTCCTGTCGAACGAGAGCACGATCGAGGAAGAGATCGTCGACGCGGACCTCGTGGTGGGCGCGGTCCTGCTGCCCGGAGGCGCGCAGGCCCCCCGTCTCGTGAGTCGCGCCATGCTCAAGACGATGCGGCCGGGGTCAGTACTGGTCGATGTGGCCATCGACCAGGGCGGCTGCTTCGAGACCTCTCGCCCGACGACGCACACAGACCCCACCTACGTCGTGGACGGCGTCGTTCACTACTGCGTCTCCAACATGCCGGGAGCAGTGGCGAGGACGTCGACCATCGCCTTGACGGGGGCCACGCTCCCGTACGGCATCGCCATAGCGACGAAGGGCTTGGAGCAGGCGGTCAAGGATGATCCTGCGCTGGCCCTCGGTGTCAATGTCTACCAAGGCCATCTGACAATCCCGTCGGTGGCGTCGGCTCATGGCCTTCCCTACACGTCGCTCGACGCCATACTGAGCTGAACGGAGGCGCACCGGCGTGGGAGATCTGCTGCGCGTAGACCTCACCGCCCGTTCCTGGTCAGAGGAGCGGGTCCCGCACGAGTTGGTCCGCGAGCTCATCGGGGCGAAGGGGTTGGGGACCCACTATCTCTGTCGTGAAGTGGGTCCCGATGTGGAGCCGCTGAGCCCGCGCAACAAGCTCGTCTTCGCCATCGGTCCCATGGCGGGCACCTCCATGCTGGGCAGCAACCGGTACGGCCTGTACTTCCTCTCACCGCTCACCGGCGGCTACTGCGAGTGCTACTCCGGCGGCAATCTCACCCCCCAGTTCGCCAAGACCGGCTACAA
>CAZHMG010000103.1:0-5625 GCA_964533575.1 uncultured Thermoleophilia bacterium | reverse complement strand
GGGGGGCTGCGGGGGGGCCTTCCGGGGGGGCCGGTGCAAGGGGGGTCCCGGGAGCGCGGGGAGCGGTGCGGGGGCAGGGGGGCTCGGGAAACGGGGGGCCACTCACGGTCACGGACGGCACCGTCGCCCTGGGCAAGCGGCAACCCGGCTTCTTCCCCGCGTTCTTCGGCGCTCGCGGGGACCAGCCGGTCGACGTGCAGGCGGCGCGAAAGGCCCTCGAGGATGCGAGGGCTGACATGCGTGCGGCCGGCCTCGAACCGCCCACGCCGGAGCAGGTCGCCGACGACTTCGTTCACGTGGCCTGCGACACAATGGCCCGCGCCATCAAGCGCGTCTCAACGCAGCGGGGCTTCGACATCTCAGACTACGCCCTCTGCTGCTTCGGCGGCGCCGCTGGTCAGCACGCCTGCCTCGTGGCCGACGCGCTCGGCATGAGTACTGTCCTCCTGCACCCTCTTGCCGGCGTGCTGAGCGCCTACGGCATGGGGCTCGCGGACGTCCGCGCCCTGCGCCAGCGCACGGTCGACCTGCCGCTCGGCGCGAGCGGCGAGGCGACGGAGGCCGACGCGTGGACGCGTGGACGCGTGACGCTGGCCGAGCTCGAGAATGGGGCCCTGGATGAGCTCGTCCGTCAGGGCTTCGAGCCCGCCGCCGTCACAGTCGTGCGTCTGGCAGGCGTCAAGTACGCGGGCACCGACGTGTCGCTCGACGTCCCGTGGGACGTCCCGTCCGCAATGACCCGCGCTTTCCTCGACCTGCACCGGCGCCGGTACGGATTCGTGATGCCGGATCGTCCTCTGGTCGTCGACAAGCTGACGGCCGAGGCGGTCGGCTGCGGCACGGACGAACCTGCGACCAGCGTCCTGATGACGGACGCCGACGCCGCGTCCGGCGGGCCCGACGAGCCGGCGAGCCGCTTCTACAGCGGAGGCGTCTGGCAGGACGGGCCGGCGGTACGGCGCGCGGCGCTCTCGCCCGGCGCGCTCCTGCCCGGTCCGGCCATCGTCTGTGAACCAACGAGCACAACGGTCATCGAACCGGGCTGGGAGGCCGAGGTCCTGGACGACGGGGAGCTTCTGCTGCGGCGCCGGGAGCAGCCGCCCAAGCCGTCGGCCGACCTCTCCCGGCGCTCGCCGCTCCTCCTCGAGGTCTTCAACAACCTCTTCATGTCGATCGCGGAGCAGATGGGGGCCACGCTGGCGAACACGGCCTGCTCCGTCAACATCAAGGAGCGACTCGACTTCAGCTGCGCCGTCTTCGACGCAAGCGGCGGCATGGTCGCCAACGCCCCGCACCTGCCAGTGCACCTCGGTTCGATGGACGCGGCCGTACAGGCGGTCATCGCGCGCCACCGCCAGGACATGGGGCCCGGCAACGCCTACCTCCTCAACTCCCCCTACGCCGGCGGCACCCACCTCCCCGACCTCACCGTGGTCACACCAGTCTTCCTTGAGGGTGAGCCTCTCATGTTCGTCGCGGCCCGCGCCCATCACGCCGATGTCGGCGGCCTCACGCCCGGGTCGATGCCGCCGTACAGCCGCAGCATCGCGGACGAAGGAGTGCTCATCGAGGACTTCCTGCTCGTCCGGGAAGGAGCTCTCCGTGAACGGGAGACGCTCGAACTGCTCGGCGAGGGCCCTTGTCCCGCCCGCGACCTCGCCCAGAATCTCGCCGATCTCCGCGCTCAGGTCGCGGCCAACGCCTGCGGCGTGACGGAGCTGGAACGAATGTCCGCTGAGTTCGGACTCGACGTCGTGCAGGCGTACATGGCGCACATCCAGGACAACGCCGAGGAGGCGGTCCGGCTGGTGGTCGACCGCATCGGCGACGGCGCCTTTGAGCAGGAGATGGATGATGGAAGCGTGATAGCCGTGAGCGTCGCGGTCGACCGCCCCACACGCTCCGCCACGATCGACTTCACGGGCACATCCGGCCAGCGGGCGGACAACTTCAACGCCCCGGCAGCCGTCTGCACCGCGGCCGTGCTCTATGTCTTCCGCACGCTGGTGGATGCGGACATACCGCTCAACGCCGGCTGTCTCAGGCCGCTGCGCATCATCGTGCCGCCCGGCTCGATGGTGCAGCCGTCATACCCCGCCGCCGTGGCCGCCGGCAACGTCGAGACGTCGCAGTCGATCACGAGCGCGTTGTTCGGAGCCCTCGGCGTTTGCGCAGCCTCGCAGGGCACGATGAACAACCTCACCTTCGGCAACGACCGGTACCAGTACTACGAGACGATCTGCGGTGGCGCCGGGGCCGGACCGACCTGGGACGGGTGCAGCGCCGTTCACACCCATATGACCAACTCCCGCCTCACCGATCCCGAGGTGCTCGAGGCCCGCTATCCGGTGAGGGTCGAGGAGTTCAGGGTGCGGACCGGGAGCGGCGGCGCCGGCACGCATCGCGGCGGCGACGGAGTGGTCCGCCGCCTGCGCTTTCTCGAACCGCTGACGGCGGCCATCGTGGCCGGCAGCCGCCGGATCGCGCCGTACGGGGCGGCAGGCGGCGAGTCCGGCGCGACTGGACGCGACGCCGTCCTGCGCGCCGACGGTTCGGTGCAACCTCTGCCCGGTGTCGCCGAGGTCGCCCTCGAGGCCGGCGATCAGCTGATCGTGCAGACGCCGGGCGGCGGCGGCTACGGCGCACCTCTGAGTCGCCCTGACGAGACCGCAACGGGGGCCGCCCCCGGTCTGAACGGTTGACAGACAGCGACGGCGGCCGGAAGCTGGTGTCAGAACCAGCCAGCTGTCCGGCCGCCCATACAGGCGCCTACCGCCTGGGAATAGGGTGAGGTTCCCGTTTACGAGAAAACGACGCATCACACTGTTGGTGCGTCGTCTTCTCGTCTCGCGGGCGGTTCGCGCCTTCGCTCTCAAGCGACCTGACGACGGGACTGCCCGGCTCGGCCTCCTCCCGCGGCGACTCGCTCGAGGCCGCGAAGACGTGAGTTGGCTCAGAGAGCCTTGGCTCGGCGCCGCTGATCGTGCTTGCGGCGCATGCGCAGGGCGCCGCTGATCGCCATTCCTATGAGCACCCCGACGACCAGTGTCACCACGAACATCACCCAGAGCGCCAAGCCAAAGTCCCAGAACAGGAACGAGAACTGGACGGCATCGGTGTTCTGCAGGATGAAGGTCAGGATGAGAAGGGCGATGATCCCGACCACGACGAGCTTGACGATGGTCCCTGAGGAAAGCCCCGCCTTCCCCTGCGAACGCACCTGGACGGGCGGTGGTGTCGTGCTCATGCGAATCCCCCTGGATGTGGTTGGCGTCTCCTTCGCCCTGCTATCACCCTACCCCTGTCCGGGGCGCAGGTCACGCGTCTCGTCCACGCGCGAGGAAAGGGACGAGGGGCTTCATCGTTACCGGAGCGTATTGCCCCTGATTGGACTCGACAAAAGCGTGGCAGCTATAATCGCCATGCGCCCATGTGGGACACTCGGTCTCACGATCACCCCACTGCGGATGGGCCTGCTGCTGCGCGTTCTCCCTTGAAGGAGTGGTATGTCGGGTACATCCCCCAAGAAATCCACCGGCGCCGCCCTGGTCCTCGGTGGAGGCGTCGCCGGAATCCAGTGCTCGCTGGACCTCGCCGAAGGCGGGTACAAGGTCTACCTCGTCGAGCGGGCGCCCGCCTTGGGCGGCCACATGGCCCAGCTCGACAAGACCTTCCCCACCAACGACTGTTCGATGTGCACGCTGGCGCCCAAGCTGGTGGAAGCAGGGCGACACCTCAACATCGAGATGATCACGAATTCGGAGCTCAACGGCCTCGAGGGCGAGCCCGGCAATTTCACGGCCAAGGTCTTCCACCACGCCCGCTTCGTGGATCCTGACCTCTGCACGAGCTGCGGCGAATGCGTGCCTGTCTGCCCGGTGAAGGTCACGGACACGTACAACGAGGGTCTCGGCGAGCGCAAGGCCATCTACAAGCTCTACCCGCAGGCCATCCCCAATACGTACGCGGTCGACAAGCTCGGCTACTCGCCCTGCAAGACCGCCTGCGCCGTGCAGACCTCAGCCCAGGGCTACATCGCGCTCATCCGCGAGGGCAAGTTCGCCGAAGCGTACGCTGTCGCCGCCGAGCCCAACCCCTTCCCGTCGGTGTGCGGCCGCGTCTGCGCGCACGCCTGCGAAACGGCGTGTTCGCGGGGCAAGGTCGACGAGCCTCTCGCCATCGCCAGCCTCAAGCGGTTCGTCTGCGACGTTGCCGGCCCGGCTGAGCCGCCCGTCAGGCTGCCGGTACTCCACCCGGAGAAGATCGCCATCGTCGGGGGCGGCCCTGCCGGCATGTCGGCCGCCCGCGATCTGGCCCAGTACGGATACGAGACGACGGTGTTCGAGGCCCTCCCCGTCGCCGGCGGTATGCTCCGGGTCGGCATTCCGGACCACCGCCTGCCGCACGACGTCCTGCAGCGCGAGATCGACCAGATCTGCGCGCTCGGCGTCGACCTGCGCCTCAACCAGCGTTGCGGCGCCGACTTCACCGTCGATTCCCTGCTCGCCGGCGGCTATGACACCGTCTTCCTTGCCGCCGGTCTGCAGAAGGGCCTGCCCTCCCCCGTCCCCGGCGACGATCTGCCGGGGGCCATGCAGGCCGTGGACTTCCTGCGTGAGGTCAATCTCGAGCGCCCGCCGGCCGTCGGCGAGCGGGTGGTCGTGATCGGCGGCGGCGACGTCGCCTTCGACACGGCGCGCAGCGCGCTCCGGATCCAGGCGCCGTCCGGCAACTACCCCAAGGTCACCATCGCTTATCGGCGTACGGCAGCCGAGATGCCGGCGTCTCCCGAAGAGGTCGAAGACGGGCTCCAGGAGCAGCTGGCGATCGAGTACCTGGTGGCGCCGGTCGAGATCCTCGGCAAGGACGGCAAGGTCGCCGGCATCAAGCTGCAGCGCATGCAACTCGGCGAGCCGGACGAGAAGGGCAGGCGCCGTCCCGTTCCCATCGACGGCGCCTTCGTCGAGATTCCCTGCGACACCGTCATCATGGCCATCGGCCAGGCACTCGTCGACGACTTCGCCAAGGACCTCGACGGGATCTCGATAGAGCGCGACCAGGTCAAGATCGATCCGGCCACCATGGCCACCGGCCGGCCGGGCGTCTACGCCGGCGGGGACGTCGCCGCGACGGGACCGCTCACAGCCATCGAAGCCATCGCGGCCGGCCGTCGCGCCGCCGCCGCCATTCACAACGACCTGCGCGGCGAGAAGCTCGTCACATTGTGGGAGGACTCGCTGCCGGTCGCCGAGGCAGACCCGAACGTCGTCGCCAAGACCGCCGTCGAAGGCCGTGTGCCCATGCCGGTGCACAACGGCGCCGCGCGGCGCACGAACTGGCATGAGGTGCGCAAGGGCTACACATCCGAACAGGCCATCCGGGAAGCGTCGCGCTGCCTCGACTGCGCCATCTGCAGTGAGTGCATGGAGTGCGTGCGCGTCTGCGGACCAGGCGCGCTCTGCCACGATGAGCGCGACAAGGAGATGGAGATCGAGGTCGGCGCCGTCGTCCTGGCCACCGGCTATGACCTGCACGACCCAGGCGCCAGGAGCGAGTACGGCTACCGGCGGTACCCGAACGTCCTCTCGGCGCTCGAGTACGAGCGCATGCTCAGCGCCAGCGGCC
>CAZHMG010000102.1:0-5935 GCA_964533575.1 uncultured Thermoleophilia bacterium | reverse complement strand
CTGCATCGGCTGCGGCAACTGTGTCACCGTCTGCAGTCAGAACGCCAAGCAGGTGACCAGTGGCGTCGAGACGACTGAACGACTTCTCGAGGGTCCGTCGCCCGTGGCGGCCATCGTGGCCCCCAGTTACCCGGCGGAGTTCACCGAGTGCGGCACGGGCGAGCTCGTCGGGGCGCTGCGCCGGCTCGGCTTCCGCCACGTTCACGAAGTGGGATTCGGCGCCGACCTCGTGGCGGCGCACTACGCGCGACTGCTCGAGGAACGAAGGGACGAGCGCTTCATCTCGACGACGTGTCCCGCCGTCGTCAGCTTCGTGCGCAAGTATCATCCGAGCCTGCTCGAGCACCTCGTGCCGGTCGTCTCCCCCATGCTCGCCATGGCACGCGTCGTCCGCGCCAAGCACGGAGAGCCCATGCGCGTCGTCTTCATCGGGCCCTGCATCGCAAAGAAGGGCGAAGCAATCCGCGACCCTGCCGGCCCGGAGGTCGACGTCGCGCTGACGTACGTCGAGCTGCGCGAACTCCTCGTGCGCCACGCCATTGAGCTCGGCGCACAGGGTGGCGGCGACGACGACTTCGACCAGCCGCACAGCAGTCTCGGCGCCCTCTTCCCTATCACCCGCGGCATGCTTCAGGCGGCCGGGCTGCAGGAGGACCTGCTGCACGGGGACATCGTGAGCGCCGACGGGCACAGCAATCTCGTCGACGCCATAGTCGAGTTCGAGCATGGCGAGACGGACGCGCAGCTGCTCGACATCCTGTGCTGTCAAGGGTGCATCATGGGTGCCGGCTTCAGCCGCGACGAGCCTATCTTCAAACGGCGCTCCTCCGTGAGTCGCGAGACGCGTGCCCGTCAGGCGGGCTTGGCACGGGCTGCTTGGAGCGCCGCCGTCGAGGAGTTCTCGGCGCTCGATCTCTCCTGCCGCTTCGATCCGACGGACCAGCCGCTCGGAGAGCTGCCGTCGCCGGACGAGCTGGCGGCCGTCCTCGCGAGGATGAACAAGTTCGATCGCGGCGACGAGCTGGATTGCGGCGCCTGCGGCTACGAAACCTGCCGCGAGCACGCCGTCGCGATCTGGCAGGGCGTGGCGGAGGTCGAGATGTGCCTGCCGTACACGGTGGAAGAGCTGCGCCGCACCGTGAGGGAGCTACAGGAATCCGACCGTTCTCTGGAGAGCACGCGCGAGGCGCTGGTCAAGAGCGAGAAGCTGGCGAGCATGGGGCAGCTCGCTGCTGGAATCGCCCACGAGGTCAACAATCCGCTCGGCATCCTGCTCCTGCACGCGAACCTGCTCCTGGAGGAGTGCGAAGTCGCGGATCCCCGTATGACCGGAGACGTGCGCCTCATCGTCGATCAGGCCAACCGTTGCAAGAAGATCATCAGCGGCCTCCTCAACTTCGCCCGCCAGACGCGCGTCGTGCGTCAGCCCGTCGACCTGCGCGCGCTCGTCATGGACGTCCTGCAGACCATCCTCGTCGAGGACGACGTGAACATGCTCCTCGACGACCGCCTGTCCGACCCTGTCGCCGAGCTCGACGCCGACCAGATGGTGCAGGTGCTCACGAACCTCCTCACCAACGCCCAGCAGGCGCTGACACAAGGCGGCACGGTCGTCATCACTCTGACCGACGCCCCAGACGACATCACCGTGTGCGTGTCGGACGACGGCTGCGGAATCGCCGAGGAACACCTGGACAAGCTCTTCAGCCCGTTCTTCACGACGAAGCAGGTCGGCAAGGGAACGGGCCTCGGGCTGGCAGTGACGCATGGTATCGTCAAGATGCACGGCGGTCGCATCGCCGTGCAGTCCAACGCCAATCCCGCGGCAGGCGCCACTGGCACGACCTTCACCATCACGCTGCCGCGGCGGGAGACCCCGACGGCAGGGACAATGGCATCAGGCCGCTGGGGCGACGCGCTGGAGCTCGCCGACCTCGGGGGAATCGAGTAGTGGACCCGCAGCAGGTGACGTTGCGCGTCGTCATGGTTGATGACGAGGCCGCCCTCTGCGAAGGGGTGCGACGAATCGTCATGCCCTTCACCGTCCAGGTGGCGGACGTGCTCACCGACGTCGACTTCTCCTTCCGCAGTTTCGGCAGCGGCGATGAATTCCTCGCCTCGCTGGGCAACGGCGAGTACCCCGACCTCCTGCTCCTCGACCTCCGTCTGCCGAACGTGGGCGGCATGGAGGTCCTGAACGAGCTGGCCGGCCACGGACGAGATGTGATCACGATCGTCATCACGGCGTACGCGACCTTCGACACCGCGGTGAAGGCGATGAAGCTCGGGGCCTATGACTTTCTCGCCAAGCCCTTCGCGCCCGATGAGCTGCGCTACACGTTGCGCAAGGCGACGAGCCAGCTCATCCTCAGCCGGCAGGCGCGAAAGCTCGCCGAAGAGCGGCGGCGGGTCCGCTTCGACTTCATCTCCGTGCTGGCGCATGAGCTCAAGTCCCCGCTCAATTCGGTTGAAGGGTACCTCAACATCCTGCGGCTGAACGCGGAGAACGACAGCCTGCGAATGGTCGAACGCAGCATCGCCCGGGTCGACGGCATGAAGCGGCTCATCAGCGACCTCCTGGACCTCACGCGTATCGAATCAGGGCAGCACAGGCGTGTCATACGCCGTCTTGACCTGCGTCTGCTGGCACAGGGGTCGATGGATCTCCTGGCCGTCGACGCCGCCCGTCGCGGCATCAGCATGAGTATCGGCGCCGGCGGCCCGATAGAACTCGACGGCGACGCCAATGAGCTGGAGATGATCTTCAACAACCTCATCTCAAACGCAGTGAAGTACAACCGAAACGGCGGCTCGGTCGCCGTGCACCTCAGCCGTCAGGATGGCGTAGTGCGCATCGGCGTCGCCGACACCGGCATCGGCATGTCCGAGGAGGAGTGTGCGAAGCTCTTCACGGAGTTCACGCGCATCAGAAACCAGCACACCGCCGGCGTCGTCGGAACCGGGCTCGGGCTCTCCACCGTGCGGCGCATCGCCAGGATGTACGGCGGAGACGCGACCGTTCGCAGCGCCCCGGACATCGGCAGCACCTTCACCGTCACGCTCCAGGACGCGACTTCAGAGGAGACTTCCCAGTGACCCGGCGACGAGGACTACCGTCCGGCCTGGCAGCCGCTCCGGTCTCTCCAGTCCGTACCGACGCCCGCGGCCCACGCCGCGTCCCGATCCCTCAAGGAGGCACATCGTGGCAAGAATCCTGATCGTCGACGACGATCCCGACATCGTCGACGCCGCGCGACTGGTCCTCGAGCGCGAGGGCCACACCGTCGCCAGCGCGGGCAACCGCCCGGACGGGCTGCAGGCGCTCGACGAGAGTCACCCTGATCTGCTCATCCTGGACGTGATGATGGAAGAGCCTGACGACGGCCTCCGTATGGCACGCGAGATCCGCCGGGGCGGGAAGATGCTCCCGATTCTGATGCTGACCAGCATCAACCCGACCATGGGACTCGCCATCGACAAGGACGATGAGATGGTTCCGGTCGACGACTTCCAGACAAAGCCCATCGACCCCCGGTCGCTGGTCGCGACCGTGCAGTCGTTGCTCGAGAGGAGAGGCTGAGGTCATGAGCGTTATCGACACGGATCGAACCAGGAGCGAGGTGGCGGCCCTGATCTGCAGACTGGGCGCGGACCGCAGCGCGCTCCTGCCGATCCTGCAGGACGTTAAACGGCGTTCAGGGGCGATCGACAGCGAGACCATGCAGGTCGTCGCAGACCTGCTGGGCATCCACCCCGTCGAGGTCTACAGCGTGGCGACCTTCTACAGCTTCCTCGACCCGTCGCCCCACGGAGTCTTCACCTTGCGCCTCTGCCAGACCGTCTCCTGCGATCTCGCCGGGAAGGCCGAGGTGGCACGCGCCTTCGAGGAAGAGCTCGGCATCGAATTCGGGGAGACAACGGCCGATGGCGCGTTCTCCCTCGGATGGGCGAACTGTATCGGCCTGTGCGATCAGGGGCCGGCCCTCCTGGTGAACGAGGAGGTGTACGCGCGCGTCACGCCCCAGTCGGTACCGGGGATCGTGGCCGCCTGCCGCAAGGCCTTGGAGGAAAAGCGGCGCGACGACGACTTCGCCGCTTCGCAGGCGAGCGCGCGCACGCAGGGCAACGCGCTCACGTTCGCCACGATCGACCCGGACAAGGGCCTGCGCGCCGCGCTTGCGCTGTCGCGCGCCGACATCGTCGACACCGTGATCGCTTCCGGCATCAAGGGACGCGGAGGGGCCGGCTTCCCCACAGGTATGAAGTGGAATCTCGCCGGCTCGGAGAAGGCGGACGTCAAGTACGTCATCTGCAATGCCGACGAGGGCGAGCCCGGGACGTTCAAGGACCGGGTGATCCTCAGCGAGTTCCCCGATCTGGTCATCGCCGGCATGACGATCGCCGGCCGGGCGATCGGCGCGGCGCATGGCATCATCTATCTGCGCGGCGAGTACGCCTATCTGCGCCCTGTTCTCGACGCCGCGATCCGCCGCCGCCTCGCTGCGGGCCTGCTGGGCAACAACGCGGGTGGCGTCGACGGCTTCGGCTTCAACGTGGTGATTGCGCTCGGCGCCGGCGCCTACGTCTGCGGCGAAGAGACTGCCCTGATCGAATCCCTGGAGGGGTTCCGCGGCGAGCCGCGCGATCGCCCGCCGTTCCCCGTCGTCCGCGGCTACCACGGCCGGCCCACGGTCGTCAACAACGTCGAGACGCTCGCCACCGCGGCGTGTATCTTCGCCCGCGGCGTCGACTGGTTCCGCAGCTTCGGCACCGACAAGTCGACCGGCTTCAAGCTCTTCAGCATCTCCGGCGACTGTGCGGCGCCCGGCGTGTACGAGTTCCCTTTCGGCATCACCATCTCCGAGCTTCTCGAGCGAGTCGGCGGCGGCGACGCGATGGCCGTGCAGATCGGCGGCGCCTCCGGCCTCTGCGTGCCGCGCAAGGACTTCAGCCGCCGGGTGGCCTTCGAGGACATCCCGACCGGCGGCTCCATCATCGTCTTCGGGCCGCAGCGCGACATGCTCGCTGTCGCCGAGAACTTCCTCGAGTTCTTCGTCGACGAATCCTGCGGGCAGTGCACCCCCTGCCGGATCGGCAACACGAAGATGCTGGCCGCGGCACGCCGCATGCGTCACGAGGTCCCACCCGCGGAAGAGCTCACGACCCTGCGCGAGCTGAGCGGCACCATGCAGGCGGCCTCGAAGTGCGGCCTGGGGCAGACCAGCTCAATGGCTTTCATGTCGATCCTGGAGCACTTCGGCGACGAGATCGCCCAAAGGGCTGCCGGCCGTACGGGCGCGAGGAGCTGACGATGACACCGAACATGAGCGACGACGCGACGAGCCCGCGCATCCCGACCAGCCAGACGGGCAGCACGGTCAAAGTGACGGAGAACCTGGATGCAGTCGGAGCCCTCGTCTCGATCACGATCGACGGCGTCGAGGCGAAGGTGCCCTTCGGCACCACCGTGCTCGAAGCCGCGAGGAGCATCGGCGTGCGCATCCCGACGCTCTGCACGCACCCCGATCTGAAGGTGGCCGGCATCTGCCGGATGTGCGTGGTGGAGATCCAGGGCCAGCGCACGCTGCAGGCTGCCTGCGCCTACCCGGTCACGACCACGCTGGCCGTCACCACGAACTCCCGCACCGTGCGCAAGGCCCGTCGCCACGTCCTCGAGCTGCTGCTCAGCGAACATCACGGCGAGTGCTACAGCTGCGTGCGCAACGGCACCTGTGAGCTGCGCGAGCTGGCCGACGAGTACGGCATCTCGTCGTACACGTTCGGCCATCCCGACGAGCCGGCCTTCGCGCCGGATCTCTCCAGCTACTCCGTCATGCGCGACATGAACAAGTGCATCCGCTGCCGCCGCTGCGTACGCACCTGCATAGACGTTCAGGAGGTGGGCGTGCTCGAGGCAGTCAATCGCAGCGACGAC
>CAZHMG010000101.1:0-5981 GCA_964533575.1 uncultured Thermoleophilia bacterium | reverse complement strand
TGTCGCCGACGTTGTCGGCGATCACGGCGGGGTTGCGCGGGTCGTCTTCGGGGATTCCCGCCTCGACCTTGCCCACCAGGTCGGCACCGACGTCGGCGGCCTTTGTGAAGATGCCGCCGCCGACACGCGCGAAGACGCTGATGAGGCTGCCGCCGAAGCCGAGGCCGACGAGCGCCGCGACGTCGCCGGTGGCCCAATAGAAGCCGGCCACGCCGAGCAGCGCCAGGCCGACGACCAGAAGGCCGGTGACCGCGCCTCCACGAAAGGCGACCGTGAGCGCCGGCTTGAGACCGCTGCGCGCCGCCTCGGCGGTGCGCACGTTGGCGCGAACACTGACCATCATGCCGATGTAGCCGGCCGCGGCGGAGAGCACGGCGCCGACCACGAAGCCGGCGGCGGCGTGCCACGCGTAGGTCCAGTCTTTGCCGATGCCCAGGGCGACCAGCAGGATGACGACGACCACGATGCCGACGACGGCGATGGTCCGGTACTGGCGATTGAGGTACGCCTTGGCGCCCTCCTGCACGGCGCCGGCGACGCGCTGCATCGCCTCGTCGCCGGCCGGCAGCGCGAGCAGCCACCTGATCAGCAGAATGCCGTAGACAACGGCAATCAGGCCGCAGATGACCGCCACGAGCATGGCGTTGTTGGACACGAACGACTGCACTGCATGACTCCTTTCTGACCCCATCCGGCCCGCGACTGTTCAGCCCCGCGCGAGCCACTCACTTGTGACGGGCGTCAGCGACGCCCCCTGTTGAAGAATGCTGGGCCGCGCCCTGCCGGGCGCGTCCTAGCGGAGGTACTTGCCGATCAGCAGGTCCAGCTTGTCCTTGGTCGCCTGCGGGATCAGTTCGGCGGGCGTGGTGATCGCATGCTCAACGGCGTGACGGCAAGCGCAGTCGCGCTCGCCGTCCAGCGTCGCGACCACGCGCCGCACGATCGCCTGGGCTGTCTGGACGTTTCGTCGAACGTTGGCGAGCACCTGCTCGAGCGTCACGTCCTCCTCGCCTTCGTACCAGACGTCGTAGTCTGTGACGAGGGCCATGGTCGCGTAGCAGAGCTCTGCCTCGCGCGCCAGTTTGGCCTCCTGCAGGTTGGTCATGCCGACAACGTCGAAGCCCAGGCCTCGATAGACGCGTGATTCTGCTCGAGTCGAGAACTGAGGCCCTTCGATGCAGACGTAGGTGCCGCCCTCGTGAATCGTCACGCCGGTCTCGCGGCCGGCGGCGATGATGCGCTCGCTCACATAGGGGCAGAACGGATCGGCGAAGCCCACGTGCACGACAACGCCCTCGCCGAAGAAGGTGCTCGGGCGAGCCCGGGTACGATCGAACAGCTGGTCGGGGACGACGATGTCGAGAGGCTCCAGCCCCTCGCGAAGACTGCCGACGGCGCTCGCGGACAGGATGTGCCGCACGCCGAGCGCCTTCATCCCCCAGATGTTCGCCCGGTAGTTGACTTCGCCGGGCGGTATACGGTGACCGCGAGCATGACGCGGGAGGAAGGCGACGCGCACACCATCGATCTCGCCGAGGAAGTAGCTGTCGCTGGGATCGCCGAAGGGTGTCTCGAGGCGAACCTCCTGCGCGTTGTCGAGCAGCTCGTAGAAGCCTGAGCCGCCAATGACGCCAACACTGGCAGAATCCCTGTTTGCGGACACGAACAATCCCCCCTGATGCTGTGCGAGGCCGGAAGTATACAGGGAGGGAGGCCGGAGACAAACTGATTCGCGCGTGATGATACTCTCGGGAGTCGACGTGCCTTCACCGACACACCGCGGGGGCAGCCATGGACGAGTCGACACGCGCCGATCGCGTCATCTGGGAACCATACGGCGCCTACCTCGAGACGAGCAATGTGCGTCGACTCATGGACGCACACGGCATCACCACGTACGACGAGCTCATCAAACGCTCGACCGACGACGTGGAATGGTTCTGGGACGCCGCCCTCGACGACCTCGGCGTCCTCTGGGACGAGCCCTACACGACGATCCTGGATGAATCTGAAGGTCTCCCGTGGGCGCGCTGGTTCGTGGGAGGCAAGCTGAACGTCGTTCGCAACTGCCTGGACCGGCACGCGCAGGGCCCTCGCGGGGATCACGCGGCCTTGGAATGGGTTACGGAGCAGGGGGACCGGCGCACCGTGACCTACGCCGAACTGAACCGCGAGGTCTGCCACGCGGCCAACGCGATGAAGGCGGCCGGACTGCGGCGAGGCGACGCCGTCGGACTGTACATGCCGATGGTACCGGAGCTCGTCACCGTCTTCTACGCCGCCCTGAAGATCGGCGTCGTCGTCATCCCGGTGTTCTCGGGGTTCGCCGCTCCCCCGCTGGCCGCGCGCCTCGAGGACGGCAGCGCACGAATCCTGTTCACCGCCGACGGGTCCGTGAGGCGCGGCAAACCCTTCGCCATCAAGCCCGAAGCCGACCGCGCCGCCCAACTCTGCCGGGGGCTGGAGACGATCGTCGTCGTTGACAGATTGGGGCATGAGCTCCGCTCACGAGTCGGGATCGACGTCCCGATGGCTCCCGGCCGGGACGTCTGGTGGGACGCGTTTCTCCAAGGGCAAGACTCATCGTGTCCGACGGAGAGCCTTGACGCCGAGGAGCGTTCGCTCGTCATCTTCACCTCGGGCACCACCGGCAGACCGAAAGGCACGGTCCACACGCATGCCGGCTGCCTGGCGCAGACGGCCAAGGAAGTCGGCTACGCGTTCGACGTCAGGCCGGACGACGTCTTCTTCTGGCTCACTGACATCGGCTGGATGATGGGGCCGTGGGAGCTGATGGGGGTGCACTTCTTCGGCGCGACTGTCGTCCTCTTCGAGGGCGCGCCCAATTGGCCGCATGCAGGCCGTCTCTGGGAGGTCTGCGCCGAGCTCGGGGTCACCCACCTCGGCATCTCCCCCACTGCCGTTCGCCTGCTGATGAAGGAGGGCCCGGAGCACGTGGCGCGCTTCGACCTGTCGTGCCTCAAGTACCTCGGATCCACGGGCGAGCCTTGGGACCCGGACTCCTACCTCTGGTTCTTCGACCATGTGGGCGGTGGCCGCCTGCCGATCATCAACATCTCCGGCGGTACCGAGATCATGGGGTGCTTCCTGCTGCCGCTGCCGGTCAGCTCAATCAAGCCGACCACGCTGCGCGGGCCGTCGCCCGGAATGTCGGTTGACTGCGTCGATGACCACGGCGACCCGGTGCGAGAGCAGATCGGCTGGCTCGTATGCAAGCGGCCGGCGCCCTCCATGACCAAGGGCTTCCTTAACGATCGCGAGCGCTACATCGCCACGTATTTCGCGCGCTTCGGCCCCACAATGTGGTGCCACGGCGACTGGGCATACATCGACGCGGACGGCTTCTGGTATCTCCAAGGCCGGGCTGACGACACGATCAAGATCAGCGGCAGGCGCACCGGACCCGCCGAACTGGAGGCCGTGCTCATGGACCACGCTGCTGTGTCCGAGGCCTTGGCCGTCGGGGTGCCGCACGACGTCAAAGGCGAGGACCTCGTGCTGTTCGCCGTCCTGCATGCCGGCTACGAGCCGTCCGACGAGTTGCGAGCGGAACTAGGACAGCATGTCGTCGATACGATGGGCAAGACGATGCGGCCCCACGATGTGCGCTTCGTGAGGGCTCTCCCCAAGACGCGCTCCGGCAAGCTCGTGCGCGGCTTGGTCAAGCGCGTCTGCCTCGGCCAGGATCCGGGCGACCTGTCCAGTCTCGAGAATCCGGACGCGCTGGAGGGATTCCGACAGTCCCGCTGAGGCAAGCTCCGGGAGCGGCGACGCGCGAGCACGCTTTGCACTGTGCGCGGCCGGAGCGATGATAGGCTGTGCCGGCGGAGCTCGTTGCGACACGACGGGCTCTGGTCGCAGGTGCGCCCCGCCACGCGGCATTCGCCAGCCGGCAGAGCGCGGTCACCGAGAGAAAGAGCGAGCCGTGCCGAAGAACAAGGTGGTTTCCGTCCGCCAGGCCATGTCCTGCATCAGAAGCGGGATGAGCATCGCCGTGGGAGGCTTCATCGGACAGGGCGATCCCCTGACGCTGATCGACCATCTCAAGTCACTCGATGTCCGCGACCTCACCATCTACGCAAACGATGCGGGCTTTCACCGTCGCGGCATTGTCGAGCTCGTGCGCCGGGGCATGGTCTCGAAGATCGTCGCCAGCCATGTGGGCACGACACCGGAGATCGGCGTCGCCATGAACGGCGGGCAGCTCGAGGTCGAGCTGACGCCGCAGGGCACGCTCGCCGAGATGCTGCGCGCCGGCGGCGCAGGGCTGGGCGGCTTTCTCACCCCGACCGGCGTCGGCACCGCTGCCCAGGAAGGCAGGCAGCTGATCGAAATGAACGGCCGGCAGCACATCCTGATCCCGGCTGTGAAGTGCGATGTGGCGCTCGTTCGTGCGCACGCCGGCGACACGTGGGGCAATCTGATCTATCGCGGCACGTCGCGCAACTTCAACGTCCCGGCCGCCATGTGCGCTGAGCACACGATCGCCGAGGTCGAGAACCTCTACACGCTCGGCGAGCTCGACCCCAACGCCATTCACACCTCCGGCGTCTTCATCGAGTCCGTAGTCAGGGCCAACCTCGAGTACTGCGTCCAGCGCGAGGAGGCGTTCCATGTCTGACGTCAAGAAGACGATCGCCTCGCGTGCGGCCGCAGAACTCCGCGACGGGCAGATCATCAACCTCGGCATCGGTCTTCCCACCCTCATCGCCAACTACGTGCCCCCGGGAGTCGACGTGGTCATCCAGACGGAGAACGGGGCGATCGGCGTGGGGCCCGCTCCGGCAGAAGGTTGCGAGGACAGGGACCGGGCCAATGCCGGCAACCAGGCGATCAGCCTCCTGCCGGGCGGCAGTTACTTCGACTCCGCCACCTCGTTCGCCATGATCCGGGGTGGGCATCTCGATGCCACGTTCCTCGGTACGCTGCAGGTGGACGGGCACGGCAACATCGCCAATTGGATCGTGCCCGGCAAGATGCTCGCGGGCATGGGCGGCGCGATGGACCTGGTGACCGGCGCCCGCACGGTCTACATCGTCACTGAGCACTGTGCCAAGGACGGGAGCTCCAAGCTGATGAAGGAGTGCACCTTCCCCCTCACGGGCGCCCAGGAGTGCGACGTGATCATCACCGAGCGCGCCCTCTTCCGCCGTCACGCCTCGCGTGGGTTCGTCCTCGAGGAGGTCGCCTTCGGCTATTCCCTCGACGACATCGCCGCCTGCACCGATATGGACTACGACGTCGCGGACGACGTCCACATGGAGGCCTACGGCGGCGGCCTCTGAGCGTTGCCCGACCGACAGGAGACAGTCATGCCCGACCTGAGCACCAAGTTCAGCCGCAAGGAATGGAAAGACTGCTGCGGCAAGGGATGCAGGAAGTGTGAGCTCGCGCAGACGTACGTCGCAGCCTACGGACGCGGCGACGGGCTGTCACAGCTCAAAGCGGACCGCAAGGCAGCGCTCGCCGGTAAGGCGGCCAAGAAGGGAAAGAAGGGCAGGAAGAAAGGCGCGAAGAAGGGCAAGAAGAAGTCCTGAACGACGTGAGGGACGGCGCCCGGCTGTCGGGGCGCCGTCCCTCCCTCATCTTCACCCTCAGATTTCGGCGATCACAGCGGCCAGGTCGCGACTGAAGTCGACGCCCGCCACGGTGGGCCACACGTCCGGGAACGTCACGACCAGCCGCTCCATCTCCTCCTGACGCGCGAGGAGGTAGCGCGCAGCGCCCGGAGCGACAATGAGTTCCGTGGGCTCCGGGAAATCATGGTCTTCGTGACGCCATTCGCCCCACGTGATGTAGTCGCGCAGCACCCCACAGGTGACGACCGCGTCCTGAAGATCGCCGAGATGGTCCTGCATGTTCTTGACGGTGCGGATCAGCGGTTTGGCACCCGACCCCAGCACGCCCTCGAAGAACTCGAGGGTGTAGCGGAGTCCCTTGCACGCCTTGCGCAGCGCGTG
>CAZHMG010000100.1:0-5999 GCA_964533575.1 uncultured Thermoleophilia bacterium | reverse complement strand
CGCTTGACGAGGTCGCCTTCCTTGATGAGGGTGTCCTCGCCGAGCAACACGGCGCCGACGTTGTCCTCTTCAAGGTTCAGGGCGAGGCCGATGACATCGTGCGGCAGCTCGAGCATCCCCATCGCCATGCAACCACGCAAGCCATAGATACGGGCGATGCCGTCACCGACCTGGAGCACGGTGCCGACTTCGCCGACCTCTACCTCGACCTGATAGCCCTCAATCTGTGCCTTGAGGACCGAGGCGATCTCTTCTGGGCGCAGCTTCACTCCACTTCCCCTCTCAGTTCTGCAGTAGCCAGCCGGCGACGCAGCTGGCGAATACGCGCCTTGAGGCTACTGTCGACGATCACGTCGCCGACGCGCAGGACAAGACCTCCGAGAATGCCCGGATCGACATTCTGGGTGAGCTCGACGCGCCGACCCGTCACCTCGGCGACACGGGCGGCAATCCTGTCGCTCGCCTCGGGGCCCAGCTCGACTGCCGACGTAACGTCGACCTTCACCATACCCGCCGCGTCTGCGGCGAGTGCGCCATACGCTTCGTTCAGTTCGCCGAGCATGGCGAAGCGCGCCCGCTGCAGGAGCAGCAGCAACGTGTTCGCCACCAGCGGCTCGCCTTCACGCGTGATCTCACTGACCACGCGCTGCTTGGCGCTGACGTCGATCTGGGGATCCGACAACACGCCGCCCAGCGCTTCAGAGGTGTCGACTGCCTGGACGAACGCTTCGAGATCCGCCCGAACCGCCTCGACAACGTTCGCCTCCGAGGCCGCGTCGAACAGCGCGTTGGCGTACACCCGTGCTACCTGCTCTGCGCTCAACCTTTGCTCTCCAGACCGAGCTCTTCGACCCTCAACTCGGACAGCGCCTCGTCGATGAGACGCGCCTGATCGGCCTCGGTGAGACTCCGTACCGTGACCTTCTCGGTGGCCATCGCCGTGAGATCGGCGATCTGTCCCTTGAGCTCTCGCAGCGCCGCCCTGGTATCACGCTCGATCTGCTCGTGAGCCTGTTCCAGAACGCGGTCTGCCTGGACCCTCGCCTCGGCCAGGATCTCGGCCTTGGCGTGCTCACCCGTGGTACGCGAGCGTTCGAGGATCTCCTCGGCCTCCGCGCGCACCTTGGCCAGCGTCGCCTTGTACTCCTCGAGCAGGCGCGCGGCTTCGACCCGCGTCTCTTCGGCGACGTCCATGCTGTTCTGGACACTCGCGCGACGCTCGTCGATGACGCGCTGCAGAGGCCCGAAGGCATACTTCCACAGGATGAACACGGAAATGCCGAATGTGATGAGGGTCCATACGGTGAGGCCCCATTGTTCATTCAGCATGCGTGGTCACCTCCTCTCGCACGTCGTCCATGGGTGGTACCGTCATGCTCTATCAGACCACGAAGAGCAGAATGAGGCTGACGACGAACGCGTACAGCGCCAGCGCCTCGATGAGGCCGATACCGATGAACATGTTCGTGCGGATATCGCCGGAGAGTTCCGGCTGACGCGCGATACTCTGCAGGGCGCTTCCGATCATGCTACCCATGCCGATTCCAGGGCCGATGACCCCGAGCCCGATTGCCAGACCGGCACCGAGCAGCTTGGCTGCCTCTGCATCCATTCAGTGACCCCCTTGGTCGACTCTGTCCCGCTGCGTCCGCAGCATGTGTTGGCTAATGCTCCTCTTCGAGGGATCCGCCGATGTAGATGGCGGAGAGAATAGCGAAGATGAAAGCTTGAATGAAGGCGACGAAGATCTCGAACAGATACAACGCGATCGACGCACCCTGCAGGACGGTGCCAATGAGGTAGCTCTGGAACACCAGGGCCATCGCGAAGAACACCGCGAGGATGGCGTGGCCGGCGACCATATTGGCAAAAAGACGGACGGCAAGCGAGATGAGGCGGAAGATCTCGCTGATGAGATGCAGGACGAAGAGCATCTGCCTGAGCACGGGAGGCGCGCTGGGGATCATCATGCCCTTGAAGTATCCGCCCAGCCCCTTGGCACGAACGCCGGCGAAGTGGGTGAGCACGAAGGTGCACAGAGCCAAGGTCGCGGTGACGTACAGGTTGGCCGTCGCGGCATAGAACGCCAACTGGTTGTGGTGTGCGAACGGCAGCGGGATCAGCCCCACGAGATTGGACACCAGGATGAAGAAGAAGACGGCGGCGATGTACGGGAACCACGTGGTCTGCCCCTTGCGCATCACCGAGTTGACGATCCCGAGTCTAGCCAGGTCGTAGAGGCCCTCGAAGGTTCCGAAGGTGCGCCCGGTGCTCTTGCTGACGCTGCGATTCAGGATGAACGCACCGATGGCGAGTATGACGACCGCCAGCCACAGATAGACCACGGCCTTCGTGATCGAGAGATCGAAGGGGCCGATGGCGGGAAGCTCGATGATCGGCTCGAGTTCGAACTCGGCCGCGACCTCGACCTCCTCGGGATGGCCGCCCGGGATGAACGAAAGGGCCGCCAGGATGGCGACGACGACCACGAGCACGAGCAGCAGCTTGCCCTTCTTCATTGAGCCCTCACCGTCCCTACTGACCCGCGGGCGAGCGGAAAGGTGGCGACGCGCACGCCCAGATAGATGGTGAACGATGCGACGAACGCGAAGAGTGCCGTCGCGAATTCGGGTCGCCAGATCATGGCCACCAGTACGAGCGCACCAAGCACGAAGGTCAGACGGAGGACCATGCCGACGAGCGCGACACCGACCGCCTGATTCACCGGTACGGACGCTCCCACACGCATGGCGACGGCCTCAAGCCCCCAGTAAGCGAGACCCAGAGCGGCACCGAGGACGGCGGCCCAGACCGGGCGATCGAGCAGCGCCGCGGCGACGGCGCTCACGACGATCATGCCGCTCAATGCGGCGGGTGCTATGAATCGCGTGCGAATGGGACCCCTCCCCCTCTGCGTATCACTTCGTCTCGAGATAGATTGCATACAACGCCAAAGCGAACCCGGCGAAGACGCCAATCACCGTAACAAGAGGCAGGGTGCCTATCAGCCAGTCGATCCCGGCTCCGAGACCGAGACCCGTGACGATTCCCCCGAGCACCATGAACGCGACCGTCTCAGCCGATGTTGGTGGCCTGTGACGGTCGTCTCGACTGCCGTCTGGACTTTCTGGCGACACACTATACCTTCCGCTCAAACCGCAAGCAACACGCTTCAGATGGGTCGGTCTCGCCTCCGGACACAGCGTCGAGGGCGCTCTATTCCCGAGCTGTCAATCACCGCCGACGTCCTTGGACGTGTCCTCGGCCATGGTCTGACCACGCGACCGAAAACGGCTCAACAGCCTGGCCATATATGCGGTGGCGATGGCGGCGACCACGCTCAGTATGATGATAGCAGCGCGATTCTCGCGCTGCATGGCGACGGCCAGCGCGCTCAACGATATGCACCATGTGTACAGCAGCAGCACACTCTTGCGCTGTGAGAACCCGTGTACGAGAACGAGATCGTGGTGCACGTGGTCCTGCCCTGGGGAGTAGAACGGGACGCCACGGCGCCAGCGCCTCCAGACGATCAGCGACAGGTCGACGAACGGCACGCCGAGGACGAGCAGCGGCAGGACGAGCGCGACCGCGGCCGTACCTTTCATCACGGACTGGACGCTTATGCAGGCGAGCGCGAAACCAAGCATCATTGACCCCGCGTCCCCCATGAAGATGCTGGCAGGATGGAAGTTGAAGCGCAGGAAGGCGAAGGTCGCGCCGGCGAGGGCGGCGGCGATCACCCCCATTGAGGGAAAGTTGGTGCTCAACGCGATGACGGAGAAGGTGATCGCGGAAATGCCGCAGACGCCTGCCGCGAGGCCGTCCAGGCCGTCGATGAAGTTCACCATGTTGACGATCATCGCCATCCAGAATGCGGTGAACAGGACCGAGATCACAGGCGGCAGATAGAACATGACGTCGGTGAAGGGCAGGCCGATCCGGGCCACGCGAATGTCGAAGTAGATCGCCACCGCGATCGCGAGGAGCTGGCCGAAGAACTTGACGATCGGCTCCAGCTCGTACAGGTCGTCGAACAGCCCGACGGCTACCACGATCGTGACGCCGCCGACGATGCCCCACACCGGACGATTGATGGGTACGAGCAACAGGATGGCCGCCAGAAACCCGGCGTACATCCCCAACCCGCCCAGGAGCGGCGTCGCCAGCTCGTGCATGCGGCGCTCGTCGGACGGGACGTCGACAATGCCAGTGTGGCGCGCCAAACGCTTCATCAACGGTGTCAGCACGTAGACGATGGCGGCAGCGATGACGAACCCGAGCAGAGCCGAGCGGACAGGACTCGACGAACTGAGGAGGCCTCCTATGGGAGTTCCTCCCGGTGCACCATCACGCCGGCTTCCTCCATGAGGCGCAAGGAGAGCTGGTCGGGATATCCCTCGATGCAGTGGATCTCCCGAATGCCGCAGTTGATGAGCATCTTGGCGCAGAGAACGCACGGAGAATGGGTGCAGTACAGGATGGCGCCCTCGATGGCGACACCGTGTACGGCGGCCTGTATGATCGCGTTCTGCTCCGCGTGGATCGCGCGGCAGAGTTCGTGCCTCTCTCCCGAGGGCACGCCGAGCTGCTCTCGCAGGCAGCCGACCTCCAGGCAATGCGATACGCCACGAGGGGCGCCGTTGTATCCGGTCGCAAGCACTCGCTTGTCGCGCACCAGCACTGCTCCGATCTGGCGGCGCAAGCATGTTGATCTCGTTGCCGCCTGCACGGCGAGCTGGAGGAAGTACTGGTGCCAGCTCGGACGGCCGCGCGCCGCCGGCGCGCGGGCAGACTGATCGGCCTCGCCCGTCACAGGAACTCGTAGAGCGGGAAGTGGTCGAGCAGTTCGATCACTTCGCGGCGGATCTCGTTCAGGGCGGCGTCGTCGCCCCGCAGTTCTATGGCGCGAAGCATGAGTTCTCCGGTCGTGCGCATCTCGGCTTCCATGAACCCGCGCGTGGTAACGGCGGGTGAGCCTACGCGCAGGCCGCTGGCAACATTGAATGAACTCGCCTCAAACGGCACGACATTGCGGTTGGCCGTGATGTTGACGTGCTCCAGCAGGTCCTGGCATTGCAGCCCGTTGAGCCCGGTGCTGCGCAGGTCGACGAGCGCAAGATGGACGTCTGTGCCACCGGAGACGAGACGGAGGCCACCCTCTGCAAGGGTGTCCGCCAAGACCTTCGAGTTCTTGACGATCTGATGCTGCAGACGGCGGAACTCGTCGCTGGCCGCGATACGCAGGCAGACGGCCTTGGCGGCGATGACGTGCATCAGCGGGCCGCCCTGCATCCCCGGGAATACGGCCCGGTCTATGGCCTTGCCGTACTGCGCCCGGCACATGATGAGTCCGGCGCGTGGGCCGGTGAGGGTCTTGTGCGTGGTGCTCGTGACGACGTCGCAATACGGAATCGGGCTCGGATGCACGTCGGCAGCGATGAGACCGGCAATGTGTGCGATGTCGGCGAGCAGGATGGCTCCCACTTCGTCGGCGATCTCGCGAAACGCGGCGAAATCGACAATGCGGGGATAGGAGCTGTAGCCGCAGATGATCAGTTTGGGGCGGTGCTGCCGAGCGAGCGAGCGCACCTCATCGAAGTCGACGGTCTCCGTCTCGGGATGCACGTGATAGGGCACGACATCGTAGGTGCGTCCCGAGTAGTTGATATTGAGGCCGTGAGTGAGATGGCCGCCGTGGGTGAGCTCCATGGCCATGATCGTGTCGCCCGGCTCAAGCAGAGCGAAGAGAGCGGCAAGGTTGGCGGACGAACCCGAGTGAGGCTGAACGTTGACATGCTCGGCGCCGAACAGGGACTTGCAGCGGTCGATGGCCAGCTGCTCGACTTCGTCCACGATGTCACAGCCACCGTAGTAGCGAGCGCCCGGCAGGCCCTCGGCGTACTTGTTGGTGAGGACAGACCCGGTCGCCTCGAGCACGGCCCGGCTGGCGAAGTTCTCGCTGGCGATGAGCTCGAGCGTCTCCTGCTGGCGGATGA
>CAZHMG010000099.1:0-6105 GCA_964533575.1 uncultured Thermoleophilia bacterium | reverse complement strand
TGTTCCGGCAGTTTAACGAGGCCACCGGACCTCGGCCTGCTGCTCCCACCGCGGTACAGCCCATGTCGAGACCTGTTCGCCCCCAAATGGGCAGCCGAGTGTGGCTGCGCTTCTTCACTATACCCCAGAGACGGCGAAACCGCGGCAGAGCCGCGGTTTCGCGCGCCTTGGGTCCATCATTCGTCAGTCTTCTACAGTCTGCACCTCACGCCGGTCACGGCGTTTGAAGTACATGTTGCGGCAAAGAGGGCCCTCGCCGCTGGCGTAGCAGCTCTGCACCGCCACCGAGCACTGCGGCAACGGGGTGCGCGCCACCTTGACGACGCCGAAACCGCCCTTGCCACGTTCGATATCCTCGAACATCTTCAGGTCGATCTCGTGCGGGAACACTTTCTCGATGCAGCCGAAGAACGTGTCGCCGTCTTCCTTGAACGCATACAGGAAGCGGCAGTTCATGCTGAGGCAGGCCGCCGGATACACGACCTTCTCACACTGCGCCGAGCATTCCTGACATTCGAGCAGTTCTTCAGACAACGGTATCAGCCTCCTACAGCGAAACGGCCGGCACGTGGCGCCGACCCTTGTGCAGAGTAGCACAGGGTAGTCTGGCTGAACAGACTTCTTAACCAGTCCTTAACACTTGTGACAGAACGCGCAAGCTTGTCTCACCACAGGTACCAGTATGCCGCCTGAGTGACCCTTGCCTTGGAAACCGAAGAGCCGCCGCGGGGACTGCATTCGTCCGCCCGCGGCGGATCCTCTCCTTCCATCACACGGAGCACCGACTCGATGGCGGAGGAGGTGGCCGGGCGATTGTAGCCTCCCTCGAGAATGAAGGCGATGCGCCCGTCACAGGCCTTCATCATCCGCCGGCAGTGCCAAGCCATGTGCGCGAATCCGCGCTCCGTGACCATCATGTCACCGAGCGGGTCGTCGCGATGACAGTCCTGCCCGGCCGAGACCAGGATCGCCTGCGGCGCGTACTGGTCGACGATGGGCTCGACCACCATGGCGAACGCGTGGGCATAGTCGTTGTCGTTGCAGTACGCGGGCATCGGGATGTTGACGTTGTACCCCTGCCCCCTCCCCACACCGCAGTCCGTGACCGCGCCCGTGCCGGGATAGTGCGGCGCCTGATGCGTCGAGAAGAAGAGCACCCGCGGATCGTCGTAGAACACCGACTCGGTGCCGTTGCCGTGATGGACGTCCCAGTCGATGATCGCGATCCGTTCGTAGCCTTCGCTCAACAGCTTTGCGGCCGCGATCGCCACGTTGTTGAAGAGGCAGAAGCCCATGGCCTGGTCGGCCGTGGCGTGATGGCCCGGCGGGCGAACGAGAGCGAACGGGACCAAGCCCTTGTCCCAGAGCCGCGTCGCGGTGATCGCTCCGCCCGCCGCCAGCAAAGCGATCTCGTAGCTCCGCTCGGAGACATACGTGTCTGCATCAATCCAGTCGCCGCCCGCGGCGGCGGCGCGTCTGATGAGATCCAGATGCTCGGCGGAGTGCACGCGCAGCACGTCGTCCTCCTCGGCAGCCTCTGGCGAGACAACCGTGAGTCGTGGCCACAGATCAGTGCCGCGCAGATGCTCGACTGCGGCGGACACCCGATCGGGGCCTTCAGGATGATCGCCGGTGGAGTGCTCGGCGAACGCTTCGTGCCAGATGATGCCGATGCTCATCTCGGTAGGATACCGTGTCTGGCCGTCCATGACACGGGCTGCTGTTGAAGCTGGGCGAACGCGGAAGGCCCTGGATGCGTCTCACGGCACGAACGATGAAAGCCGGGGCAGCTCTGAGGAGGCCGACATGAAACGCGTACGCTCTCTCAAGTTCCTGATCCCCCTGCTCGTCGTCGGCCTGCTCACAGTCTTCGCTTTGGTGGGCACGCTCGGCGGGCGCGAAGGGCTGACGGAGAACGACGGCTCTCCCGGCGACGAGCCGCAGAGCAGGGCCGTGGCGCCCGAGGGTGAGACCGCTGCCGGCGGCCAGGCGGCCAAAGGCAGCGGGGCGCCGGACGATCTCGCGGCGGTGGCTCCGCCGGCTGGATCGTCGTCGAACCGCTTCCTCATACGCACGGGTGATCTGTCGCTGCTCATCGATCGCGGCGCGCTGTTGGCCACGGTCGACCGCGCCGCCGGTATGACGGCCGAGCTGGACGGCTACGTCGTCTCCAGCTCTCTCAGCAGCAGCGGGTCCGTGACTGGGGTGACTTCTCGTGTCGAGGAGCCGCTCGTCATGGAGAAGACGGTAGACAGCTCCCCGGATGATGCCGGCTCAGAGACCCTGGCTCCGACACAGGCCTGGCTCACGCTGCGCGTGCCGGAATCCCGCTTCGAAGCCGCCATGACGCGCTTCACTGAGCTGGGCGACGTACAGCGCGTCGGCACGTCCAGCGAAGACGTCACCTCTCAGTATGTCGATCTCAAGGCGCGCCTGCGCCACCATCGCGCCGTCGAACGCCGACTCCTGCGCTTCCTGGCGGCCAGCACGACGATCCGCGAGATGCTCGTCGTCCAGGATCGTCTCGACGAGGTGCAGCTCACGATCGAGCAGCTCGAGGCGCAGCTGAAGTCCCTGCGTGAAGTCACGACGTACAGCACCGTGACGCTTCAGCTCACCGAGAGAGGCACGCAACAGGCGGGGCAGATCGACCCTTCAGACTCATTTGGCGCCGTCTTCTGGCAGTCTCTGACAACGCTGGGTCGCGGCGCCCGCCTGGTGGCATTGGCCCTGACAGCCGCGCTGCCCTTCCTGGTTGTGTTTGGCGCCCTGGGAGCCGGCTCCTGGTACCTGGCGAGGTGGCTGCGCCGCCGCCACGCGGAGCAACCGTCACTGCCGCTCTGACGAGCCGCGCAGCCGGCTGGGTACACTCTCCTCGGCATGTGCCGGCACGGCACGGGGAAGTCGACAGAGGGAGGCGCCGTGAAGGCCGTACGCATCCATGAGTATGGCGGGCCGGAGGTGCTCAGATACGAGGAGTCCCCCACCCCCGAACCTGGGCCCGCGCAGGTGCTCGTGCGCGTCGAAGCGGCAAGCGTCAACCAGGTCGATGTGGCGATCAGGGAAAACCGCTTCCCGACGCCGAAGCAGCCGCCCAAGACTATCGGATCGGACGGCGCCGGCGTCGTGGAGCGGATCGGGGCGGGTGTGAAGACCGTGGAACGGGGGGATCGCGTCTTCTTCAGCGGGCTCGGCGTGGGCAGCGAGGGCAGCTATGCCGAGTACGCCGTGATCGCCGAGGCTCAAGCGGTCCCGATGCCCGCCGAGCTCTCGTTCGTCGACGCGGCCGCGCTCGGCATGGTCTTCCCTGCCGCCTACTACGGACTGATCCGCCGCGGCGACGTCAGGGAGGGCGAGACAGTTCTCGTCCAGGGCGCTGCCGGCGGCGTTGGTTCAGCTGCCGTTCAGCTGGCCAAAGCACGCGGCGCCCGCGTGCTCGCCACCGTCAGCGGCACGGCAGAGACCGATCTCGTCCGGAAGCTGGGAGCTGACGAGGTCATCGATTACAGGCGCGAGGACGTCGCCGGCAGAGCGCTGGAGCTCACGGAAGGGCGCGGCGTTGATCTGGTGCTCGAGCTGGTCGTGAGTGCGAATCTCCCGTCAGATATCCGGTTGATCGCGAAGGGCGGGCGCATTGTCTGCACCGGCCAAGGACCGGCGCCTGAGGTCACCATCCCCATTGGCGAGGCGCTCGCGAAGGACGCGACGCTGCTGTTCATGAACTTGAACAACGCGGGACGGGCCGGCGTCGCGAAGATCGCGGCGGAACTCGCCGGCATGACCGCCGATGGCACCATCAAACCTGTGGTCGGTGCGACCTTCCCGCTGGCTGAGGCACGCCGCGCGCATGAACTCCTCGCCGGCGACCACCTGGGCAAGCTCGTCCTGCTGCCGTGGTGAGCACGAGGCTCCCCGCTGCACGCCCCTGCCCGGCCTCAGTACCCCTTGCCGTTGCCGCGAATCGCGCTCTCACGCTGCTTCCGCAGCTCCAGCTTCGGCAGAATCGATTCCATCACGGCGATCAGCGTCTCGAGACGGTGCTCCTCGCTCACGGATTCCAGCAGATCCTGCTTGATGGGGACACCGAAATCGACAGCCGACGCCAGCCGGAAGGAGAGCGGGCCTTGGCCTGAGGGACGGCGCGGATCGGCCACGTCCATGAGCGTCAACATGCGGCGGAACACCTGCAACGCCCGGTCGGCGCGCTCCGGCGAGGCCTCCGGCTCCTCGTCGTCGAAGTACTCGACGACGCCCGTGAGATAGCGCTCCTCAAGATCCTCAGGCGCCTGGATCTCCAGCAGGCGGAAGCGGCGATCGCCCTCGACCAGCACGTTCATGCGCCCGTCCTCGAGACGCTCGACGAGTTCCGCGACTCGCGCCGCACACCCGTGCTCGCGGATCCCCTTCTCCTCGACCAGAAGTGCTCCGAATTCGCCGCCGTCCATGAGCTCGTTGAAGAGCAGCTTGTATCGCTCCTCGAAGATGTGCAGTGGCATGACTTCGCCGGGCAGCAGGACCGTCTGCAAAGGGAAGAGGCCAAGTTCGATCTGCCCGGTCATACTCGCCCTCCCCGCCGCCCGTCGCCTCGCCCGCATCGTCTGTCAGGTCCACCACGTCCAGACAGTCTACTCCGTGCACGGAGGTCAGAACACGTCCGTGTGTGCCCGAGACGAACGGGACGCCCGGACTACTCCCTGGTCTTCAGCCTCAGGACGTGAACGCTCACGGCGAGCCCTATCACGGCCAGCGTCACGCCGATGTACCACGTCCGGACGATGAAGAACGACACGCTGATCGAAGTCCAGAGGACGACCAGGGCGACCACCTTGGAGCGCAGTGGCACGGCCCGGTGTTCGACATAGTCGCGGACGAAACCTCCAAGCAGACGATTCTCCAATAACCACGCGTGCCACCGGGGCGAGCCGCGCCAGAAGAGATACGCGGCCAGCAGCAGGAGCGGGGTCGTCGGGAGCAGCGGCACGACGATACCGACGACACCGAATCCCACGGCCACGAATCCGCAGGCGACCAGGATGCGGCCTTTCAGCCCTGTCGCCCTGGCGTCCGGAGTGTTCTCAGGCATGGCGTCGCTTCATGTCAATGATGCGATCACGGCCGGAAAGCGGGCGCAACAAGCCGCGCCGCCAGAGGGTACTCGGACCAGACATCCAGACGCGGGCGCTCACCCGCAACGACACTCAAAGGCAGATCGAGAAGCGGGAAGCGCCGCCAGCCCGTGAAGTCATAGTGCCACCACTCGCTGGCCAGCGGCGTGAAGCCGTGCCTGCTCATCACCCCCTGCAGCACCTTCCGGCGCGCGATCACGCCCGCCGGAAGGTGTGCAAAACCGTGATGCGCAGCTGCGCTGAAGGTGCCGTACTCTGTCGGCATGCGCAGCGCCCTTCCCGACTCCAGGCCGACCAGCCCGACATCAACGGCGGCCCCGCGATTGTGCCGGGAGCCGGACGTCGGCGGGGCGGCGTAGGCGCTGTCGCGGACTGCCTGCCACAGCGCAAGCGTCGCCGAGTACGGACGGTACGCGTCGTAGATGACCAAGCCGACGCCGTGCCGGGCCAGCTCGCGCTGCGCCGAGCGCAGCGCTCGCGCCGCCGGCAGCCGCAGATATGCCTTGCGATCGTCGTAGAGAACGCGACCGGTGGGGTTGTCTCTCGTCGCGTAGGCCAAGTCGAGCCGAAGACCCGGGACGAACAGGTCGAGATCGACGAGGCTGGCGTCACGCTCCCTCAGGACCTCCTGCCGGTAGACCCCCGCGCGCTCGACGACAGGGAGGCCGTACTGGTTCAGCGGCACCTGCGGCGCCGCTGACGGGGCCGGCCCCACCAGGAAGCCAAGAGAGAGCAGCAGAGTCACGAGGAGGTCCACAATCACATTCCTATGGTATACACGGGGATCACGCCGAACGCACTCCGCCACCATGGCAGCCAGAAACGACGAAGGCCCGGCCGACCATCAGGTCGACCGGGCCTCGCGTAATTATCCGGCGGCGTCCTACTCTCCCGCAGGGTCTCCCCTGAAGTACCATCGGCGCAGGAGGGCTTAACTTCTCTGTTCGGAATGGGAAGAGGTGTGACCCCTCCGCTATGG
>CAZHMG010000098.1:0-6168 GCA_964533575.1 uncultured Thermoleophilia bacterium | reverse complement strand
TTCGTTGTTGCGGCGGGAAAGGCTTCGGCCTAGCCCCGGAGCGGGGCGGAGGCGCCCCCGGGCGCGGGCGTGGGTTCTTTGGGACAGGCGGCGGTGGCCCGACCGTGCCGGCCCCAGGCCCAAGGAGCCCGGGGGGGAGGTGGCGGGGCGCAAGGCGGCCGTCCAGGCCGGCCTGATCGTCGCCACCACCGTCCCTCTCGAGATTTGTCAGGTTGCGCTCCAGGTGTGCGAGCTCTCCCGCACCGCGGCGCTGCTCGGCAATCCACAAGCCGTGACCGACGCTGGCATCGGCGCCGTTCTCGGTGAGGCCGCGGTGGTCGGCGCCGCGCTGAACGTCAAGATCAACCTTGGGTCGATCGAGGACGCCGACTTTGTGAAAAGGGCGGCGGCGGAGATCGAGACGCTGCAGGCCGAAGCTGCGGCGCTGCGCGCCAAGGTGCTCGGCATCTCGCATTCCAAGCTTTGACCATTGCCTGAGGACGAGGAGACAACAGCCATGGCAGCGCAGATCATTGACGGAAAGGCAATCGCCGAGCAGGTACGCGAGGAGATCAAGGTCGAGGTCGAGCAGATGGCTGCGGCGGGCGTGACTCCGGGTGTCGCGACGGTCCTCGTCGGCGACGACGGCGGCGCCAGGTTCTACCGCGGCCAGATCGAGAAGAACACGGCGACGGTGGGGTTCGCTTACTTCGATCACCAACTGCCTGCGGACACCGGCGAGGCGAGTGTCCTGTCGCTCATCGCCGAGCTCAACGCCGATCCGCGCGTCCACGGCATCCTGGCGCTCATGCCGATGCCCGCCGGGATCGACCAGAACGTCGTCTTCAATGCGATCGCGCCCGTCAAGGACCTCGACTGCGTGAACCCGGCGAACATCGGTCACGTGCTGCTCGGCGACCAGCTCTTCGCGCCGGCCACGCCCTCGGCGTGCATCGAGATCCTCGACCGCGAGGGCATCGATCTGCAGGGGCTTGACGTGACGATCGTCAACCACTCGAACATCGTGGGCAAGCCAGTCGCCCTGCTCTGTCTCAACCGCAACGCGTCCGTGCATGTCGTGCATGTGTTCACCAAGGACGTCCCCGCGGCCTGCCGTCAGGCGGACGTGCTGATCTCCGCAGCTCCCGTCCGCGGACTCATCAGGAAGGACATGGTGAAGCCCGGTGCTGTCGTCATTGATGTGACGACCATCCGGGGCGAAGACGGCAAGCAGGTCGGATCACTCGACTTCGGGGCTGTCTGTGAGGTGGCCGGCAGCGTCACTCCGGTCCCCGGCGGTGTCGGCCCGGTCACCAACGTCATCCTCCTGAAGAATGCACTTGCCGCGTGCAAGGCGCAGACAGGCGCGAGCTGAAGCAAACCGGTCGGCGAGCGCGGTGCGGCGCCAGCGTGCGCGGGCTTCACGGACATGGTTCAATGTGTGACGAGGATGCGGGGAGGGGCGGCTGTCCATCATTGACGGCCGCCAGCCGACCGCGGGGTGATTGCGACGTGGAGTTGGTGTGATGTCCAGACGAGTAGGCCGAATCGATTCGGTGTCTCCGGACCAGGCCGCGAGCGACGGCCTTGACATCGGGAAGATCGAGGGGATGGTCGCCAAGGGCGATGCTCGCGGTAATCTGATCGCGCTGTTGCAGCGGGCCCAGCAGGAGTTTGGCTACCTGCCCGAGGTTGTGGTCGACGAGATCGCCCATCTCACCGGCTTTCCGGCCTCACGCATCTACGGGGTCATCACCTTCTACGCGCAGTTCTCCACTGTCCCGAGCGGGCGCCACAAGATCTTCGTCTGCCATGGGACAGCTTGCCATGTCGCCGGGGCCTCCCGGATCACCGAGGCCTTCGAGCAGGAGCTTGGCGTGCGCGACGGGGATGCGACAGACGACATGGAGTTCATGCTCGACTCAGTTGCGTGCATGGGTGCCTGCTCGCAGGCCCCGGTCATGCGCATCGACGACGAAACCTACGGCAATCTGAGCTCCGACGAGACGCGGCGCATCATCCGCACGATGGTCAAAGAGCTCGGTCTCGAGTACGGTGCGGCCGGCGCGGGAGAGAAGGGCGGTGAGGGCGATGTCTGAGCGCCCCAGCGCGGGAGCGGCGCCGGCGGAGGGCGTCAGGGTCGAGGTCTCGGACCCTGGAGATGTGCCGATGCGGGTCTCCGTCTGCACTGGCACCGCCTGCGTCTTCGCCGGCTCAATGAAGGTCTACGACGCCTTCGTCGGTGAGGTGGAGGCGGCTGGCCTCGCAGACGAGGTCGATGTCAGGATCATCGGCTGCCACGGCCTCTGCTCGCAGGGGCCGCTTGCAGTCGTCTCGGACGGCGATACGTACTACCCTCGACTCAAGGTCAAGGACGTCAGGACGGTGGTTGCGGAGCACTTGGTCGGCGGCACGCCTGTCGAGAAGCTCCTTTACGTCGATCCCGCCACTGGCGAGCGCATCGCCTGCGCCCACGATATCCCCTTCTATCGTCAGCAGACCCGGATCGCGCTGCGCAACGTCGGACAGATCAATCCGGAGGATATCTCCGAGTACGTCGCGCGCGGAGGCTACGAGGCGGCGCGACTCGTCCTCACAGAGAGGACCCCTGAGTGGGTTGTCGAGCAGGTCACTGAATCCGGCATTCGCGGCCGCGGCGGCGCGGGCTTCCCGACGGGCGTCAAGTGGAAGTTCGCGATGCAGTCGCCCGGCGACGTGAAGTACATCATCTGCAACGGTGACGAAGGCGACCCGGGGGCGTTCATGGATGCCTCGATCATGGACGGCGATCCGCACTCGGTGATCGAGGGCATGATCATCGGCAGCTACGCGATCGGCGCGCACGAGGGATACATCTACGTGCGCGCTGAGTATCCGCTCGCCGTCCAGCGCCTGACCAAGGCGATCGCCGACGCTGAGGCGGCCGGTTATCTCGGCGACGACGTCTGCGGTAGCGGCTGGTCGTTCCACCTCAAGCTCAAGCTCGGCGCCGGCGCGTTCGTCTGCGGTGAGGAGACGGCGCTGATCGCCTCGATCGAAGGTCGGCGAGGCATGCCTCGGTCGCGTCCGCCGTTCCCGGCCGTCAGCGGCCTCTGGGGTAGGCCGACGAACATCAACAACGTCGAAACCTTCTCGAACATTCCCTGGATCATCACGCATGGGGCCGAGGCGTACGCCGAGATCGGGTCGGAAGGCTGTCAGGGTACCAAGGCATTCAGTCTCGCCGGCAAGCTCGTGAACGGCGGGCTCGCCGAAATCCCCATGGGCGTGACCCTTCGGCACGTCATCTACGACATCGGTGGCGGCATCAAGGACGGGCGTGAGTTTAAGGCCGTGCAGCTCGGCGGGCCGTCGGGCGGGTGTGTGCCGGCCGGCCTGCTGGACACGCCGGTCGACTACGAGAGCCTGGCGGCCACGGGCGCGATCATGGGCTCCGGCGGCATGGTGGTCGCCGACGACAGCACCTGCATGGTCGACCTCGCCAAGTACTTCCTGCAGTTCACGCAGAACGAGAGCTGCGGCAAGTGCGTGCCCTGCCGGCTCGGCACCAAGCGCATGCTCGAGATCCTCGAGCGCATCACCGCCGGCAACGGCCGGGAGGGCGACATCGACAAGCTCGAGGCCCTGGCGCTGACCATCAAGCGCACGAGCCTGTGCGGGCTCGGACAGACCGCGCCCAACCCGGTGCTCACCACCATCCGCTCCTTTCGCGAGGAGTATGAGGAGCACATCTTCGCGCATCGCTGCCCGGCCCTGTCGTGCGACGCGCTGATCGCCTACACGATCGACCCGGAAGCCTGCACCGGCTGCATGCTGTGTGCGAAGAAGTGCCCCGTCGGTGCGGTGCGCGGCGAGAAGAAGCAGTCGCACATGATCGACCAGAACCTCTGCATCACCTGCGACGCTTGTCGCGCGGCCTGTAAGTTCAACGCCGTGAACATCGTCAGCGGCCCTGACGAGATAGACGCCGCGGTGGCTGCGCAGAGAGGCGGCTGACGCCAGGCGCAACGTGGTCCTTTCGAGGTAGCGAGGGACGGGGCCGCGTCCGCCGGGCCCGCGCCTCGACGCCGCCGCCAGCAAGGGCACCAAGGTCTTCTCGCTGCCTGGCGAGTTGGCCAACACAGGCATTGTCGAGGTGCCAAGGGTGGGCCGGCGGGGGATGTCTCGATGAACAGCACCTCGACCTGCCGGTCGACCACGACTCACTCAGACCGCGCCGAACCCCGTGCTCTCGACGCTGCAGTACTTCCGCCGCGGATACGAACAGCACATACTGGAAGGCCGCTGCGTGGCCGGAAAGTGTGTGGACCTGAGGTCGTAGCGAGGCCTTCAAGCCGGGCTGGAATCGGTGCGTGCCGCTGTTTACAGCCGTAGTACCGTGGTGTACGCTGCCGCCGTGTGCGCGGCGTCGTACGGGGGGCGTCGCCGGCCGTCAGGCCAGCACGAGAGTATTCGTAGGAGGAACGGGCTTTGGCGCAGGGGACCGTGAAGTGGTTCAGTAACGAGAAGGGGTATGGATTCATCGAGCGGGAGAACGGCGACGACCTGTTCGTGCACTTCTCCGAGATCTCGATGGACGGCTACAAGACGCTCGCCCAGGGCCAGCGTGTCGAATTCGACGTCGCCGAAGGCGACAAGGGGCTGCAGGCCTCGACGGTGAAGCCGGTCGCCTGACAAGCTCTGACTCGAGCAGGAGGGGGCCCCAGATCGCTTCGGTCTCGGGCCCCTTTTCTTGTTCCCCTTCTCGCGGCTGGAGTAGGATAGCCGTCCGGCTCTTCGGGCTCGCCGCAGGAGGAAGCCACGCCATGATCAGCGAAGACGGTGTCCGCCATGTCGCCAAGCTCGCCCGACTGCGTATGCAGCAGGACGAACTCGAACGCATGACGGGTGAGCTCGCCAAGATCCTCGGCTCCATCGACAAGATGCGTGAGCTGGATACGTCGGACGTGCAGCCGACCGCGCACGTGCTCGATGTCGTCAACGTCATGCGTCCCGACAAGCCACATCACAGTCTCTCGCGTGAAGACGCGCTGCGCAACGCCCCCGCCGTCGCCAACGATTCCTTCCGCGTCCCCAGGATGGGGTGACAGTGGACGGACTCGACCCGCTTCGCCTGACCGCGAAGGTCGCCAAGCGTCTGCTCGTCGACGGGCAGATCTCCTCCGCGGAACTCACCAAGGCATATCTCGATCAGATCGCGGCCGTCGAGTCGCAGGTTCGCGCCTTCATTCTCGTCACCTACGACAATGCGGCCAAGTACTCGACCAAGGTCGATCGCGAGATGCAGGCCCTGCGTGGACCGCTCGCGGGTCTGCCCATCGCGATCAAGGACAACATGGTCACCGAGAAGGTGACGACGACCTGCGCCTCCCAGATCCTGCGAAACTACGTGCCGGTCTACACGGCAACCGCCGTCCGTCAGATTTGGGACGACCACGTCGTCACGCTCGGCAAGACCAATATGGACGAGTTCGCGATGGGTTCATCCACTGAGAACTCGAGCTTCCAGGTCACTCGCAATCCGTGGGACCTGGCCACCGTGCCCGGCGGCTCAAGCGGCGGCTCGGCTGCCGCGGTAGCCGCCGGTGAAGCGCTCTGGGCACTCGGCAGCGATACGGGAGGATCCATTCGCCAGCCCGCCGCGCTGTGCGGCGTCGTCGGTATGAAGCCGACGTACGGCGCTGTCAGCCGCTACGGGCTCGTCGCCTTCGCGAGCTCGCTCGACCAAATAGGTCCGCTGACCCGCTCTGTCTATGATTGCGCACTCCTGCTGCAGCACATCGTGGGACGAGACCTGAAGGATTCGACCAGCGTCCAGTTGCCGGAGCCGATCGTCCTCCCGGACGCGCAGCGACTCGACGGGCTGCGCGTCGGCATTCCCAAGGAGTATCTGACAGCAGGGATAGAGCCGGGTGTACGAGTCCGGTTCGACGAGACTGTGGCGCGCGTCGAGGCGCTGGGCGGCGAGTGCCGGGAGATCAGCCTGCCACACACCGAATACGCTTTGGCGGCGTACTACATCATCGCTCCCGCCGAGGCGAGCGCCAATCTCGCGCGCTTCGACGGCGTGCGGTACGGGTATCGTGCCGCGGACGCCTCCAACCTGCTGGACATGTACGAGCGTACGCGCGGCGAGGGCTTCGGCGCTGAGGTCAAACGGCGGATCATGATCGGCACCTACGCCCTCTC
>CAZHMG010000097.1:0-6216 GCA_964533575.1 uncultured Thermoleophilia bacterium | reverse complement strand
GCGAGTGCTACTCCGGCGGCAATCTCACCCCCCAGTTCGCCAAGACCGGCTACAAGGTCGTGATCGTCGAGGGCAGAGCCGGGGAGCCAACTTCCTTGGAGATCAGCGACCAAGGGGTGATCTTCCGCAGCGCGCGAGATATCTGGGGACGGGACGCCTACGAGTCCGAAGAGCGCCTGCTGGCCGCCACGCCGCACCGTCGCGCGCAGGCGTGTGTCATCGGCCCGGCCGGTGAGCGTCTCGTGCGCTTCGCCTGCGTCAATAACAACCGCTGGCATCAGCTGGGCCGTGGCGGCCCGGGCGCGGTCTTCGGCTCCAAGAACCTCAAGGGCATCGTATGGCACGGCGAGAAACCTGTGACCGTGGCGCGCCCCGATGAGTTCAAGGCGCTGTCCCGCGATCTCGTGGAGCGGGCAAAGGACGACCCCGGGGCCGCCGCCTACAGGCGCGGCGGCACGCTGAACCTCGTCAGAACCCTCAACGGCATCGGCGCCTTCCCGACCCGTTACTGGCGCAAGGGGACTCTCCCCGGCTTCGAGCGCATCACCGTCGAGACCATGCTGGAGGAGCACGGCACGAAGCACGAGCTCTGCCCGCCCTGCACGTTTCGCTGTGTGAAGCTCAACCAGGTATTCACCGGCCGGCATGCCGGCCTGCAGATCGAAGGGCCGGAGTACGAGACGGCCTATGCCTTCGGAGGCCTCTGCGAGATCAACGATCTCGCAGAGATCATGTGGCTGAACGACATCTGCGACCGCTACGGTGTCGACACGATGACGGCGGGGAACCTCTGCGCACTGGCCATAGAGGCGGTGCAGCGCGGGCTTCTGGATGAGCCGCTGGGCTACGGAGACCCGGACGGCGTCGGCGCCTTCCTGACCAAGATGTGCCTGCGCGAGGGCGTCGGCGATATCTGGGCGGACGGCATCCTCCGAGTCGAGGAGGAGTACGGGCTCGAAGGCGTGGCCGTCCACGTGAAGGGCATGGAGCCGGCGGGGTACGAGCCGCGGGTGATGAAGGGCATGGGCCTGGCGTACGCGGCCACCACTCGCGGCGCCTGCCATCTTCGGGCCACGATGTACAAGCCGGAGCTCACCGGGGTGACCGATCCGCAGGCAGTCGAGGGGAAGGCTGCGGTCTACCGCGACTGGGAGGACCGGCTCGTCATCATGGACGCACTTCTCTACTGCCGCTTCTACCGGGATCTGCTTCCGTGGCCGTACATCACGGCCGTGGTGAACGCCGCCGTCGGCACCGAGTACGCTGAGGCAGACCTGCATGCCGTGGCCAATCGCATCGTCACGATGACACATGACTTCAATCGGGAGCGGGGGATTGGACGCGAGTCCGAGCGGCTGCCCGCATGGATCAGCGAAAGGCCCATGGAGGACGAGGCCGCGCGAACCCTGACGGCCTCCGAACTCGACGTGATGATGCAGGACTACTACAGGATTCGCGGCTGGCTTTGAGTCAGCGCAGGTACCGGAGGGCACGGTGAAGCGGCATCACGCTCTCGTTCAGTGCCTCGGCTACGATCTGGAGCCGGGTGATGCTGGTCTTCAGATGCTCGAGATTGACTGAGATGGCTTCACCGTTGTCGGCCAGCTTCTGGGCCTTGGCCTCCACGACCGTGCCCCAGCCGTTGAGGTGATCGGCGATGGGCGCCAAGTGGTCGTAGACGCCCATGCCATTCCGGTACACTCGCCAAGCCTTGAGCCCGCAGTAGGCGAACGCGATGAGCACCAGGGCCAGGCTGGCGAGGCCTATGATCAAGAGTATCGTCCCGTCCATGGCGATAGTGTACTCCCCGGCGCCTGCCCGAAACAGTCATCTCGTCGCGATCGGCTAGCGCGCGCTGATCGGGTAGCGGCAGGCGAGGGAGCATCCTCGTCCGGCGAGTCTGCTGATCTTCACCACGTCGCCCGTCCGCGGCGCCTCGATGAACAGTCCGTCTCCGAGGTAGATGCCCACATGCCGGTAGAAGCTCGCGTTGCCGAAGAAGACGAGGTCGGCGGGCTCCATCAGATTGAGCGGCACCGGCGTTCCGCTGCGCGCCTGCAGGGTTGCGCCGTGGAGCAGGTCGACACCGAACTGGCGGTAGACGTACATGACCAGACCAGAGCAGTCGAAGCCCTGGGATGGGGACGCCCCGCCCCACACGTACGGAATGCCGAGGTGTTTCATCGTCTCTCGCAGGAGCGCACGCTGGGCCGCGGTGCCGTTGATGCTGTCCATGTCGGTTCCGGCACGGCGCGCCAGGCGTCTCGCTGCCTCGGCCTCTCGCCTCTCCTGACGCTCGACGACCCGTTTGATCTCGGCGCTCAGGTCATCGAGCAGTGCGCGGCGACGAGCGAGCTGGTCGTCGACGTCCGCTTGGCGGTCGCGCAGCTCCACCTCTCGCGACAGGGCGGCCGTTCGCTCCTCCTCCAGTGTCGCCGCGAGTCGAGCGATCTGCTCTGTCACGCCCGTGAGACGCGTCGCCGCAGCGAGGTCTGCGCCGTGCACCAGCTCGAGGTTCTGCAGTTCTGTGGCGAGATCGGCGAAGTCGGCGGCCGCGAAGACGACGTCAAGCAGCCCCAGCTCGTCGCACTTGTAGATCCCGGACAACCGGTCGTCGAGCGTCCTCCGCGCGAGGTCACGATCGTTCTCGGCGCGCGAGAGCTCGCGCCGGATCGCAATTAAGCGCGCGTTGGCAGCGTCCAGTTCTGCGCGCGCCGCATTGTACCGTTCGACGGCAGCTGACGCCTCGTCGTCTAGCTGCGCGATCTCCTCCCTCGCGACGACGGCGCGCGCCTGCAGGCTCGCGAGGTTCTGCTCAGGCCGAGCCTGTGCCGCCGTCGCGAGCAGCAGAAAGACGGCAAGAGCCATGACCATGAGGCCGGGAACGTCCCACGGCGTCTTTGTGCGGGGTGTGCGTCGTATCACACTCCTACTATCGGTCGATGATCCGCAATCTGCAGGCGTCGGCGCGGCACCACCCTCGTCGTCTTTACATGACTCTGCTCATGGGCTAAGATCAACAACCCAAGACGTCGCGGGGTGGAGCAGTCCGGTAGCTCGTCGGGCTCATAACCCGAAGGTCGCAGGTTCGAATCCTGCCCCCGCTACCAAAGCGATACAAAGGCGCCCGCAAGGGCGCCTTTTTCTTTTGGCGGGCCGAGAGGACGAGCGCAGAAGCATCTGATGCGCTCGTGCTCAACGATGAGGCGCCGGCGAGGAGCGCGGGCGCGGAGTGAGAGGAGAGCTTCTTGTCTGTCCTGCTGGTGGTGAACACGGCGCCGTATGGCAGCGAGGGACCCTTCAACATGCTGCGTCTGGCCGAGGCGCTCAGCCTCCGCGACGAGCATGTCGAGATCTTCCTGATGGGAGACGCGGTCCACACCGCGCGCGCCGGCCAGGAGCCCCGTGGTGCGCACGCGTCGCTCGAGGGGATGCTGGTTCAGCTCCTGGGCGCTGGTGTCCACTGCAGCTGCTGCGGCAGTTGCTGCACCATGCGTGGCCTCTCGGAAGCTGATCTCGTGGAGGACGTCACGGTTGCGACCATCCACGATCTGGCCGCCGCGGTCACCCGCAGCGACAAAGTCCTCTCGTTCTGACGAGGGTCTGTGAGGCGGGCCACAGGCGACAGCTTCAGGCTCGAGCGGGAGCTCGCCGGATTCCTGGTGCGCGAGGACGTCCTGCACCGGGGTGAGCACACGCTCCTGCTGCTCTCGGGCGGCGCCGATTCGATGGCACTTCTGCATCTCCTCCTCGTCGTCGGCGAGCGACTCGATCTTCGTTTGCGTCACGCGGCCCTGCATGTCGACTATGCCACCCGCGGCGCCGATTCGGACCGGGACCGTGGCATTGTGGAGGAGGCGTGCGCCCGGCGGGGCGTGCCGCTGCACGTGGTGCGCTTGCCACGTAAGCTCGAAGGGGCCGCGTTTCAGGCACGGGCCCGCGCCCTGCGATACGACCACGCGCGCCGGCTCGCCGCTGCCCACGGGTATGATGTCCTGGTAACGGCTCACAATCGTGACGACCAGGCGGAGACCATCATCTACCGGCTCACGAAATATGCATCGCCGAGGGGTCTAGTGGGCATGCGGCCGCGCGAGGGGTTCCTGGCGCGGCCGCTCCTTGGTCTCGGGGCTGAGGAGATCCGCGCCTATTGCCGCCGGCAAGGAATCGCCTATGGGCAGGATGTGAGCAACCTCCAGGCGCACTACGCACGCAACCTCATAAGGCTGGAGGTTCTGCCGTCGCTTGAGAGGATCAATCCGCGAGCCGCCCAAACACTGGCGGATGCGGCTGCTCTGGCGGCCGCTGAAGCCGGCGTCATCGATGCGGCGACGAGAGCGGCGCTGGAACGGGCGTCACGAGATACCGGGCAGGATCAGCTGCGTGCTCTCGACGTCGCCGCCTTGAGCGGTGAGCTGGAAGCGCTTCAATCGCTCGTTCTGCACGAATGGCTCCGTTCCGCCCTTGGGAGTCACATCCTTGTCGAGCGGCGTCTGGTCGCCAGCGTCCTGCGGCTCCTGCAGCGAAGACAGGACGCCGGCAGAGTGGGCATCGGACGAGGGCTCGAGGTCGTCCGCGCCCGGGGACTCCTCCGTCTTCAGCCGGCCGGACAGACGCACATCTGCGAGCAGATCACCGTCGACCCGAGGGAGCTGAATGACGCCGGACAGGAGGGCGTGCTCGTCCGGTTCTGTGGCCGCCGCCTGCGCCTGCGGTTGGTTGCAGGCGGGGTCCTTGACGCGGGAGGCGGCCACGGCTCTGTCGGACTGAAGAAGCTTCCCCGGCATCTCACGCTGCGGCATCCGCGGCGTGGGGAGCGGTTCACGCCGCTTGGCCTCGGGGCAGAGACGACTGCCCTGCGCTATCTCTCCGCGGCGCGAGTGCCCGTCGAGGAGCGGTCACGAGCGCTGGTGCTCGACGTGGACGGCGAGGCCGCTTGGATCGCGTTCACCGGCGCCGGCAGTTGCCTGCGCGGCCGGGTTGCAGGCGCCTTTCGCGTAGACGAGAGTAGTAGATCAACGGTGCAGATCAACGAGGAGGAAGGGTGATCGCTCCCGTCGCCGAAGTGCTCGTCACTCGTGAGCAGTTGGCCATACGCGTTGCTGATCTCGCTGCCCGGATCTCGAAGGACTACGAGGGCCGCGAGCTCGTCCTCGTCGGAATCCTGAAGGGTGCCATCTTCTTCATGGCCGACCTCGCGCGTCGTATCGAACTGCCCGTTGCCCTCGACTTCATGGCCGTTTCCAGCTACGGCTCGGCCAGCGACTCGTCGGGAGTCGTCCGCATACTCAAGGACCTCGACCACGACATCAGCGGGCGTGATGTGCTCATCATCGAGGACATCGTCGATTCCGGGCTGACCCTCAACTACCTCCTCAAACACCTGCGCAGTCGCGGACCTGCGTCTCTGGAGGTCTGTGCCCTGCTCACCAAGCCTTCCCGGCGGCGAGCCGAGATCCCCTGCCGCTACGTGGGCTTCGAAATCGAGGACAGGTTCGTGGTCGGGTACGGACTGGATCTCGCAGACCAGTTCCGCACGCTCGACTTCATTGGAGCCCTCACTCCGGAGGCCGTTGCGACCATCGTCGACCATGGCGGTTCTTTGCTGTAGGTGGGGGGTATGCTAATCTGAACGTCGGGCCAAACGGTAACGCGAACCTCTCCGCAACGGGCCTCCTCTTTCCGTATCCAGAAGGGTCTACGTGAGCAGATTCATCCGCAGCGCGCTGTTCCCAATCCTGATCGTCATCATCCTGGCCTTGGTCATCGAGTGGGCCATCCAAAGTCGCGACGAGCCCGGCCCTGAGTACTCCTTCTCCGGGCCGGACAACAGTTTCGTCTCCGACCTCGAGGCCGGTCGCGTCAAGACGATCATCATGGACATCGGCAACCAGACGCTCGAGGTCACAACCAACACCGATCCCCCGACCACGTACGAGGTGGGCTACTCGGACGCCGGCGAAGTCACGCAGCTCGTTGGAGAGCATCCCTCCGTCACGCTGACCGCGGTGCCGCCCAGCAGTTCGTGGTGGCTGAGCGCTCTCTCGTTCGTTCTGCCGTTCGTCATCATCATCGGTCTCTGGCTGTTCATCATGAACCGCATGCAGGGTGGCGGGTCCAAGGTCATGAGCTTCGGCAAGAGCCGTGCCAAGCGGCTCACGGCTGACTCCCCCAAGGTCACGTTCAAGGACGTTGCGGGCGTGGACGAAGCCGTGG
>CAZHMG010000096.1:0-6850 GCA_964533575.1 uncultured Thermoleophilia bacterium | reverse complement strand
CCACGCCCACCATGATCGACATCGGCGTGGCGAGGCCGAGCGCGCAGGGGCAGGCAATGATGAGCACCGCCACCGCCGCCACCAGCCCGAAAGCGAAACGCGGCTCGGGCCCCCATACCCACCAGGCAACGAACGAAAGGATGGCGACGGCGACCACCAAGGCCGACGTTGAGACGCTGAGAGGGTTCTTGCCCGACGAGTGGAGCAAGATACAAGCCGAGCCCGAGCTCCACACCATGCTTCCGTTCCATTGGTGAGCGGCGGCCAGGGAACGAATCGACAGAGCAGCTGAACTGCGCTGGGCGGCCGCTTGGCGTGAAGGTCCTGCTTCTTAGCATGCCGTTCGCCGCGCGCACCTCTCCGTCGACGGCGCTGAGTCAACTCAAGGCGGAGCTGACTCGACGTGAGGTGACGTGTCACGTTGTCTACCTCAACTTCGCGTTCGCTGACCTCGTCGGTGGCGCGGCGTACGACCTGCTGGCTGAGTGGATGCCGCCGAAGATCCTTGGTGGGGAATGGGTGTTCTCGGCATGCCTGTTCGGTCTTGCCGCTGGGCCCCCCGACGATTACCTCAACGGCATTGCCCTCGGTCTAGGCGATCGGCGAGACGCCCTCATCCAGGCTCGCAGCGTCGCAGAAGGGTTCCTCGCTGCGCAGCTGGCCGATATCGACTGGTCCGAGTACGACGTAGTCGGCTTCACCTCGTCATGCGAACAGAATGTGGCGTCACTCGCTCTGGCGCGGCTGGTCAAGCAGCGCCACCCCGATGTCATCGTCATGTTCGGCGGGGCGAACTGGGAAGCTGATATGGGTGTCGCGCAGCTCGCGCAGTTCCCCTTTGTCGACGTGGCCTTTATCGGAGAGGCGGAGGAGGCGTTGCCGGCGGTCCTGGAGACGCTCGAGAGGGGCGGAGGAGTCCTTGCGGAGCGGCTTGCGCATGTCCAGGGAATCGCCTACCGGGACTGGGCCGGCGTGCGCTCTACCGGCGCTGCGCCGGTCCTAGATATGGACGGGCTGGCAATCCCCGACTTCAGCGACTACTTCGAGGCCCTGGCAATGAGCCGGGAGAGTCTGCGGTCGGATCCGCACCTGTGGGTGCAGGGGTCAAGGGGATGCTGGTGGGCCCAGAGGCACCCTTGCCGTTTCTGCGGATTGAACGGCAGCCGGCGCGCCTACAGGACCAAGACCCCGGCGCGCCTTCTTGGGGAGTTGCGAGCTGTCGCAAGCTCTTGGCCGGGACGCCGTATCGACTTGTCGGACACCATCGTCTCCCCTGGCTTTCTCAACGAGGTCGTCCCGGCGCTGGCGACGGACCCGATCGGGGTGCCCCTCTGGCTTGAGGTACGTCCGGAGTTGAGCCGCAAGCAGCTGCGAGCCATCGCCGCGGCCGGCGGGGAGATACAGATCGGCGTCGAGAGCCTGTCCGACAGGGTGCTGCGGCTCATGGAGAAAGGGAGCCGAGTACTCGAGTGTCTGCGCCTGTTGAAGTGGTGTCGTGCGGAAGATCTTCGCTGCTGCTGGAACCTGCTGATCGACATTCCCGGGGAAGCAGACGAGGACTATGGTGAGATGATCCGCCTGCTGCCGGCTCTCCACAGCCTCACCCCACCGACCGTGTGCATGGACATGCAACTGGAGCGCTTCAGTCCCTTCCACCGGCATGCCTCGCTGTATGGACTGGACGACGTACGCGCAACCGGGGCCTACGCAGCCATCTACCCTTGGCCGGAGAAGGTCCTCGGCGAGGTCGCATACACGTTCGACTATCAACAAGACCACTCGCTGCTTCGCCGGGCGCTCATCAGAAGGCTGCACGAAGAGGTGAAGGCCTGGCAGGACGAAGAAGGACGGGTGGAACTCTCACTCAGGCGCGTCGGTCAAGGTGCTTCGGTGGTGGAGACGCGGCTCGGCGCCGAGGATCGCGAGGTCCAACTCGACGATCTGGACACCCTTCTGTACGCGGCCTGTGAGGACATCGGCGTTATTGATGACCTCGTTCGGCTGGCCACGCTCCGTCCTGAGGGCAGGGACAGGCTCCCGGCCGAAGCGGAGGAGCTCGTTGCGTCGCGGCTTCAGCGTTTCGTCGACGAACGGATCATGGTCGAGGTCGGTGGCCGCTACCTCAGTCTGGCCAAGACGGCCTGACGGATCAAAGTCTGGCGGTCTGTCGCAAGCGATCGACTTCCGCAAGCGCCGGTCTCGAGCCGACACGGTCGAGCAGTCTGCGGGCGTCCGAGAGCGCCGCGCCCGCCTCTTCCCTCCGACGCAACTGCAGAAGACACCTGGCCAGTCCGAGCATCGCCAGACCCTCTTCGTGCGGCGATCTGCCCGTGTGCCACCCCCGCGCCGCGGCCGCAAAGTAGCCAGCCGCATCCTCTGCCAGACCGGCGTGTTCGGCGAGCAGGCCGTGCAACGCGTGTCGGACACGCGTGGGGCAGCTGGGCCACCTGAGAGCTACATCGGCGGTCCGTGCGGCCAAGCTCGTCTCCTCGGCGGCGAGCGCGGTTCGTACCGCGAGCGGCCACCACAGGACGTCCGTGGGTTCGGATGCGAAGCCGGTCCTTCCGAGGTGCTCGAGGAGGCGTGCCGCTCGCCCTCTCGCTCCGGATACGAACGCCAGCGCGGCCACCATGATAGTGGCGAAGGCCGCGCCCTCCTCTCCGAACACCGGCAGGAGTTCTTCGAGCCTCGCGGCATCCCGCGTGGCGGCTTGAGTGGTCCCCCGGCCGAGGTGGGCGGCGACGCAGGCCGCGCACAACTCCGCTTCTGTCACTCGGACCTCTCGCTGCAGGCCCTGCTCCGCCAGCCCGGCGACCACGACGAGTGCCTCGTCCCATTGCCCGCAGAGGAGAAGATACCGCGCGGCGTACACTCCGAAGTCCACGACGGTCGCGGCGTCCCTGCGCTGCTCGGCCTCCGTGGTCCACTGCCGTATCGACGCAAGGGCCTTCTCCGGGTCCTCGGCAACGCAGACGCACCTGGCGTACGCGTCGCGCAGCCCGAAGAGCTCACCAGCGGACCCGGACTCCTCCGCCAGCGCCATGGCCTCCACCATCTCCGTCAGCCCGTCGGGGTCTCCGAGAACGAAGCGCGTGTAGCCATGGAGACTCAGCGCCCGTGCCGGAGAGGCCTGTCTCAGTCGTCTGCTCATCGCCAGGATGCTGTCCGTAGCGTCGAGCACCGCGGGAAGGTCGTCCTGCCAGAGGTGGAGTGTCGCCCAAGTCTCCAGGATCGGGATCGACTCGCTGCTTGCTGCTGTGCCCATGATGTCCACGGCCTGTTGAGCCAGCCGGCGGCTCTCGTCCGGGTCGGTCCAGCTGAGCGTGTACGCGAGACGGCTGAGCGCATGGGCCTGACGCTGCGGATCACCAGCCGCTTCGTAGAGGTGTACTGCTTCCCTCTGGAGGTTGGTGGCGTCCAAGGATCTGCCGACCGCCCTGAGCGCCTCACCTCGCTTGAGCAGGAGCTCGGGACTCGGGGAGTCGTCGTCGAGCGTCTCAGCGGCTAGGCGGAAGTAACGCTCCGCCGCCACGACGTCGAGACGGAGCGCACGGTCGCCTGCCCTCACGAAGGCTTGTCGAGCCGCGGACCGGTTCTCGGCGACCAACGTCATTTCGTCGGACGCTCGGGCGAGTTCCAGCCCTGTCGCGTAGTGATGCGCGACCACCTCGACCAAGTCGCCGCCGTTGCCTGAGTGTCCATTGAACCAGAGCGCCGCACGAAGGTGACGCACGGCACGCGAGGCCCGCGGCATCCGCTCATAGACCATGTCGCGGACGAGTGCATGCCAGAAGGCGAATTCGGCCTCGCCCTCCATCGTGGAGTCCGTGTGCCCACGCAAGAACTCGCGCTGCTCGAGGTGCCTCAGGCCGACCCCGACGTCATGCGGGTCACTCTCTCTCAACGCCGCTACTGCGGTCGGCCAGAAGACCGGGCCGATCACCGAGGCGTCCGCAAGCAGGGCCTTCTCCTCGGGAGGGAGGGCGTCCAGGCGAGCGGCGATCAGCGTGAGCATCGACAGCGGCGCTTCGAGGCGCCCGTCCACCTCGCGCGATCGCGTCTCGGGCAGGCGTCGATCGTGCAGGAAACGAGCCAGCTCCTCCGCGAAGAGCGGGCTCCCTCCGCAACGCTCGGCCACCTGTCGTGCGAGCTCCGTATCGTCTTCGTGACCGAGCAGCATATCCGCCAGGCGCGACGACTCGCTGGGGCTCAGGGCCTTCAGGTTGACGAGCTCGACCGCCGGCGCGTGCCGGAACACATCGGGATGCTTCTCAACGAACTCGGGGCGCGCCGTGCCGACCAACAGCATCGGTACGTCGGAGGCGTGGCTCTCGAAGTACCTTAGGAACTCGACGGTGGACTCAGTGGCCCAGTGGAGGTCCTCGATGACCACGACGGCCGGGCGGGTTTGAGCGATACTCTCGAAGAACCTCGTCCAAGCCATGAGGTTCTCGTCTCGCCCGGTCTCCGGACCCGGCAGGCCCAGCAGCGGTCGCAGCCTTGTCTCCAGCCAATCACCGAGGCCGGTGTCGGCGACGGCCATGCGGAGCTGCTCCTCCGCCACCTCGGCCCCGTCACCGAGCGAGATCCCGGCATGGGCGCTCAGAATCTCCTGCAACGACCAGTAGGCCAAGCCCGTGCCATATGGGGGGCAGCCACCCTGGCGCCAATTGCACAAGACATCCGGCCGTGCGTCCACAAGCCGGAAGAACTCGCGAATGAGTCTCGACTTGCCGATCCCCGCTTCGCCGGTGACGAGAACATACTGCGGCGAACCGGAGGCAACGGCGCGGTCGAGCAGGCCCGCCAGGACGGCGAGCTCCACCTCACGACCGACCATGGGGGTCACGTCGCCGCGGGCCGGGTCTGCGCCGCGGCGCGCGACTGCACGTATCGCCTTCCAGCGCGTTATCCGCTCTGCCTTGCCTTTGGCGGTGAGCGCGGCAAGTGGCGCGTAGTGGATCGCGCGATGCGTCAGGTCATACGTGGCTGCCCCGGCTGCTACGGTCATCGGCGGCGTGGCAGCGAGAAGGCGTGCGGCTGTGTTCGCCGCGTCGCCGACCAGGACGCCTTCGCCGGCCTCGGGACGGGCGTGGAGGCGCACCAGGGCGGGACCGGTGTTCACGGCGCAGCGCACCTGCAGGCTCTCGCCGGAGATCGGCTGCAGCCCGCCCATATGGGCGACAATCTCGAGCGCGGCGCGTACCGCCCGCTCGGCATCGTCCTCGTGCGCGAGCGGGACGCCGAACAGGCCGACCACGGCGTCGCCGATGTACTTCTCCACTGCGCCGCCGAAGCGCTCGATGACCTGGCGGGCGAGGCCGTAGTAAGCGCGCAACGCGACGTCGACATCCTCGGGGTCGTGACGCTCGCCCAGGGCAGTGAAGCCGACGAGGTCGGCGAAGAGCATAGTCACGATCTTGCGCTCGGTGGCCTCCTGCCCGGACGCATCGAGCCGGGTGCCGCAGGATGGACAGAACCGGGCGCCGTCGGGGAGCAGCCCGCGGCATGCCGGACAGGCGCTCACCGTGCCGCCAAGGTACTGCCAGGTACTCCGCGTCCCGCCGGCACGTTGCGGATCATCGTGACGGCCTCCCTCAGCCCTGCCTGTCGTCTCCGCTCGCATCCTAGTACCGTGCGGACGTGCCGAGAAGGCCCGAGGGCCGTTGCTGCGCTCGCTCCCCGACGGCCTGTACACCTGCGGTGGTCGCTTTCCTCCATCGAGACTCCGCGCCGTCACGAGTTCCCGTCAGTGCATGGCTATACTTCTGGGGACGAGACAGCACCTGTTACGACCTCACCAGGGGTGACCATGAAGCCACGCATCATCCGAGAGAACGTGTACCTCATCGGCGCCGTCGACTGGGACCGCAGGCTGTTCGACGCGCTCATCCCCCTGCCGGACGGCACCAGCTACAACGCCTACTTCGTCGCCGGCAGCGAGAAGAACGCCCTCCTCGACAGCGTCGATCCGTCCCAGTGGCCCGTGCTCTCCGCTCAACTTGACGAGCTCCCCACGCCCGACTACCTCGTCATCAACCACGTCGAGCAGGATCACTCGGGCTCGACGCCGATGCTCCTCGAGCGCTTCCCCGAGCTCACCATCGTCTGCAACGAGAAGGCGAAGGGCATGCTCATCGACCACCTGCACCTCGACGATGCCCGCTTCCACGTAGTCGCCGACGGCGACGCGGTCTCTCTCGGCGACAAGACGCTGAAGTTCCTGTTCACGCCCTGGGTGCACTGGCCCGAGACCATGAGTACCTGGCTCGAGGAGGGCAAGGTGCTCTTCAGCTGCGACTTCTTCGGCTCGCACTACGCGACGAGCGACGTGTTCGCCGACAAGCACGAGGTGTACGACGGCGCCAAGCGGTACTACGCGGAGATCATGATGCCGTTCGGCGGCCAGGTGCTGAAGAACGTCGACAAGGTGACGCAGTACCCGATCGAGATCGTCGCTCCGAGCCACGGCCCTGTCTACGACGACCCCGGCTTCATCATCGAGGACTACCGTGACTGGGCCGGCGGCGAGCCGCAGAACATCGTCTGTCTGCCCTACGTGACGATGCACGACAGCACGCGGCTCATGGTCGACCACCTCACGGCGGCGCTCGCCGACCGCGGTGTGGCCGTCGAGCGCTTCGACCTCACCACGCTTGACGCCGGCGAGCTCGCCAGCTCGCTGGTCCACGCCGGCACCATCGTCCTCGGCACGCCGACCGTGCTCACCGGGCCGCACCCGCTGGCCATGTACGCGGCCGCGCTCGCCAACGCCCTGCCGCCGCGGGCCAAGTTCGCGACCGTCATCGGGGCCTACGGGTGGGCCGGCCATCCGGGCGAGACGCCGGTG
>CAZHMG010000095.1:0-7097 GCA_964533575.1 uncultured Thermoleophilia bacterium | reverse complement strand
CGGGCACAATGAGCTACCAAGGATCCCGCCTCACCGCACCCCGGCCCGAGCGACTCGTGCGAAAGGGACTCGCGCTGGTCCCCGAGGGCAGAATGCTGTTCGGGCCGATGACGGTGCAGGAGAACCTGGAGCTTGGCGCATACGGCACGGGTCGGGAACGGCGTATAGCCATCGCCAGCGGCCTTGAGCGCGTCCATTCGCTCTTCCCCGTCCTCGCGGAGCGGGCGGCTCAGCCGGCGGCGACCCTCTCCGGCGGAGAACAGCAGATGCTGGCCGTCGGCCGCGCCCTCATGTCGCGGCCCCGTCTGTTGCTGCTCGATGAGCCGTCGCTCGGTCTCGCCCCGAAGGTCATCGCCGAGATCTTCTCGGTGCTCGATGCGCTTCGCGCGCAAGGCGTGACCATCCTGCTCGTCGAGCAGGATGCCCGCCTCGCGCTCAAGCACGCGAATCGCGGTTACGTCATGCGGACAGGCAGGATCGTGCTCGAGGGAACGGCGGCGGATCTGCTCGCAGACGAGTCGGTGCGCACCATCTACCTCGGCGCTTGGCACGGTGAAGGAGAGGCATCATGATTTGGAACCCTGAGTACGAGACCATGGACCGTGGCGCCCTGCACGACCTGCAGTTGCGCCGTCTCCAGATGACGACGTCCTGGGCGTACGAGCGGGTCTCTCACTACCGTAGTCAAATGGACGAGAGGGGTGTGCGGCCCCGCGACATCCGTTCGCTCGAAGACGCCCGCCGCCTCCCCTTCACCGACAAGACAGCCCTGCGCGACACCTATCCCTTCGGCATGTTCGCGCTGCCGCTGGACGAGGTGGTTCGCATCCACTCCTCTTCGGGCACCACGGGCAAGCCTGTCGTCGTGGGCTACTCGAGAGGCGACATCAACACGTGGACAGAGCTGACGGCGAGGGTCGCCGCGGCTGCCGGGGTCCATCGCGGCGACCTCGTGCAGATGGCCTTTCTCTACGGCATGTTCACGGGCGGCTGGGGCATGCACTACGGAATCGAGCGCATCGGTGCGACCATCATCCCCGCCGGCTCCGGACAGACCGAGCGGCACCTTCTCATGATGCAGGACTTCGGTACGACGGTGATGGTCTCGACGCCTTCATACGCCCTGTACCTGGCGGAGCAGGGCGAGGCTTTGGGGACGGACTTCTCAAGCCTCAGAATCCGGCTCGGTCTGTTCGGCGGGGAGCCGTGCTCCGACAAGATGAAGGAGGAGATCGAGGCGCGCCTTGGTATTCGGGCCACCGACAACTATGGCCTTTCCGAAGTGATGGGGCCAGGTGTGGCGGGTGAGTGCGAGTGCGAGTGCGGTCTGCACGTCAATGAGGATCACCTGCTGGTCGAGATCATCAACCCGGACACGGGGGAAGTGCTCGAGTACGGAGAGGAGGGGGAGCTCGTCGTCACGACTCTCACCAAAGAGGCCTTCCCGGTACTCCGCTACCGCACGCGCGACCTGACGGTGCTGGACCCGTCACGCTGCGAGTGCGGACGCACGCTGGTGCGCATGAAAAAGGTCCGCCAGCGCACCGACGACATGCTGATCATCCGCGGCGTCAACGTGTTCCCGAGCCAGATTGAGGATGTGCTGTTCCGCATCGAGGGCGTCCGTCCCCACTACCTCATCGTCGTCGATCGCAAGAAGAACCTCGACGACCTCGAGGTGCGCCTCGAGGTCGAAGAGAATGTGTTCTCCGACAGCATGGCGACGATGGTGGAGTTCCAGCAGGGCGTCGCAGAGAAGCTCCAGTCGGTCCTCGGCCTGAGGGCGCGCATCACGCTGGTCGAGCCGGGCGCCATCGAGCGAACAGCCGGCAAGACGCAACGCGTCCTCGATCTGAGGGACGTTCAGCACGGCGGCTAATCCGCCTTACCTCAGGTCGCCGACGAGGTCCGGCCTCGGAACCATATTGGCGAGCTAACGTCCCATCCTCCGGGCCATGATGCTTTGTAGCGGAAGGCGTCGGGAACGCTTCTCGCAAGAATCCCAAAAAGGAGAGGCTCGTGTTGCCCGAGGACGAGGCCAAGGATTCCCTGCGGCTCTACCGCTTCGAACGCCGCACCTCGAAACCGCTGCTGATCCTGGCGGCCGTCTTCATCATCCTCGTTGTTCTGCCCTATGTGGTGGAGCTGGGTCCCTCGACGATCTCGATGATCGACGGGGCCCTTTTGCTGATCTGGGCCGTCTTCGCCGTCGAGTTCGCCATCCGGCTGTATCTGGCCCCGGACAAGCTCACCTTCCTGAAACGAAATCCCCTCGACTTGCTCGCGGTCATCTTGCCCATGCTTCGCCCGCTGCGCGTCGTTCGCGCTGCGAGGGGCATGCGGCTGCTCGGTCTGACGCGAGCGGAGGCCGCCATAGTACGTGGCCTGCGGCGAGGGCGGCGCGTCTTCGGCCGACATCGCGTCGTCTACGCGTCGCTCGTCATCGCGCTCATCGCCCTCGCGGGAGCCTTCATCGTCAACGAGGTCGAGCGGGCCGCCGGCGCCGCGACGATCACCAGCTTTCCGGAGGCGCTCTGGTGGGCGGTCCAGCTCGTCATGACCGTCGGCCCGTCGGACGCTTCGCCAGTCACGCTCGTCGGCCGCCTCGTCGCGGTGTTGCTGATGATCGTCGGGTTTGGCCTCTTCGGCCTCGTCGCCGCGAGCCTGGCTTCTGCATTCATCTTCAAGGGCCAGGAACACAGCGACAGGCCACGAGAGCAGCGTACAGACCTGTCTGGCCTTGCCGAGCGGCTGGATCGTATCGAGGCGCAACTGGCTGCGCTGGACCCGGCCCGGGATACGCGACGGGAGGAGGGGCGCGCGGCGCCGGACGTGGACCAGGACGACGAGAGGGCGGCCTGATGACTTGACGGGTCAGGCCGCCCGCTCCTCCGGCATCCCCTTGACGTTGCCGAGCGACGAACTCCCTTTCGTATGCCCGCTCATCACAGTCATGCTTCCGTCCGTCTCGAGGACGACGGCCTCGATGTCCCGGAGTGAAGCATGCCCGCTCACGCGTACGCCCTGCAGGACCTCTTCCCGCGTCACTCGCTCCTGCCGCAGTGCAGTGTCCAGGAACTCACCGCGATGGAACAGGAGGCGAGGCTCCGACTTCACGAGGGTCTCCACACTGTGCCATCGGCCTGACGCCCAGGCGACCACATACTGCAGCGCAGCCAGAAGGGCCAGGCCTGTCAGGCCGGTGGCAAGCGAGATCGTGTCCGTCAGGAGCGCTGTCGAAAGCGTCGAGCCGAGGGCCACGGTGACAACAAGGTCAAAAGCATTCATCTTCGAGAGCGTCCGCTTGCCCGACAGGCGCAGGATCAGGATGAGGCCGATGTACACGATGGGACCGATGGTGAGAACGCGCAGGATCGATTGCCAACCGTCAAAGAACATCAGCTCCCTCCCGTCTCTCGTCTTGGTACCCCGGACATCGTCACTTGGTCCGTTAGGCCGGCGGGCGGTTCTAGAGATAGACCTCGATGGTCTCGATGGCTGTCGCGAGCCCGCCCTCGATCGAGATCACCACGGCGTTGAGACGCACCGTTCCATCGGCCACCTCGAACTGGACGGGGAGCTCCGTCAGGAAGCGCTGGACGATGAGGTCGGTGCGTACGCCGATGACAGAATCCAGCGCGCCCGTCATGCCGGCATCCGTGATGTACGCGGTGCCGCCCCGGAGCACCCGGCCGTCGGACGTCTGGACATGAGTATGGGTGCCTATCACAGCGCTGACACGACCGTCCAGATGATGCCCCATGGCTACCTTCTCGCTCGTCGCCTCGGCGTGCAGATCGACGACAACGGCGTCAGCGAGCCCCCGCGCCTCCTCGACGAGCCGGTCAACGATGCGGAACGGGGACAATCCCACGTTCATGAACAGGAATCCGGCAAGGTTGATGACGGCGACGGGCGTCCCATCGGCGGCGGGACGAACGGTGAGACCGCGGCCGGGGGAGCCCGCCGGATAGTTCGCCGGCCGCACAATCCGCTCGTCCGTATTCAGGAAGCTGTAGACCTCTCTCTGCCGATAGACATGATTGCCGGTGGTGATCACGTCCACACCGCCGGCCAGCAGCCTGAGGGCGAGCTTTGATGTGATGCCCGCCCCGTTGGCGACGTTCTCCCCGTTCGCGACGACGAAGTCGATGCCGCGCTCCTCCCGGAACTCCGGAAGCCAGCCCAGAAGGGCGTCCCGCCCAGGCTGGCCGAACACGTCGCCGATGAAGAGGAGGTTCATGGCATCAGTCTACCCGACGCCCTGCTCGACCCCATCATCATCGAGCGCAGCGGAACGGGGGTAGCCATGCCACAGCATGCTGTCACGCTCGTTTGTCCTCAATCGCGCCGGGGTACCGCATAATCAAGCCAAGACGAGAGGAGTGATCATGGCCGGCGAATCAGACAAGGCCAAGGGCAGAATCAAGAAGGCCGCCGGTGACCTCACCGGCAACAAGGAGCTGAAGCGCGAGGGCAAGGTAGACGAGACCGAAGGCAAGGCCAAGGACGCCGTCGACAAGGCCTCGGACAAGCTCAAAGGGAAGTAGAGATGACGAAGCGGCCGGGCGGGCTCACTGAGTCGCCCGGCCGCTTCCTTCTCTCGGCGTCAGCCCCCGAGGATCAGCCTGACGGCGTCCTCGGCGGCGGACAGCAAGGGCTCGGGAAACAGCCCCAAGGCAATGACGCCCGCCGCAGCAAGGCTGACCGCGACCACTACGCCGATCTGGTCTCGCGCCGAAAGATCTCCGGATGGGGGCGCAGTTGAAGGATCGTCCGCCGCACTCACTCCGGGCAGACTCGATTGAGTGCCTGGCACGGTTGCCGCCAGCGTGACGGCGGGCGTCACGACCGGGAGATGGACCTTCGCCGTCGACGACAACAGGACGGCGCCGTCTGCGGTGGCGGGAGCGAGCGTGACAGGCTCGACGGAGGCCGCGGGAACCGCATCCGCAGCCTCTCTGAAGTACATGTACCAGACAACCCGCAGGTAGTAGTACGCAGAGACGGCGCTCATGATCACGGCGACGACCGCCAGCCATGTGTACTCCGCCTGTACAACAGCGGTGAACAGATAGAACTTGCCCCAGAAGCCAATCGTGGGTGGTATGCCGATCAGCGAGACCATGAAGAAGGCCATGAAGATCCCGGCCCAAGGCATAGCGTGGGCGAGGCCGCTCACCTCGTCAAGGGTGTACTCGAACGGCCGCCTGTTGCGAATCCAGATGAGCACGCCGAAGGCGCCGAGATTCATACAGGCGTATGCCGTCAGATAGAACAGGATCGCGGCGAGTCCGAGGGCGTTGTCTGCTCTACCGATGGCGATGAGGCCCAAGGTCAGGTAGCCGGCATGAGCGATGCTGGAGTAGGCGAGCATGCGCTTGAGATTTCGCTGCGGCAGCGCGAGAACGTTGCCGGCGACCATCGTCAGCACCGCCAGGAGGATCATGGCGTTCGCCCAGGTCGCCCACTCGACATCCACCGCGACGATGAACAGCCGCGCGAAGCCGACGAAGGCAGCGGCCTTCACGCCCACCGACATGAACGCGGTCACTGGCGTAGGCGCGCCCTGGTACACATCAGGCGCCCATCCATGGAACGGCACGGCAGCGACTTTGAAGCCGAATCCAGTGATGATGAGGATGAGCGCCACTACAAGCAGACCGTGCGCGTCAACGGCGTCCAGATTCCCCAATCCCTCGGCGATGGCGCCGTAGTTGGTCTGACCTGTGGCGCCATAGACGAGCGCCAGACCGAAGGCCAGGATGGCCGACGAGAAAGCTCCCGTAACGAAGTACTTGAGCGATGCCTCGCCCGACTGCGCATCGCGCCAGAGGTAGCCTGCCAGCACGTACGTCGGAAGCGACATGAGCTCGAACGAGATGAAGAACGAGATGATGTCGGTGCTGGCGACGAGGCCGGTCATGCCGGTGATGATCAGCAGCAGCAGCCCGTAGAACTCGCCACGGGCAGCATCACGGCGGGCCAGATAGGCGTCGGACAGCATGACCGTGAACACGCCTATCACCGTGAACAGCACGACGCAGAACGCGGTGAATTGGTCGAAAGCGACCATGCCGTCGAAGCCGATGCGACTCGCCGTGGCGCCACCGTCAGACAGGGACAGCCACTGCCTGACGGCCACGGCCGCAGCGGCGACCAGACCGGCGCTCGCCAGCCACGCCAGGACTGCCTTTCGTCGCACGAAGAGATCGACGGCGAAGATGGCGATGGCCGTCACGGTCAGCACAACGCCGGGAAGGATGACGGAAAGAGAGTTGTTTACGTCCATCACCAGTACGCCTTTGCCGAGAGGAGCAATCGCGACAGACCGCCCGATCGGGCGGTGTCCATCGAAGGCCCTACCTGGTCGAGGATCTCGCGCACGGGAACGTGCAGGAAGTCAAGGAAAGTATTCGGATACACGCCGGCCCAGACGGCAACGACGACCAGCGGGAGCAGGGACACGATCTCGCGAGCCTTGAGATCGTGCATTCCGAGCGACGGCAGTACAGCGTCCGTGCCGCGGTCGTTGAACATCACGCGCTGGAACATCCACAACAGGTACGCCGCGGCGAGAATCACGCCCAGCGCCGCAACCGCCGTGAGCCACTCCGAGTACTCGAACAGGCCGACAAGGCTCAGGAACTCTCCAACGAAGCCGTTCAGGCCGGGGAGACCGAGCGAGCCGAGCGCGAAGAACAGCAGGAAGCCGGCGGTGACCGGCAACGGCGTCGCCAGCATCGACATCTCCGCGATCTGTCTGGTATGGGTCCTCTCGTAGAGGAAGCCGACCAAGAGGAACAAGGCGCCCGTCAGGATGCCGTGGTTGAACATGACCAGGATGGCGCCTTCCATGCCGACTGAGTTCCCGGCAACCGCGATCGCCGCGAAGATCCCGGCTGTGACGAAACCCATGTGACTGACACTCGAGTAGGCGACGAGCTTCTTCAGGTCCTTCTGCACAAGGGAGACGAGGGCGCCGTAGACGATCGCGACCACCGACAAGACGATCACGTATGGCGCGAAGGTCACGGACGCGTCCGGGAACAACGGCAGGCAGAAGCGCAGGATGCCGTACCCCCCCATCTTGAGCA
>CAZHMG010000094.1:0-7171 GCA_964533575.1 uncultured Thermoleophilia bacterium | reverse complement strand
GCATGGTGGCGCCGGTGGCCAATCCGTCATCGACGATGATGACCTTTCTGCCGTTCAAGGCGAGACCCCTCCTGCCTCCCCGATACAGTCCCTCGCGGCGTTCCAGTTCCCTCTGCTCACGGTGCGCTACGGCGTCGACGACTCCCTCGTCGACGCCGAGCGCCCGCAGCACTTCGGTGTTTACCACGCGCACACCGCCAGCGGCGATGGCGCCGAGAGCGAGCTCCTCGCGTCCGGGTGCGCCGAGCTTGCGCACGACGACCACGTCAAGGGGTGCATGAAGCGCCTCGGCCACCGTCGCGGCGACGACGACGCCGCCGCGCGGAAGGCCGAGAACGGCGAGCCCGGGGTCTCCGGCACGGTCTTTGAGCAAGCCTGCCAGAACCGACCCAGCCTCGGCGCGATTGCGAAACCTCTTCGCGGTCATCCTGCCCTCGCTGGCCACCAACCTGCCATCAGCTTACCCGGCTATGCACCTGCATAACGAGGGAAGCAGCGTCACGGAGCCAGTCGCGATCGATCACCACCGCGCGGACGCGGTACAGCGTCCTCGACGCTCAGGCATCCCGGCCGAGGAGGAGCGGCGAAGCGGACGGCCGCGCCTCGGTGATGACGAAGGCGCCTTTCAGCGCCGCGTGCGCGGCGACTCGCCGGGTCGCGTCGCGCGCGAACACCGTGGCGAGGAGCTCACCCTCCCCCACCTCCTCGCCTGGCCGGCGGTGCAGCATGACGCCGGCAGCGGGGTCGACGACGGCGTCGATGACCATGCGGCCCGCTCCGGAGAGCTGGGCCGCCCGGCCAACGGCGAGCGCGTCGATGCCGCCGACGTAACCGGACCTCGCCGCCCTGATCTCGTTGCCGGCGAGGTGATGGTATTCTCCCGGCTTCCAGCGGCCTCCCTGGACGTAGCACCAGCGCTCGAAGTGCTCGGCCGCGCGGCCGTCGGCGAGCGCCGCCTCCGCCCGCTCTCGCGCTTGTGTCTCGTCCAGCCCGAGGTCGGCCAGCGCCAGCAAGGCCGCTGCAAGGGTGAGCGCCAGCTCGCGCACGTCCGCCGGTCCCTCCCCGCACAGCACGTGCCAAGCCTCCTCGACCTCGAGACGATTGCCCACGGCATGGCCGAGCGGAGCCTCCATGGCGGTGTAGAGACACGTGGTCGGCCGGCCGTACGCGGCTCCAATCAGCCGGCAGAGACGGCCGAGGTTCTTGGCTTGGGCGAGGTCGGCCATGAAGGCTCCCCTCCCCACCTTGAGGTCGAGGACGAGCGCCGACGTGCCGCCGGCGATCTTCTTCGCCATGATGCTGGCGGCGATGAGGCCGTCATTCTGGACTGTCGCGGTCACGTCGCGCAGCGCGTAGAGGGTCTTGTCTGCCGGCGCCACTCGTTCGCTTTGACTGACGACGGCGACGCCGATGCGCTCGAGTTGGCGAATGAACTCGCCCTGCGGCAGCTGCACTCTGAAGCCGGGGATGGACTCGAGTTTGTCCAAGGTGCCCCCTGTGTGGCCGAGACCGCGGCCCGACATCTTCCCGAAGATGGCTCCGCAGGCGGCGACCAGAGGAGCAAGCACGAGTGTGACTTTGTCGCCGACCCCGCCGCTCGAGTGCTTGTCGAGCACCGGGCGGCGCAGAATCGAAAGGTCGAGCGTCTTGCCGCTGTCGACGATCGCGCGCGCCAGTTCGACCGTCTCGTCGTCGCTCAGTCCACGCAACACGATCGCCATCAGCAGGGCGCTCGCCTGGTAGGCGGGGACGCTGCCTTCAGTGACGCCGCGAACGAAGGCCCGAATCAGATCTGAGCTCAGCTCGCCTCCGTCCCGCTTCACGGCGATTATGTCGTTGGCGAAGTCCACGACGACCTCCTTCAAGTGGTCACGCCAGCTTTGGCCAGCGAGCCGTGATCAGCGGAATGAGGATCCGGCGCAGGGAGGCGATGAGTCCTTCGGCCCCCGAGAGTACGTCCTCATGGGATGCCACCTCAGCCGCGCGGTTCACGACCAAGGCCAGCAGCACAGCCGCGACGCCGGTTGCCTGCGCTGCCCGGATCTCCGGTGCGGCGGACATTCCCACCGCATCGCCGTAGCCGGAGAGCCAGACAGCTTCGGCCGGCGTCTCGAACTGCGGTCCCAGCACTGAAACATAGGTACCGCCAGCCAGCAGGAGAGCCGGTGCGGGTGTCTCGAGGGCGGCAACGCGCCTCATCTCCAGCGGGCCGCATATCGGGAGACGTTCAGGTTCGGAGGCGGCCGGCGGGCTTTGCAGGTCGACGAGGTGATCGCAGATGACGAGGGCTCCGGCGGGCACGGCGCGCAGGCCGCCGCTGGCGTTCGTCAGGACGAGCCTCCTGACGCCGACCGCGGCCAGCGATCGGACCGGGCGCTCGAGTTCGTCGGTCGTCCAGCCTTCGTAGCGGTGTGGACGGCCGCAGGCCAGCGCGAGCTTGAGCTCGCGCCCCCCTGCGGTCGCGACCTTTGCCAGCAGCAGACGATTGTCGTGGCCGGGAACCGCGGTACGCGGCCAGCCGAGGGCGGCATAGTCGATCACTTGCTCGACCAGCACGTCGTCGGCCAACGCAGCCATTCCCGATCCGAGGACGATGGCGACATCGGGAGCCCAGCGCCGCACTCGCTCGAGCTGAGCTGCCGGCCATTGCTGCCGTACCCGGGAGCCGCTGCGCGTCATGCGATGACACGGCCCGGCGCCGCGGCCGTGGCGGCCGTCAACCGGAAGAATGCGGTCGCACCGACATCCTCGAGGACGCCGTCGTAGCGGCCCGGCGTCAAGCCGAGCGCCAACAGGGGCGAGTACTCCCGGGAATGGTCCGTGCTGGCTGTGGTCGGATCGACACCATGGTCAGCGCAGAGGAGCAGGATGTCTGACGGCCGCAGGAGCGCTTCCCAGGCAGGGAGCGCGGCGTCGACTTCTGCGAGGCCGCCGGCAAAGCCGGCGATGTCGTTTCGGTGGCCCCACGCCTGGTCGAAGTCGCCCAGATTGGCGAAGAGGAGGCCATGGTCCATCTCGCGCAAGTGCCGGACGCACGCCTCGATGCCGGCCGAATTGCTGGTTGTGTGATCATCGATATCGACGCCGCGCTGCGTGAAGATCTCGCCTATCTTGCCGACGCCGACGACGGGCACGCCTCGATCATGCAGGAGGTCCAGGTACGTCGTGCCTGTCGGCGGCAGGGAGAAGTCACGCCGCCGCGAGGTGCGCGCGTACTCGCCGGAGGAACCGGCGAACGGGCGGGCGATGACGCGCCCGACCTTGTGGCGGCCCTTCAGGATGTCGCGTGCGATGGCGCACCATCGATACAACTCGTCTACAGGCACCACCTCTTCGTGACAGGCAATCTGGAAGACGGAGTCGGCCGACGTGTACACGATCGGTCGTCCCGTAGACACATGCTCGTCGCCCAACTCGGCGATGATCTCGGTACCGGACGCGGGTCTGTTGGCCAGAACATGGCGGCCGATGGCCTCCTCGAATGGACCGATGACCTCCAGCGGAAAACCGTGAGGATAGGTCGGGAACGGTTGCTCCAGCACCACGCCCATCATGGCCCAGTGCCCGGTCGTCGTATCCTTGCCGGCGGCCCGGCTCGCGAGCCGTCCGTAAGTCGCGTCCCGGCGGACGCTGCCCATTGGAAGGCCGAGGATCTCACCGAGTCCGAGCCTGGCCAGGTTTGGGAGCCGAACCGCGGTGCGCTCCACCACGTGTCGTAGGGTTGACGAGCCCTCGTCGCCATAAGCAGCCGCATCCGGCAGCTCCCCGGCGCCGCACCCGTCGAGGACGCACAGGAAGACTCGCGTCATCGCTCCTCCTCGGCTGAGGCTTCGCCGCCCGGCGGTGGTGTCTGCTTGCTGCCATCCGGCCCCGCTCCGCCGCTCCATCCATTCCCCTTCGGCTTGGTATCACCCACCGATCGCGCTCGCGGATGCGTCTCGAGAAAGACCTCACGAAGGTGTTCGACCGTCACGTGCGTGTAGACCTGGGTCGTGGTGATGTTGGCGTGACCCAGCATCTCCTGCACGCTGCGCAGGTCGGCGCCACCGGCGAGCAAATGAGTGGCGAAGGAGTGTCGGAACGTGTGGGCGCTGGGCTTGCCGGACACGCCGACGGCGTCGAGAATCCGGCGCAGGATGTGAGCTACTCCTTGACGCGTGAGAGGACGTCCGCGGGCGTTCAGGAACACCGACGTCGCCCTCTGTCCTTTGAGCAGCTGGCGACGGCCATCCCGAAGATAGCGTCCCACCGCTTTGACCGAAGCCGCCCCCATCGGCACGGCTCGCTCCTTGTCCCCCTTGCCGACGCAGCGCACCAGCCCGCCTTCGAGGTCAATATCGCTTTCGTGCAGGCTGAGCAGCTCGCTGACGCGCAGACCGCTCCCGTACAGCATTTCGAGGATGGCGAGGTCTCGCTGCCCGCGAGCGTCGGAAGGGACGACGGCGGCGAGCAGCGCCTCGACCTCCTCAACAGAGAGCACGTGAGGAAGATCCCGCGGCTGCTTGGGAGGGCTCAGGCGGGCGAGTGGATCGTCGGCTCGCCCGCCTTCCTGAACGAGATACGCGTAGAACGAGCGCAGACACGCCATACGCCGGGCCACACTGGCAGGCGCCCCGCGTCCGCCTTCGCCGGCGAAGTAGGCCCGGGCGCTGCTCTCCGCGGCTGCGGAGACGACCTCGCCGCGTTCTTTCAGGAACAGCTGGTAGCGTCGCAGATCGCGCTCATAGGCGGCGAGGGTATTCACGCTGCGGCCCCGCTCGAAGCGCAGGTAGTCGAGGAATTCGCGGATCGCGGGATCGAGCGGGTCATCGGCAGCGCCGGAGGAGACTGCGCTTGATCGACTCACCCGGGGCCGCTCACCTTGCGCCGGCCGAGCGCACGAGGGCATGCGCCATCTCGTACACCTGGACCAGGCGGTCCAGACGCATGCTCTCGTGTGGGGAGTGCACGCGCTCGTAGCCGACCCCCAGCGTCAGCGACGGGAGTCCACGGCTGTTGAAGACGTTCGCATCCGAGCCGCCATTGCTCTCGAACGGGACGAACTCCAGCCCGGCGTCAGCCGCCGCCGCCGCCGCGAGCCGCAGCGGCAGGCTCTTTCGTGCGTGACGGTAGGCGTGGTAGTGCTCATCGACGCTCACCTCCACGTCGATCCCAGTCTCGGTCGCCGCGAGCATGATGGCCGCCACCATGCGTTCGACGAGGGCGGCGGCCTTCGCGTCGTCGCGACTGCGCGCCTCCGCGCGCAGCAGGCAGTGGTCCGGCACGATGTTGGTCGCGCTCCCGCCTTGGACAACGCCGACGTTGGCCGTCGTCTCTTCGTCAACTCGGCCCTGGTCGATCGCGACGATGGCGCGGGCGGCCGCGAGGACGGCGCTGCGGCCGTCCTCGGGAGACATCCCCGCGTGCGCCGCAACGCCCTGGAAGTGCGCGGTCACCAGCTTATGGGTCGGAGCAGCGACGACCGCGCTCCCTGGCAAACCCGAACTGTCGAACACGAACATGATCTGGGCCTGCAATGTGCTCAGATCAAATGCCTTGGCGCCGAGCAGCCCGACTTCCTCACGCGCCGTGAGAACAAGCTCGAGTTCGGCCTCCGGCGGGGTGACGCGGAGGTCGCGAAGCAGGAGGAGCAGCGCCGCCACGGCCGCCTTGTCGTCCGCCCCGAGAATCGTCTGCCCGTCGGTACGTACGACGCCGTGTTCGCAGATGATGGACGGTGCGCGGTCAATGGGAACCGTGTCGAGGTGGGCGCTCAGCGCCAAGGGCTTGCCGGCGCCCCGGCCGGGCACGCGAACAACGAGGTTGCCTGAGGCCGCGCCAGACGGCGCGGTGTTGTCCTCCCCCACGGCAAAGCCGAGCCCGGCAGCGTAGTCCGTGACGAAGTCCGCCACGAGCCGTTCCTCGCCTGACGGGGATGGGATCGACGCGAGTCGGACGAAGAGGTCGCGCAGCTCCTCTATGACTGCGTCGCGCACACGTCCTCCAGCTCATCGTCCCGCTGGCTGCGGAGGCGTGTCGCGGCGCCCACGAAGTCACGGAAGAGCGGCGCGGGCCGCGTCGGCCGTGACTTGAACTCGGGATGGAACTGCGAGGCGACGAACCATGGATGTCCGGCGAGCTCGCAGATCTCCACGAGACGCCCGTCGGGCGTGGTGCCGCTCACGACGAGCCCCGCCGCCTCCAGATGCGGCCGCAGATCGTTGTTCACCTCGTAGCGATGCCGATGACGTTCCCAGACCTCATCCTGGTTGTACGCAGCATGGGCCCGCGTATCCGGCACAAGTTTCACGAGCGAGGCGCCGAGACGCATGGTTCCGCCCATATCGGCGACATTCTTCTGCTCCGGCAGGAGGTCGATGACCGGGAAGTCCGTTTCGGCATCGAACTCGGTCGAGTTCGCCCCGCTCATCTCGCACACGTTGCGCGCGTACTCCGCGACGGCGCACTGCATCCCGAGACAGACGCCGAGAAACGGGACCTCGCGTTCGCGGCAGTAGCGCACGGCCTCGATCTTTCCTTCGATCCCGCGCTGCCCGAAGCCGCCCGGCACGATCACTCCGTCAGTGCCGGCCAGCCGGTCCGCCACCGTCGCCGGCGTAAGCTCCTCTGAGTCGACCCAGAGCAGATCGAGCTTGCGGCAGTGATGGATTGCGGCGTGACGCAGCGCCTCCCAGACGGACAGGTACGCCTCGCGCAGCTGCACGTACTTCCCCACCAGAGCGATGGTCACGGGCAGATGGCAAGCGTCGATGCGATCGACGAACGCCCGCCAGTCATCAAGGTCGGGGGGACTGCCTCCGAGGTTGAGCATCCTGACCACCAGGCCGTCGAGATGCTCGTCGTGCATGAGGAGAGGCACGCGGTAGATGTCGTCGGCGTCGATGGCGGAGACGACCGCATCGGGGTCGACGTCGCAGAAGAGCGCTATCTTCTCGCGGATACCCTTGGAGAGCGGCTCCTCCGAACGCGCTACGATCACGTCCGGCTGGATGCCGATCTCGCGCAACTCGGCGACGGAGTGCTGGGTGGGTTTTGTCTTGGGCTCACCGACCACACCCATGACCGGCACGAGCGTGACGTGCACGTACAGGACGTTGTCGCGCCCGATGTCCTTGCGAAACTGGCGGATTGCCTCGAGGAACGGGAGGCTCTCGATGTCGCCCACGGTGCC
>CAZHMG010000093.1:0-7411 GCA_964533575.1 uncultured Thermoleophilia bacterium | reverse complement strand
CGGTCGCGATCGCGGCCAGGTGCAGCACCGTGTTGGTGCTGCAGCCCATGCTCGCGTCCGCCGCGAGGGCGTTGCCCATGCTGGCTTCGGTGATGAGCTGGCGCGGGGTGAGGCCGGCGGCCAGCACGTCCATCACCTTCTCGCCGGTGTCCTTGGCGAAGCGGATGCGCTCGCTGTACGGCGCCGGAATCGTTCCGTTGCCCGGCAGCGCCAAGCCGAGGACCTCCGCGAGGCTGTTCATGGAATTCGCGGTGAACATGCCCGAGCAGGAGCCGCAGCTCGGGCATGCGTTGCACTCGATCGCCTTGAGTCCCTCGTCGTCCAGCTCGCCGGCCTGGTACTGGCCGACAGCCTCGAAGACGCTGTTCAGGTCGAGCGCCTTACCGTCCAGGTACCCCGTGAGCATGGGGCCGCCGCCGACCATGATGGCGGGCACATCGAGACGCGCGGCGGCCATCATCATGCCGGGGATGATCTTGTCGCAGCACGGCACCAGCACCAGGGCGTCGAAGGCGTGCGCCATGGTCATGGACTCGACCGTGTCGGCGATGAGCTCGCGGCTCGGCAGCGAGTAGTGCATGCCCTGGTGATTCATGGCGATGCCGTCGCAGACGCCCATCACGCCGAACTCGAACGGCGTGCCGCCGGCGCTGCGCACGCCCGCTTTGACCGCGTCGACGATGCTGCGCAGGTGCATATGACCCGGGACGACTTCGCTGAACGAGTTGGCGATGCCGATGAACGGACGCTCCATCTCGCTGTCGCTGACCCCGAGGGCGCGCAGCAGCGAGCGGTGCGGGGCCCGTGCGATGCCCTGCTTGATCTCGTCGCTTCTCACGATCGATTCACCCTTTCCGTGCGGACGAAGCCCGGCCGCCGCCGTGCCTGAGGCGCGGCGGCCGCGAATGAAGAATCATACCTGAATCGGTCGTCAATGCGCAGGCGGCGAGCCTGAGAGGGTCTTCAGCCGTCCTGCGTCCAGTCGCGCCGGAAACCCTCGACGTAGGCGCGAAAGACAGCACGCTGCCTCGTCTTGAGGACCTCGCGCTCGGGGTCCTCATACAGCGAGTCGTATTCGGCCCAGCCCTGGGCCAAAGCCCAGCCCGCGTGCAGAATCGCAAAGATGTCATCCTCGTCGCGGGCGACGAGCGTCCCCTCCTTCACCGCATCCTGGACGAGCCCGAACATGCGCTTCACGAACTGGTCGGGAAGGATGGCGGCGCGATCAGTCGGCGCGATGGCGGCGGCCGTGGTGAGGAGCAGGCGCCTCTCTCCTGGGTTGGCGCGCGCGTAGTCCAGGTAGGCGAGACAGAGTTCGATGAGCTGCTCGTCCGGCGGCAGGTCCCCGGGCACCCGGGACATGTGGGCGCCCAGCCGCGTGAGGCCGCGCTGAGCCAGCGCGGCCACGATCGCTTCCTTGCCGGCGAAGTAGCGATACAGGGACGGCGCGCTGCCGAAACCGGCCCGGCTCGCCAGCTCGTTCAGATTGAGGCCGTCGACGCCGTTCTCGGTCACGAGCTCGGCCGCGGCGTCGAGGATCTCGTCGCAGGTCTGTGCGTGACGGACCGCTCTCCGGTTGCCGTCAGCGTGCATCCGTCTCCCCCGGCACGACGTCGGTTGCAGGACAGATGACGGGGTCCTTGGCCGGCCCTTCGATGTTCACGCGCGGCAGCCACTCGAGCCAGCGCGGCATCCACCAGTAACGGTCGCCGATCAGGCCGATGGTCGCGGGCGCGACGACGACACGGACGATGAACGCGTCCAGCAGGACGGCCACGGCCAGCCCGAGGCCCAGCTCCTGGAGGATGATGAGCTGCCCGCTCCCCAGGCCGACGAACACGGCGATCATGATCAGGGCGGCGCCGGTGATGATGCCGGCGGTCGACTGCACTCCGAAGACGACGGCGTCCTGAGAATCGCCGGTCGCCTGCCAGCGCTCACGGATCCGGCTCAGCAGAAAGACCTGGTAATCCATGCTCAGGCCGAAGAGGACGCAGAACATGAGGAGCGGCACCCACGACTCGATGGCGGAGGCCCGGGCGAGGCCGAACAGGTCGGCCCCGAGGCCGTCTTGGAAGACGAGCGTGAGAACGCCGAAGGCGGCGCCGACGGACAGGAGGTTCATGAGCACGGCCGTCACCGCCACCAGGACGGAGCGGAAGGCGACGAGAAGGAGCAGGAAGCTGAGCAGCAGGACGATGCCCACGACGATCCAGAGGTAGTCCCCGATCAGATTCGACGCATCGAGGCTCGTCGCCGTCTGGCCGCCCACGTAGACCTCCACCGGCGCGTCGGCGAATGCCGCCGGAACAAGGGCGTCGCGCAGCGCGACGAGATTGGTGCGCGCCTCCTCAGACATCGCTTCGGGATCCTGAACGAGCCGGACGACGGCAAGCGCCTGGTCGCTGCTCGTCTGGACGCCGGTGAGTGTGAAGCGGCCATCCCCGTCGAGGTCGGCCATGAATCGCTTGAGCGCGTCCTGCACCGGCGCTTGGGCGATGTTGCCGTCGACCACGACCGTGACGGGTTCGCTCATCCCGGCAGCGAAGTCCCTCTGGAGCATGTCGAGCCCCTGCTTGGAGGTGTACTTCTCCGGGAACGTCGCGGCGCTGTAGCCGCCGGTACGCATCGAGAACATCGGGATCGTGAGCAGGCCGAGCGCAACGACGCTCAGGATGAGCCAGAGCACCGGGCGGCGCATGGTACGCCGCGCCGCCCGGCCCCACCATCCCTCGCTGCTCATGCGAACCGAGTGGTGCGGTATCCAGGGGACGGCCAGCGAGTCGATGCGATCGCCGAGCAGCATGAGGAGCGCCGGGAGGAGCGTGAGGGCGGCGGCGACCGCGGCGACAACCGCGGCGATCGCCCCGATGCCGATGCTCGTGATGATGGACAGCGGGACGATGAGCATCCCTCCGAGAGCGAGAATCACCGTGAGTCCGCTGAAGAGGACAGCGTTGGATGCCGTCGCGCCGGCGGCCGCGATCGCCTCGGCCTTGCCGTAGCCCGCGTGCCGCTCTTCACGATAGCGCGACACGATGAAGAGGGAGTAGTCGATGCCGACTGCGAGGCCGAACGCAGCGAGCACGTTGAGGGCGAAGATCGAGAGCTCGAAGCCGGTGCCGATGAGTACCGTCAGGCCGAGACCGACGACAAGCGCGAAGATGCTAAGAACCAGCGGCAAACCGGCCGCGACGAGGGCCCCGAACACGACGACGAGGATGAGCATGGCAACGGGAACGCCGACGGCCTCGCCCCGCTTCAGGTCCTCGCCGGCGAGATCCTGTGAGTCACGGCTGAAGGCGCCGGCGCCGGTGACGGCGACGGTGAAGCCAGGCTCGCCGTTCGCCTCCGTCACGACGTCGTAGATCCCGTCCATTTGATTCGCCGCTTCTCCCGCCGGAACAGCAAGCTCCACCCTCAGAATCGTGGTGTGGCCGTCCTCTGAGATGAGCGCGTCTTTGACCCGCTCGTCGAGCCCGTCGTCGAAAGCGCTCATGACGGACACAACATCCTCTTGAGGCAGGGCCGCCAGCTGATCGCGGATCTTGACGACTTCGTCCTCGAACCGGGCGTCCCCCGCCGTCAGCTCGTCGTTGCGTATCACGACGACCTCGGTGTCGTGATTGGTGAGGGAACCCGCCGAGGCGACAGCCTGGTTAAGGCGCTGGGCTCCGTCGGAAGCTGAAGCGAGTCCTTTGCTCAGCCCGGTGGCGCCGGCCTCGACGGCGCGCGTGCCCTTGGCGACCTTGCCGGCCCCGGCGGCGGCGTCCTGCACACCCGAGGCCACCTTGGACGATCCCGCGGCCAGGGCGGTCGAGCCTGCGGCAAGCCTCTGGGAACCGGTGGCCGCCGCGCTGATCCCGCCGGCCAGCTGGTCGCCGCCGGACGCGAGCTCATCTATGCCCTGGTCGATCCGCTTGGCGCCGGCGGCGGTTCTCTTGAGGCCGGCGGCGAGCTCGTCCGCGCCGGCGCTCACGTCGGACGCCCCGCCGGCGAGGTCCTCGGCGCCTCCGGCGACCGCCGCGGTACCGGCGCTGGCGGATTGCAGGCCTGACGCGAGGGAGCTCGCGCCGGCCGAGACCTCGCCGGCGAGCGCCATGATCTGGCCGAACGAGGGGTCCGCCGCGGCCTCAGGATGTGAGCTCGCATAGTTGCCGATGAGGGCCGACAGGGAAGACGCGCCGCTCTCGAGCCGGCCGGCCGCGCCGGCGGCATCGCTGACGCCGGCAGCCGTCATCGCCGCCGCGTCGGCGAGCTCACTGGCGCCGGCCTGGAGCTTGCCGGCCCCGGTGGACAGCTGGGAGGCACCCTTGGACAGCTGCGAGAGCGCGGCCGCCAGTCCACCGGTCGCGGTGTTCATCGTATCGAGGCCTGAGCTCAGCGCTGAAGCGCCGCGAGAGGCGTCACCCAAGCCCGTAGTGAGCGCGCCCGCGCCCGAGCTCGCCTGGCCGGCACCCGCGCTGACCGTGCCGGCCCCGCCAGCGAGCTTGTCGAGTCCCCGGGAGAGCGACTTCGCTCCTTCCGCCACCTTCTCCGATCCCTGCGCCAGCTGGCCCGCGCCCTCATCGGCCCTCTCGATGCCGCCGGCGAGCTGGTCCACTGCCGCTCCCAGCTGCGCGGCGCCGTTGCCGCCGCCGTGCTCTTCGATGAGGTCGGCGGCGATGCGGGAGTCCGGGCTGTTCAGGAACTTGAAGGACGAGGTGAAGACGTCGCCCCACAGCAGATACACCGCCGCCGATCCGGCCAGCAGCACGAGCCAGAGGACGATGGTCAAACGGGGCCTGCGGGCCCCGGCAATGGCCAGGCGCTCGGTGAAACCGGGACGACTCACATGTGTCCGCCGTTACGCGATGGAGGGAACGTTCGGATACATGCTAACACCATTCGCAGCTGCAAACGACATTCGCATCACACCCCTGCCGTCGGCACACGCCTGCCGGCAAGATCGAACACCAGCCAGACGACCGACGTCCAGGTGATCGCCAGCAGCCACCCAGCGAGGATGTCCGAGGGATAATGCACACCCAGATAGAGACGGCTGAACGATACGCCCAGTGTGAAGAAGACGCCGACGATCGTCGCCGGCCAGCGCCACGCGGTGTTCCAGCACACGATGGCGAACGCCAGCGCGAGACAGGCGGAGATCATTGCGTGGCCGCTTGGATAGGAGGTCGTGCTTACGTCGACCAGGGCCTCAACGACGGTGGGGCGTGGCCGCGCGAAGACCACCTTGGCGAGATATTGGATGACGCCGCCACCCGCCATGAGGGCAAGCACGAAGACGGCGTCGCGGCGGCGGCGCAGGGCCGACAGGACCGCCGCCATCGCAACGGTCAGAAGACCGGCGCCGAAAAAGCCGCCAAGAAAGGTCAGGCCGCGCATCACTGCCGTCATAGCATCCGATTGGACCGCCCGGACGGCCACCAGAGTACGCTGGTCGGTGGAGAGAAATTCCTCCTCGCGGACGTCTTCCGACAGAGAGACGAAGAGCGCGATCACCGCGATAACGCCCGCGTACGCCCATGCCGCTCTGTAGCGTTTCAGGACGCGAACGCTCTCCCGGCCCACCCACGCTCCCCGCTCAGCCGCATGCCGCCACGACTTGCGCTTCATTCGCTCGCAGCCCGCCTTCTCGACCCACACTTGTCTTCCCGAACGGCGGCATCGACGCACGCAGGCCCCCCGTCGCGTCGCCCACTGTCTCAGCGCCACGAGACGCCGCCGGGAACCGCCAGCCGGAGTGTAGCCCAGGTTGGTGCTCGCGCGACTACCATCCTTCTGTATGTGGCGCCGACACGATTGTGCGATAGAGTTGCCATTATACCCCGCAGGGTATATCATCCCGCTTCCCAGGCAACGGAGGAGATCACCATGCGCCAAGTCGAGTACGGCATGGGGCGGGATCTGGACGAGCCCTTCGAAGACGTTCTGCCGCGCGTCCGCGAGGCCTTGAAGGCGGAAGGCTTCGGCGTGGTGGCCGAGATCGACGTCCAGAGGACGATGAAGGAGAAGCTCGGCATCGAAGGCCCTCCTCACATCATTCTCGGCGCGTGCAAGCCCCGGCTGGCCCGTGCCGCGATCATGGCGGAGCCGGATCTCGGCCTGCTGCTGCCGTGCAACGTCGTCGTGTACGAGACGACTGCCGGCACCCGCGTCGCCGTGATCAACGCGGGGGCCCTGCTCGGCATGGTAGGCAATCCGGAGCTGGAGCCGATCGCGGCGCAGGTGCACGAAGGTCTCACGAAAGCGCTGGCGGGCGTTTAGAATCCGTGCCGCGCAGGATATTCACAAGCAGCAAGAGGGCGCAGTGCGCCACAGACATCAAGGGAGCAGACACATGGCGAACGAAATCAAGACTCTGACCGATGCGTCATTCGACGCCGACATCGCCACGGGCGACGTCATCGTCGATTTCTGGGCTCCCTGGTGCGGCCCCTGCCGGATGGTCGCTCCCGTCCTCGAGGAGCTCGCCCAGACGCATGGCGACAAGGTGACGATCGGCAAGCTCAACGTCGACGAGAATCCCGCCACGGCCGGCAAGTTCGGCGTCATGAGCATCCCGACCATCATCATGTTCAAAGACGGCCAGCCCGCCAAGAAGGTCATCGGCGCGCGCGGCAAGGCCGACTTCGAGCGGGAGTTCGGCCTGGCTTAAGGGCGGACGGGCCGGCGGGCGGCGCAGTACGCTGCTCCGGCCCCCAGACCCACAAGGGGCGGGGCGCCTGCCGGCGCCCCGCCCCTTTCGCATGTGCCGATCAGCAGTTGCTCAGACGACGCCCTGATCGATCATCGCGTTGCCGACCTTGAGGAAGCCCGCGATGTTCGCGCCGGCCACGTAGTTGCCCTGCATGCCGTACTCGGCGGCAGCGTAGACGCACTGCTCGTGGATCGCCTTCATGATGCCGCGCAGGCGATTGTCCACCTCGTCGCGCGTCCAGCTCACCCGCAGGCTGTTCTGGCTCATCTCGAGCCCAGACGTCGCCACGCCGCCTGCGTTGGCGGCCTTGCCGGGACCGTAGAGCAGCTTCTTCTCGACGAACAGCTCCACGCCCTCCGGCACGGTCGGCATGTTCGAGCCTTCCGAGACCACATGGACGCCGTTGTTCACAAGGTTCGCGGCGTCGGCCGCGTTGATCTCGTTCTGCGTCGCGCACGGGACAGCGCAGTCGGCCTTGTGATCCCACAGCGCGTTGTAGCCCCGTTCCCCGTCGCAGGGCACGAACAGCGCGTCGGGATACTCGTCGACGTACTCGCTGATGCGTCCGCGGCGCACGTTCTTGAGCTCCATGACGAAGGCGAGCTTCTGCCGGTCGATGCCGGCCTCGTCGTAGATGTACCCGGAGGAATCGCTGAGCGTGATGGGTATCGCGCCGAGGTCGAGGAGCTTCTCGATGGCGTACTTGGCAAC
>CAZHMG010000092.1:0-7690 GCA_964533575.1 uncultured Thermoleophilia bacterium | reverse complement strand
ACGTCAGCTTCCCAAGCTGAAGATCGCGGGTTCGAGTCCCGTCATCCGCTCCAGCAGCCCTTCTCGCGGCAGAGATCCTTGCCCCTGTCTCCTCTCTCCAGCGAATGCTCGCACTCTCACATGGTTGCCTGTCGCAGGATGCACGGCGAGGCTGGCGATGAACGCGAGGGTTTCCTCCAGCGTGTCGTTAGCCTATCCTTATATCAGACGAAAGGATGGAGGCCGCGATGCAGCGTACCGAGAGCACAGAGGAGTATCTGGAGGCCATCTTCAAGCTGCAACACAGCGGCCGAACGGTGACGATCAAGCAGATCTCCGACGAGTTGCGCGTCTCACCGCCGTCGGCTTCGGAAATGGTTCGCCGGCTGCGTGGCGCCGGCCTGGTTCGCGAACGGGATGAGAGCGACGAACGAGGCGTGAGCCTCACTCCGGAGGGCGAGCTCGAGGGCGCGGCGCTCGTGCGGCGGCACCGTCTCAGCGAGCGCTTCCTCGTCGACTACCTTGACATGCCTTGGGATGCGGTGCACGACGAAGCCTGCAAGCTCGAGCATGTCCTCAGCGCTGAGGTTGAAGCACGGCTTGCCGAACAGCTCGGTCATCCCCGCACGTGCCCCCATGGTCATGTGATCCCAGATGCGGACGGCTCGCTCACGGAGGAGTCCTTGCGTCCGCTGGCGGCCTTGGAGGCGGGCGAGGCGGGCGTCATCGGGTGCATTGCCCAAGAGGATCCGGAACTGCTGAGGTATCTCGGATCCCTGGGTCTTGTGCCGGAGACCGCCATCGAAGTGAAGTCCATCGCGCCGTTCGGAGGTCCGCTTCTCGTTCAAGTTCACGGCTGTCAATACGCCCTTGGGCGCGAGGTGGCGGGCAAGATCCTCCTGCGTGCCTGAGTCCACGGCGATCGCCGATCGCCGGCACGGAGAGGAGATGGACCAGGAGGGTCGAGGGCCGACCTTGGTCGTCTGCCTGGCCGGGAATCCCAACGTCGGCAAGACCTCCCTGTACAACGCGCTCACTGGAGCGGCTGAGGAAACGGCGCACTGCTCTGGCGTCACGTCAGCCGCCTGCACCGGGTCCACGGTCTGGAACGGCCAACGCGTCAGCGTCGTCGACCTGCCGGGTGCGTACTCGCTGGACGCCGGCGAAGGAGAGGATCAGCGACTGGCTCGCTCGGCCCTTCTCTCCCTGCGGCCAGACGTGGTCATCGCCGTCGCCGACGCGACGAATCTGGCGCGCAGTCTCTACATGCCTCTTCAGCTCATCGATCTCGGGTACCGTATCGTCGTCGCCGTCAATCTAGCCGATGAGGCCCGGCGGCGGCAGCACCCCATCGCTGCGGAGGAGCTGGCGGAAGCGCTCGGGGTGCCGGTCGTCATGACGGCGGCGCCGCGCGGCGAGGGCGTCGCCGAGCTGGAAGCGACCGTGCTCACCGCCGCGCGGCAGGATTCGCCGCGCGAGACTCACGGCACCCCGCTGCCTCACGACGTGGAGGAAAGAGTCTCGGCTCTGGCCGCCGTACTCGTGGACCGCCTGCCAGCCGACTCGCTGTTCTCAGTCTTCCCGCGGGGCGCGGCGCTGGCGATTCTCGCGGGAGACGCACAGTTGGCGGCCGCGGCGGCGGTGGAAGGCGCGGGGGAGCTGACGCTCGCCGACGACAGCTTGGGTATGGCGATTGCCCAGGCGCGGCACGCTGAGGCGCGGCGCGTAGCGGGCGCCGCCCAGGCAAGCCTCCCGCGCACCAGTGACGTCCTGTGGCTGCTGGCCACCTCGCCGCGCACCGGCATTCCGATCATGGTGGGAATGCTGATCACGATGTTCGCCGCCCTGTTCGTCATCGGGGATCTGCTCGCCCGTGTGCTGACGCATTTCTGGATGGCTTACGTCTCCCCGACGGTCACGTCGCTGACCATCGCCCTGCTTGGCGAGGGCGTACCCGGACGCGTCGTTCTCTGGGGTATCGACGGCGGCATTCTGGCGACTCTCGCCGTCGGCATTCCGTACATCCTCACCTTCTACTTCATCCTCGCCCTCATCGAGGACTCGGGCTACATGAATGCGGCGGCGTTCTTGAGCGACAGAGTGATGCACCGCTTCGGTCTGCATGGTCGCGCGGTGATCCCGCTTATCGCGGCCGGGGGCTGCAATGTCCCGGCGATCATCGGGACCCGGTCGCTATCGTCGCCACGTGAGAGGCTGATCGCCTCCACACTTGCGACGCTGATGCCCTGCAGCGCCCGCAGCGCCGTGATCATCGGCGCCGTGGCCGCCGTCGCCGGCTGGCAATACGCCCTGCTCACGTACGCCATCATCTTCGCGGTTCTGGTCCTCACAGGCTTGGGCCTCAACAGGTTCCTGCCCGGGACCGAGGGCGCCTTCGTCATGGAGATGTTCCCGTTCCGCCGGCCCATCCTTCATCAGGTGATGAGCAAGACGTGGCGCCGGTTCAGGGAATTCGTGTGGGACGCCGCGCCGATCATCGTCATCGGCAGCATGGCGCTGGGCCTCCTTTACGAGACGGGCATCATCTGGCGCTTCACGGATGTGCTGGCGCCGATCGTCGAGGACTGGCTCCTGCTGCCGGCCGTCGCCGGCCTGACGCTCGTCTTCGCCGTTCTGCGCAAGGAGCTCGCGCTGCAGCTCCTGCTCGTCTTCGCCGCCGTGAGCGTCGGCGGGGCGGTGGCCGACATCGGCAGCTTCATGACGACGTCGCAGATCGTGACCTACGCGACCGTCAATGCAATCTACATCCCCTGCCTGGCGACGATCGCCGTGCTCGGCCGCGAGATCGGCTGGCGGCGAACGGCGCTCGTGTGTCTCGGCACGATCGTCATTGCGATCATCGTAGGGGGTCTCGTCGCTCACCTGCTGCCGCTTCTTGGCGTCTGAATCAGTCCGGCTTCGTCCGCCTCCGCGTGTTGCGACGCCGTCCGGATCGAGCGCGACAGCGCCGGCTCACGAGTTCAGGACGCGCGCGAAGATGGCCTCATAGTCGCTGATCATCCGATCCACGGTGAACCGCTCTTCGACGGCGCGCCGGCACTCATGGGGGTCGATCTCGTCGATGCGACCTATCGCCGCCACCAGCTCGTCGAGGGTGTCGCAGACGAAACCCGTCCGTCCGTGTTCGACGATCTCGGGTACCGACCCTCTTCGCAGAGCGAGCACAGGCGTACCCGCGGCCATTGCCTCGATCATGACGAGGCCGAAGGGCTCTGCCCAGGTGATGGGAAACAGGAATGCCTTGGCGCGGGCGAACAGCTCGTGCTTGCGCGCGTCGGTCACCTCGGCCTCATACATGATCTGCTCGCCATCGATGTGCGGGGCGATGCGAGTCTCGAAGTACTCTCGGCTGGGTTCTTGGACCACACCGGCCATGAGCAGCCTCTCGCCTGTGCGCATGGCTGCTTCGATAGACAGATGGTATCCCTTCTGCTCGGAGACCCGCCCGAAGGCGAGCAGGTAGTCATCCTTCTCGGCCGAGAACGGCCACTGCTCGACGGCGATCGCGTTGTAGGCGAGTCCCGCCCAGCTCATTCCGGGTGGGCCCATGGATTGCTGGTACTTGCTGATCGGCACGTAGCCGATCGCGTCACGGAACCGCTGGTAGAAGGGGTAGGTCCTGTGGTCGAAGGCGCCATGCAGCGTTTGCACCATGGGGGTTCGCAGGTAGCGACTGAAAGCGACGGCGATGAAGCCGGAATGGTCGTGGACGAGGTCGAAATGGTCCTTCTCGATGTCGTCGAAGGCGAAGGACACGTGCTGCGCCTCATAGCTGCTCTGCCCCATGAGCTCCGGCATCTGGACGGGGAAGATGGAACGCAACTCCGCCTTGGTACACGAATCGCCGGTGGCATAGAGCACCATTTCATGACCGCGGGCGGAGAGGCCGTCGCAGAGCTGCTGCACGACCCACTCTGTCCCGCCGTATCCCGCAGGGGGGACCGAGATCCACGGTGGGGCGAGTTCGGCGATGCGCATGGCGGAATTCTATCCGTGCGCCCTGGAAACCAATGCAGATCGGCGTTGTGCCGGCGGTGCATTTGCTGGGGGCGGCAGGTAGAGTGGCGGCATGATCCTGTATCTGGACTGCACCAACGGCGTCAGCGGAGACATGCTCGCGGCATCGCTTCTCGAGCTCGTCGCGCAGGAGGCCGACGAAGATCCCCTCGAGGATCTGGTCCGGCCCGCGCTGGCGGCGGCCGGGCTTGATCCATCCCTCGTGTCGAGCGAAGAGGTGAGGCGCGGCGGCGTAGCGGCCCGCGCCTTCACGGTCGCCGAAGCCGAGGGCTTCGCCACATTCGCGGAGCTCATCGCCGCGGTCGAGGCGGCGGCCCTTCCGCCCCGCGTCTCGGACGCGGTCGTTGCCACGGCCCGGCGGATGGCTGCGGCCGAGGCGCGCGTGCATGGCAGCACTGAGGAGCACCTGCACGAACTGGCCGACGCGGATACGGCAATCGACTTGATCAGCGTCGCGATGCTCGTCGAGCGACTCTCGCCGGCGAGCATACTCGCATCCCCGCCGGCTCTCGGCAGCGGCGTCGTGCGCACGGCGCACGGACTCGTCGCCGTTCCGGCGCCCGCCGTGCTCGAACTCTTGAAGGGTCGGCAGACAGCCGGGAATCAGGACGACGACATGCCCCTCGGTGAGCTCACCACGCCGACTGGGGCCGCGCTGCTCGCCCACTACGCGGCGACAGCCCCGGGAATCCCGCCGGGGAGGATCGAGCGCGTCGGCTACGGCGCGGGGCAGCGGGAGATTCCCGGCAGGCCGAACGTGTTGCGGGCTGTCCTGCTGAACGTCGAGACGCTCCGCGGCGCCGATGACCTCGCTTCGCCGGAGGAGGAGCCCCGGGTGGTTCTTCTGGAGACCAGTATCGACGACATGACGCCCGAGTTGCTCGCCCACGCGGCCGAGCGACTGCGCGCCGCCGGCGCCATCGACGTTTGGCTGACCGCGGCGACGATGAAGAAGGGCCGCCCCGGCATCGTGATGCATCTGCTAGCCGGGGAGACAGACAGGGAGCGTCTCGCGGATGTCGTCTTCGCCGAGACGTCCAGCTTCGGTCTGCGCGTCCTGCCTGTGTCCCGGCTCTACGCGAACGAGCGCCGCGACCACGTCTCAGTGGACGGGCACGTCATCGCCGTCCGTCTGGCGACCGCAGACGGGCGGCTCATCACCGCTTCGCCCGAGTATGAGGATGTGCGGCGGGCCGCCGCCGCCCTCGGGCGTCCGGCACGGGTGGTCTACGAGGCGGCTCAGGCGGCGGCGCGCGCCGGGTTCAGCTTGGCCTGACAACCATTCGCCCTGTGCGAACCGTCCCGGGAGCGTCAGTCATCCCCATTGACCTGCGGCTTGCGGCGCTTCTCTCCGCGCCGTCCCTCAGAACGAGTCGTTGATTCACGACGTCTGGTTTGATGCAGCTGAACCCCCAGGGGTAGGATTCGCGCCGGAGCGCCGGCAGCAAGGCGGCCCGGCCACGCTCTCATGCGCGCCGAACGCGCGCATGAGGGGCAACAAAGGAGGAGACGTTGACGCTGACTGCCAAGCCTGTTCGCAAGGCCCCTGTGCCGAGCGACATCGAGATCGCCCAGGCAGCAACACTCCAGCCTATCCAGGCCATCGCCGAGAGAGCGGGGATTCTGGAGACTGAGCTCGAGCTCTACGGCCGTTACAAGGCCAAGATCGACTACATGGCGGTCCTCGACCGTCTGACGGACAGGGCGGACGGCAAGATCATCGACGTCACGGCAATCACCCCGACGCCTCTCGGTGAGGGCAAGACGGTGACGTCCATCGGGTTGGCCGAGTCGATGAACGCCATCGGCGTCGACACGATGCTCGCGTTGCGCGAGCCTTCACTGGGCCCCGTCTTCGGCATCAAGGGTGGGGCTGCCGGTGGCGGGTACTCCCAAGTCGTCCCGATGGAGGACCTCAACCTCCACTTCACCGGTGACATCCACGCCGTCGGCGCCGCCAACAACCTGCTGGCGGCGATGATCGACAGCCATCTGATGCACGGCAACGAACTCGGTATCGATCCGCTCACCATTTCATGGCGCCGTTGCGTGGACCTCAATGACCGTGCCATGCGCGAGATCGTCAACGGCCTTGGCGGCCGCCTCAACGGGATTCCGCGGCAGACCGGCTTCGACATCACAGTGGCCAGCGAGGTCATGGCCATTCTGGGTCTCGCCACCAGCCTTCGAGACCTGCGCGAACGGCTGGGCCGCATCACGTTCGCCTACAGCTTCGACGGCAAACCGCTGACCGCCGAGGACATCGGAGCGGCCGGCGCCATGACGGTCCTCCTCAAAGACGCCCTCAAGCCGAATCTCATCCAGACGCTCGAGGGCAACCCTGTCTTGATCCACGCGGGCCCGTTCGCCAACATCGCGCAGGGCAACAACTCGATCATCGCCGACAAAGTGGCGATGAAGCTCTCTGACTATGTGGTCACCGAGAGCGGCTTCGCCGCCGATCTCGGGGCCGAGAAGTTCATGAACATCATCTGCCGGTATGGAGGATTCATCCCCAGCGCCGTCGTCATTACCTGCACCATGCGCGCTCTCAAGATGCACGGTGGACTGCCCGTGGATCCGGAGCTGCTCAAGGCGGAGAACAATGCCGCCCTCGAGAAGGGCTGCGAGAACCTCGCGAAGCAGGTCGAGAACATGAAGCTGTTCGGCATGCCGGTTGTGGTGACGATCAACAGATTTGCCTTCGACCGCCCCGGCGAGATCGAGATCGTGCGCCGGGCGGCGGTGGCGGCCGGCGCCGAGGACGCTGTTTCGATCAACGTGCATGCCCTCGGCGGCGACGGGGGCCAGGAGGCGGCCGAGGTTGTCAAGGCGGCGGCCGACAAGGGTGGTGACTTCCACTTCCTCTATCCGCTCGAGGCCTCCATCAAGGAGAAGATCGAAACCATCGCGACCAAGGTCTACGGCGCCGACGGGGTCGACTACCTGCCCGAGGCCGAGGCGAAGATCAAGCAGTTCACCGAGCAGGGTCTGGACAAACTGCCCGTGTGCATGGCCAAGACGCACCTGTCTCTCTCGCACGACCCCGCGCTCAAGGGGCGGCCGCGCGGATTTCGGGTGCCGATCAGGGACATCCGCCCGGCGACGGGAGCCGGTTACCTGTACCCACTGCTCGGGGAGATGCGCACGATGCCCGGGCTCAGCAAGAGGCCGGCCGCGGTCAACGTCGACATCGACGTCGAGACCGGCGCGATCACGGGCTTGTTCTGATAGGGACGAGACGGCGCGCGACCGAGGAGGCCGGCAATGGGTGACGCCATCGTCTACGCGGATGAATCGCTTCAGACATACCTGGACGATGCGGCCAGCGGAAGGCCCGCGCCAGGCGGCGGGAGCGTCTCGGCTTGTGTCGGCGCGCTCGGCGCTGCCCTCGTCGGCATGGTGTGCAACCTCACCCGGGGCCGCGAGGAATTCGCCGCGGTGGAGGCGGAGATGCAAGGCCTGATCGAGGGCTCCGAGGCGGCCCGCCGGAAGCTCGAACAACTGCTTCAGGACGACACGACCGCATACAACGGCGTGATCGCCGCCTACCGCATGCCCAAGGAGACCGAGGAGGAGGTGGCGGCGCGCAAGGCGGCCGTCCAGGCCGGCCTGATCGTCGCCACCCCCGTCCCCCCCGAGATTTGTCAGGTTGCGCCCCAGGTTGGCGCCC
>CAZHMG010000091.1:0-7877 GCA_964533575.1 uncultured Thermoleophilia bacterium | reverse complement strand
CGCCCCGCGTCAGAGTCGGCAACTTGCCGGTGAGCACCAACACCTTGCCCGTCAGCGCGCCGTCCGTCTTCTGCGTTCGCTCCGCGCTGAGGCAAAGGCCGGCTCCTCGAAGCTTCTCGATGGTCTCCCGATTTCGCGCTTCATCGAGATGCTGGCGTACCCCTTCAGCGACCACCGGACCAACGCCGGGAACGGCCGCCAACTCCTGCGACGTGGCCCCCATCATCTCGTCCATGCTCGGAAAGACGTCGACGAGGGCTTGCGCCGTTACTCTCCCGACGTGACGGATCCCCAGGGCGTAGAGCACGCGGACGAACGGTCGTTGCTTCGACTCCTCGATCGCCCCGATCAACCTGTCGGCCCGCTTCGTTTCGCCGAGCGCCAGTCGGCCATGCTCGTCTCTGGTCTTCCTGCCGCCGAATCCGGGCAGCCCCACGATGCGCTCATCCTCGAGACGGACGAAGTCATCGCGCCGCAGGTCGTAAAGATCGGCGACGTTGCGCAGCAGGCCTTCATCAAAGAGCAGTTCGACGGTCTCCTCGCCGAGACCGTCGATATCCATCGCTCCCTTGCTGACGAAGTGCTTGATGCTCTCGACGAGTTGCGCGGGGCACGACTTGTTCGGACACCGGACCGCAACCTGCGCCGTCTCGCGTACCACGCTTGATCCGCACGCAGGGCAGCGCTCCGGCATCAGCCACTCTGGCAGTGAGGCATGGCGCGCTGCGCGTTCCACATGCTCTCCCGCCTCCTCGACCCAGCCTGTCGTCACCGGAGCGACGACCTGCGGGATCACGTCGCCGGCGCGCTGTATGATGACGTCGTCGCCATCCCGCAGATCCTTGCGATGGATGTCGTCGACGTTGTGAAGCGTCGCCCGCTCCACCGTCACGCCCCCCACGAAAACGGGGCGCAGCACCGCGAACGGCGTCAGCACCCCCGTACGACCGACCTTGACCTCGATACTCTCGAGGCGAGTCGTGGCGGTCGTGGGCGCGAACTTGAAGGCGATTGCCCAGCGGGGATCGTGAGAGACAGCCCCCAGCGCCCGCTGAAGCGCATATGAATCGACCTTGACCACGGCGCCGTCGATGTCGTAGTCCAGCTCAGACCGGCGTTCCTCCCAGCCGCGGCAGGCCTCGAGAGCGGCCTCGATGCCTGTCACCCTGCTGATGTGGGGATTGACGCGAAAGCCCTGCTCACGCAGCCAGTCGAGCGCTCCGTGATGATCCTCGAGCGCGAGCCCCTCGCTGTGGCCGATTCCGTAACACCATACATCGAGCGGCCGGGACGCCGCGACTGCGGGGTCGAGCTGGCGCACGGAGCCCGCGGCCGCATTCCTCGGATTCACGAACGTGCTGAGACCGGCGGCGACACGAGCTTCATTGAGGCGAGCGAACGCGGCCAGCGGCAGATAGACCTCGCCTCGCACCTCCACGACCGATGGCGGCGCCTCACCGCGCAGGCGCAGGGGCAGTGAACCGACGGTGCGCAGATTCACGGTGATGTCTTCGCCGACCTCGCCGTTGCCGCGGGTGGCACCGACACTGAAGAGGCCGTCGCGATAGATCATCGAAACGGCCAACCCATCGATCTTGGGCTCGATCACATACCGGGAGAGCTCGTCCGCGAGCCCGGCGCCCGCCAGGTAACGGCGGTTGCGGTTGTCCCAAGCCAGGAGCTCGTCCTCGTTGCGCGCATTCGCGAGCGACAGCATGGGCTCGAGATGACGCACCTGCTCGAACCTCTCCAGCGGGGCCGCACCGATCCGCTGTGTGGGAGAGTCCAGCGTGCGCAGTTCCGGATGCTCCGTCTCGATGCTCACGAGCTCGTCATGGAGCGCGTCATACTCCGCATCGTCGATCTCGGGCTCATCCAGAACGTAGTACAGGTATGCGTGGTGATTGATCAGCCGGCGGAGCTCCTCGGCACGCGCGGCCAAGTCGCGTGGCTCGGTCACTGCGTGCCTCCCCCGGGCTCAGTGGGTGGCGTCGAGACCGACTGCCGCGCGTCGCACGTCAGTCAGTGCGGATGGGACGTGGGGCGCGTGCAGGCACACGTTCAGCAGCTCGTCCGTGTCCCTGACCCAGAAACTCGGATGAGTGGCCATCAGGGCATCTCTGCTGAAGACGCCCCAGGCCACCGCCACGGTCGCCATGCCGGCGGCAGCCCCAGCGCGGATGTCAAAGGGACTGTCGCCCACGTAGACGGCGCCGCTGGCGGTCGCGCCGAGCCGCTCCAGACACAGTTCGAGCGGCACCGGCGACGGCTTGTGCTCGTCCGTGTCGCTGGCCGTCACGATGGCGTCGAAGTGTCCCTGGAGACCGACGGCCCGGAAGGCCATCGCCGTCGTGTCCGCGCTCTTGCTCGTAACGATGCCAAGCCGGCGCCCTGCCGCCTTGAGGCCGGCCAGCATCTCCTCCATGCCGGCATAGCTGCGGATGAGCTCGTCGTGACGGCGGTGGTTGTACTCCCTGTACACATCGTAGAGCTCCTGGGCGTGCTCCACCGACAGCGCCCTCATCTGCTCCACCAGCGGCTGCCCCACACCGGCGGTGATCACGTCGTCGGGCAGGATCTCGCCCAGCACGGTCCGCGTGGCATGGCGAAACGACTCGGTGATGAGCTGGACCGTGTCGACGACGGTACCGTCCAGATCGAACAGGATGGGGTCGAATCCTTCCGGGACGGCACCTTCAGGCATTGAGCGTCTCCTGGTCCAGATTCCATGTGCAGAGGTCATGCAACAAGCCGGTGTCCATCAGGTCGTACCGCAGCGGCGTGACGGCAACATACCCCTGTTCGACGACTTCGAAGTCGACGGGCGTATCAGATGGCTGCGCTTCCGCGCCGAGGCCGGGGTAGGCGAGCGGGACTCTGCCGTCCCCGTCGCCGAGCAGGAAGACCCTATCGTGGATGCTGGCGCCGCCCAGTCGGGCCGGGCGCAGCCCAGCTATCGCGCGGAGCGGCGCGTTCGGCAGATTCACGTTGAGAATGGTGAAGGCGGGCAGACCGCGCGTCAGCACAGCCCGGACGATCGTACGCAACAGTGGTACAGCCTCGGCGAGCCAGTCGGGGCGCCGGCTGTGAACGGAGAAGGCGATGCCCGGGCAGCCGCGGAGCGCCCCCTCAAAGGCAGCTCCGACAGTGCCTGAATAGGTTACGTCCGAGCCCATGTTCGGTCCCAGGTTGACTCCGGAGACAACGAGATCGGGCAGAGGTGTGTCGATCCCCAGAAAGGCCACCCTGACGCAGTCCGCGGGTGTACCGTCACAGGTTACGCCGTCCCACCCGTCCCCGAGGCAGACCTTTTCCAGGGTGAGCGGCCTGCTGATCGTGATGCTGTGCGCGACGGCGCTGTTGTTGGCAGAAGGGGCGATCGTCGTGATAGTTCCCAAACCGTCGATCGCCTCGCGCAGCACAGCAAGCCCGGGTGAGGTTATTCCGTCGTCGTTCGTGAGCAGAATGTGTGCAGTCATTAATCACATTCTACCGGAGGCGCCGTTGCCAGGCAGGACAACGCAGGTTCACGGCGAATGAACACGACAGAACGTTCACGAGGATCCCGATGACGAAGACGCATCCGATGACGAGCGCCTGGCGAGCCCGTCGCTTCACTCTGCGCCGGGTGGCTGCGCTCACCGGGACGCTTCTGCTCTGCTCGCTCCTCGCGCTGCTCGCCGGCCTCGGCCTCGCTTGGCCTCTCTTCCTCTTCCCTCTCGTCCTCGGGGCGGTATTCTTCTTCGAGCTCGGGGCGCTGTTCGTCACGCTTGGGCTCGCCGTCGTGACGGCGGCGCTCACCGCGACGCAGGCGACTGCCACCTCGCCCGCGCAGTACCAGACACCGGCCGGCGTTGCGCTGTTCCTCCTTGCCGGTCTCGTTCTGGGCCGCGTCCTGCGCCGCAGCCAGGACATTCAGACCAGCCTGACGGCCTCGTCGCTCACCGACAGGCTCACTGGTCTGTACAACTACGGAACCTTCGCGGACTACCTCGGGCGAGAGGTCAAGCGGGTCGACAGATACGGCGGCGAGATCAGCTTGATCATGCTGGACCTCGACCACTTCAAGCAGTTCAACGACACGTATGGGCACGAGGCCGGCAACGACCTTCTGACGAGCGTCGGGGCGACGCTCGTCGCCGTCGTCCGGGACTCAGACATGGCGGCCCGCTACGGCGGCGAGGAGTTTGCCGTCCTGATTCGAGGCGACGAGGTCCACGGCTACGAGCTTGCCCAGCGCCTGCGGCGGGCGGTCGAGAACCTCGCGATTGAAGTGCGCGGCGAGATCCTTGTCGGCACGACCATTTCGGCCGGGGTGAGCACCTACCCCGGCGGCGCCCGAAGCGTGAGCGAGATCGTGGAGCGGGCGGACGCCGCGCTGTACGAGTCCAAGCGGCGCGGCCGCAACCGCGTCACCATTCACAAGGGCGAGCCCGCGAAAGGCGCTGCGGCGGCGATCAGCGCTTGAGCGAGACGCCCGGCAGGCGGGTGTCCGGTCTGGCGAACAGGTCGCCGCACAGCAACTCGACGCCGTTTCGCTCCAGCAATCGCCTCTGCTCGGCATGGCGAACATCGGTGGCGATGAGTTGCGCGCCGATCCTGGAGGCGAAGCGCACGAGGAGCTGAACCACCTCCACCGGCGTCGGATCTGTTTCGACGTTCGCCACCAGGGCCGGATCGAGGGCGAGGAACTCGGGCGCCGTCTCGGCGATCAGTTCCAGCGTCGTGAGCTGGGCCCCAACACGCGAGAGGCAGAGCTGAAAGCCCATCTCGCGGACGTTGGCGAGGGTGCGCAGGGTCGACGCCGTGTTCCTGCTGAGCTCGTGGCCGGAGAGCTCGAACACGACGTGCTGTGGCACCAGAGCGGGGTTGAGCGAATAGAACTCGCTGAGCGCCACCACGGCCGCGTTGGGCAGCTCGGCCGCGGCGCAATTCAGGAACAGCAGATCGTCTGGACGCAGTCCGGTGGCCGCCTTGACCGTGGCCGCTCGCGCGACGATCCCATAGGACGTGAGCAGAGACGATCGCTGCGTGACGTCGAGCAGCACGTCCGGAAGGCGGAGCGGCGAGTGGAAGGGGCCGCGGACGCTGCTCCGGTAACCGGTCACCGACCCGGCAGTGATGTCGACGACGGGCTCGAAGAGAGGCTCGAGCTCATCCCGCTGGATGCAGTCGATCAGCGTCTTCTCGAGCTCGTAGTCGTACGCGTCCGCCTGCTCGTCAGCGGCCTGCATGGCCATGGCGATGCCCTCCGCCAAGCTCTGCTCGAATGTGAGATCGGCATTCGGGCTCAGGACTGCGGCGCCGACAGCGGGGTACACGCGGTCGTAGACCCCCGGCGCCAGATCGTTGAGGAGCAGGGACTGCAAACGCTCGTAGACGCGCCGCGTCACCGCGGCGAGATCGTCGTCGCTGATGACGTCGCCGGTCCGCGGCGGCGAGAGCAGCACGATGAACGCGTCGTCAGTCAGCGTGAAGTCGCTGACGGCATCAAGCTGCCGCAGCGTGCTGCCGGCCATGCCGGCGAGACTCCCGGCGACGGCGTCGAGGATCTCTTCCACGATCCGCCAGCCGAACATGGATTCGAGGTCACCGTAGTGCTCGAGATGGACGTACAGGATGGCGACTTTCCCCCGGCGTTCCAGCTGCAGCCGGATGGCGTCCGCGACGAGGTTCAGGGACGGCAGATGCGAAGGCGCATCCGAGGCGAGGCTGCGCAGGCTCGTGCGGGCTTTGCGCATGGAGTCATCGCTGGGTCGATGCACGTCAGTCCTCTCTGGCCTGCCTACCTCGCTCAGGTCGTCTTCTGCTTCTCCTTGGGCTTCTTGTCCTTGTCCGAGGACGAGGACGCCGGCTTGGACTCCGCCTCGACGACGCGCTGGCTGACCGGATCCCCCTGCTCGGCGCGCTTGTACCGCTCGCGCTCGACCGCTTCCCAGCCGTTGTCGCCGTACTTCTCGCTCTTGCGGTGGTCCGTGGCATAGAAGCCGGAGCCCTTGAAGTGGACAGCGACAGGATGCAGCAGCCTGCGGACCCTGCCGCCGCACTTCTCGCATGTCTCAAGCGGCTTGTCGCTCATCTTCTGAAACGCCTCATTCACTTCACCGCACTCATAGCACTGATAATCGTAGAAAGGCACGCGCAGCTCCTTCAGGCGATCGACTGCTGACAGTCTAGCATAGGCCCCGTGCGCGCCGGCATCCGCCTGCTAAGGCCGAAAGGGTTGCAGGTGGCCGGCGACGATGCTGACGGGATGCCACGAGCGGACGATGCGCCAGGATGCGAGAAGCTCCTCTGCGTGCGGCCCATCCGGAGGGTCCATTTCGTCGAACGGCCTGCGTGAGGGACCGATGAGGTCGCCGCAGAGAGCAACCACTCCCTGGGCCGTGTCGACAGCGTAGCTCACGCTGCCCGGGCTATGGCCGGCCGTGAGCGCCCAACGGACGCCCGGAACGAGCTCACCGCCGCTGCCCTGCAACAGGCGGAGTTCGCGGCCCTCGAGAGCCGGCGCGAGCATACGCCAGCAGGACGTCCGGGTTTCGCGCTCGTGCAGCACGACCGGCACGGGAAGGTCTGCGAGGGCGGCGGCATGGTCGTCGTGAGCGTGCGTCAGTGCGGCGAAGGCCAGATCTGACGGGCCAAGACGACGCTGTTCGAGCGCCTTCAGCAAGGGTTGGTTCTGGGCTCGCAGGCCGGGGTCGACCACGAACGCGGGCGAGCCGCTGACGAGCAGGCTGTTGGGGAACGTCAGCATCCCGGTGACCGGCTCCTCCCGGCGGCGGCGCACATACTGCTCGAACGCCTCGGCCGACGAATGCTCGGGCAGCACATCCACGTCGTTGCTCCTGATGCTGAACACGAACCGGGCCGTAGGCAGGAGAAGGTCGACGCGAAACAGCGGTTCAACATCAGCGAACGCTCGCTCCATCACCCCGCCTCATCGTCACTCGCACCCGAACCCCGTTCGCTCATGCTGACTCGCCGGGGAGCAAGCGGTCGTCCTCGCTGTGTCACGTCGTCTCTCCATTCACCGGGTTTCGTCTGACGCAGCCGCGGAGTCGTCGGACGAGCGTTCCGGGCCCTTTGGCTGATCCTGTGCATGCCCTCGCGGCGGTGGCTTCGCGTGCATGCGCGAACACGGCGTGCCGCTGAAGGCGGCCGAGGAGCTTCCGCGGCGCAAGAGCGCGGCGCGCAACCGCAGCAGGACGTCGTGCCGCCTCATCGCGCCGCCGACCCGAGCCGCGCCATCGCCCACCGTGTCGGCACACCCGCGTCTCTTGCCCGTATCTGCACCATGGAGAAGGCTACTTCGCGAACACCAGGGAACCGTCGCTCATGTCCACGCGAATCGTGTCCCCCTCGGTGAAGCGGCCGCGCAGCAGTTCTCCGGAGAGCGGATTCTCCACCAGCCGCTGAATGGCCCGTTTCAGCGGCCGCGCCCCGTACTCGGCGTCGTACCCTGCCTGGGCGAGGTGCTCTTTGGCCGCCTGGCTCACCTCGAGACTCATGCCCTGGCCGCTCACAACCTCGCGAAGGTGCTCCAGCAGAAGGTCGACGATGTGGGCGATTTGCTCCCGGGTGAGCGGTTCGAAGACGATGATCTCGTCGATTCGGTTCAGGAACTCCGGTCGGAACACCGTGCGCAGCTCCTCCATCAGCAGCTTCTCAAGGTCGTCATGGCCGGCTCCGCCATCCTCACCGGCGACCCCGGGCGAGGAGCGGCTCAGGATCCTGCCGCCGACGTTGCTGGTCATGATGATGACAGTATTCTTGAAGTCGACGACGCGTCCCTTGCCATCGGTGAGGCGTCCGTCGTCGAGGACCTTCAGCAGCGCGTTGAACACGTCGTGATGCCCCCTCTCGATCCCAACGAACAC
>CAZHMG010000090.1:0-7954 GCA_964533575.1 uncultured Thermoleophilia bacterium | reverse complement strand
GAGCACTTCTTCGGCTGGACGCCGTTCGTGCCCTTCGGCAAGGTGACGGCCACGTACAAGATCGGCGACGAGGTCCACGAGGCCACCGGCAGGGGCTATCACGACCACAACTGGACGAACACCGATCTCGGCCACCTGATCGACCACTGGTGGTGGGCAAGGGGAGAGGTCGGTCCGTACACGTTCCTCGCGGCGCACATCGTGGCCACGAAGAAGTACGGCTACACCCCGTTCCACTGGTTCATGCTGGCGCGCGACGGCAAGGTGATCGCGGACGACGGGTCCAAGATGACCTTCACCACGCACGGCGCCGAGATCAACGAGAAGACCGGCAAGCCCGAGCCGGATGCTGTCTCCTTCGACTACCAGGACGGCGGCACGCGCTACGAGCTGACCATGACGCGCCAGAAGACGCTCGTAGCCTACACGTGGATCGACTTTGCCAAGGGACTGCAGAAGGAGCTGCTGAAGCTGATCCGCTACCCAGGCGGCTACATGCGCTTCCTGGCGGCCACGGACCTGAAGTGCTACCAGGACGGCGAGCTCGTGGAGCAGTACGAGAAGACGGGAGCGTTCGAGCAGATCTTCTACCAGCGCAAGATCCACGAGGAGTCGCTGGAGCGCGACATGGCAGCCAAGAAGTGAGGAGGACGACCGGCGCGACGACGCGCCGACGCCGGCGATAGGCAGCGCCCTCGGAAGGTCAGGCGTCGACTCTCGTCGGCGCCACGTCGTCCGTGCCGATTCGACAGGCCTGGGCGGCGGCACGGACCGTCGGGAAGACGTTCTCCTCGCCGACCACGCCCAACGTGCCGGCGCGACGCAGCAGATCGAGTCTCTCGCCGTCGACGCGCGCCAGCAGCAGTCTTGCACCTTCGGCCGTGCCGGGTCGCCATCTTCGTCAGGGCGTCCGCCCCGTCGACGTCGACGGCCGGGGTAGCCCCCAGGTCGACGACCACTTCAGAGGCGCCGGCCCCCGCCGCCATGCGGAGGATGCCGGCCGTGCACGCGTCCGCGTCAGCGAAGAAGAGCGGTCCGTCTACGGCGACCACCAGCACGGCCTCCTGTTCCTCGGCATGGGTGGGCGCGTCAACACGTCGACCTTGGCGACGCCGAGGACCTTGTGCAGTTGGTCGGCGATGAGGCCGAGGCCGAAGGCGAAGATGAACCCCTCCAGCACAGGGGACGCCAGGAAGTTGCACACCCAGCCCATGCGGAACAAGGCGAGCAGTACGTAGACGAGCGCCGTCGCCAGGGCGAGACCCGCCATCGCCGTGAGGTAGCGAGGCGAATCGGCCGCGACGACGATGGTGCAGACGGAGGCCGCGACGGCCGCGATGGGACCGCTGGGCCCCGCGATCCCCTGCCGCGTGCCGGTGAACAGCGCGAACAGGACCGCGACGCCGAGGGCCGTGTACAGGCCGTACTGCACCGGCACGCCGGCGATCGACGCGTAGGCGATCGACTCGGGGGTGAGGACCGCCCACACCGTGACGCCCGCGATCACGTCGCGGAGAGCCACGCCTTCTGGTACTGCGGCAGCCAGCCGGCGAGGGGCAGCAGGCGGGCGAGCCGGGCCGGCTCGCCCGCCTGCTCGCGCTTCACGGAGCGCCTCGTCGTGGCCACCGCCGGCCTCTGACCTCAGGTCCCACTGGTCCGCCCGCGCCCGGCCCACCCCGCGATCCCCCGCGCGATCGCCTGGTGGACGTCGTGCCGGTGCAGGTCTTGCTCGGCCTTGTGATGCGCCGGCTGGAGGTCGAAGACCACACGCCTCACCGTCCCCGTGAACGCGTAGGGCGCTTCGCCCTCGTACTCGCGGTCCACGACGCGCCCGTTGTCGCGGCCGATGTCCATGCCGGCGTACTCGCTCCACATGAACGGGACGGTGTGCTCAAGCCGCCCGTCACCCACGGGCTGGCCGCCGATGAACAGCGTGACGGCGGCCGGTGAGCCGGGCTCGGGTCTGTCAGCCTCAACCAGCAGCCTGACGGTGACCGGGCCGGAGGGCAGCGTCGCAGAGGCTGCCTTCCTCGGTCTCAATGGCTGTGGTCTGCGTGTAGTCACCGTGGTGGGTGCGGCTGATGATCTCGTAGCTGGTCGGCATCGCGCCCTCCCTGCTCGGTCATTGGGGACGGACACGATACCTCTGGGGGCGGGGGAAGCAAGTGCGTCCACGGTCACATCACTCATCAACCTATCCGGCCTTGAAAGAGGCTGCACAGGGCATGGCCGCCGACGCATCGCCGACGCCGTGTGGGAGGGCTCTCAGGCACATCTCAGGAAATGCATCGCTAGGAAGTGCCCAGAACCAGGTTCAGTAGCCTCGCCGGCCCTTCCGGCGCACCCGTCAGATCGCGAGCCGCTCGCCGAGCAGGCGGTACTCGGTCCCCCCCATGCCCGCCTTGAAGGTCTCGGTAGCGCCGGCGCGTTTGCCCCCAAGGTCGAAGCACGCACATCCGCGGCGCTTCAACTCCAGGGCTGTGTGCCAGTAGAGGTGCCGGCCGGCGTTCGCGAGTCGCGCCTCCTCCCCGGCCCAGAAGATGAGGCCCTCTGAGGCAACCCCGAAGAGATAGGTGACCATGGCCCCCACCGGCTCACCATCAAGCAGGGCCTGGGTGACCAGGAAGTCTCCGGGTCGGGAAGCGGCGTGCAGGGCATAGAGGAAGGCGGGGTTCATGCCCACGAACTGCTTCTCCTGCATGTGCCTGGCGTGGCGCTCGACGATCCAGGCAAGTTCCTCGCGCGACTCGCAGACGCGGAACTCGACCCCCGCCTCTTCGGCGCGACGCACGAGCCTGCGCCACTTGGAATGGAGGTTCCTGTGCATCTCTTCCTCGTCGGGACGCAGGTCCACGCAGTCAGAGACCCAGCCATGTCCTTGCCGGCGTCTGAAGCCCAGCTCGTCGAGCAGACGATGCGCCTCGGGAGAGTCCGGCAAGGCCGGAGCCAGCACGAGCGGCCTCCGGCCGCGTATCGCGTTGCCTCTGAGCAGGCGGTAGACGCCCCTGACGAGAGCCTCGTCGGGCTCAGCGTCCAGGAACAGCGGTCCCCGGTTCAGGCGGGAGGCCAGGGTGACGCCCGCGAGGCGCTTGTCGAGTAGCTGGCAGACGGCCACCGGCTCATTGCCGCGCCTGATGACGAAGCGTCGTGGCCGCCAGCCGCCGGCGTCGAAGACGACACGCCGGGTGCGCCAGCCTGTCGCCGCGCGCTTGGCCTCCCCGTAGGCCCACGACTGGGTCATGTGGGGACGAGGAACGCGTGCGAACAGGGCTTCCCACTCGGCTGGGTTCGTCACGGCGCGGGCGGTGCAGGGGGCGCTCATCTCAGCCGCGCGATCTTCCGGTCCAGCATCCAGTCACCAACCTGCTGCGCTCGCACGTCTGTCCTCACTCTGCACGGTCTCCCTGCCATGGTCGGACGACGACGCCCGCGATTTGATCTCGTTCTCGCCACTCAGCATACGCGAGATGGATGCCGTCTCCCGCCCAAAAGGAATGGGCACAAGCGCAACGCGGGGCCGGGAGCACCTCTGCTCCCGCCCCGCGAGGTGACTCACCTGGCTCGGGTGGCTCGTGCCTCGATCTTCAGTTGAGGCAGGTGCCCTTCCCTGTACCGTGGTTACCCATGCCGCCGCCCATCATCAAGCCGCGGCCGTTCTCGGCGCCACTGCGGGAGCCGGGGGTGCACTCGGAGGCGTCGATGCCGTGCTTCTCGAGCAGGGCCGTCATGTCGCTGTGGTACTGATCACGCAACTGCTGCTTCTCGGCCTGGGCTTCGTCGCTGCTGCGCTCGGCGGCTGTGTCGTAAGTGGCAAACCAGGCCTGCCACGCCTCCTGCTTCGCGCTGCGCAGCGCCGCAAGTTCGGCTGCCGCCTCCGGATTGTCCCTGAGCGCCGTACAGGCGTCGGACGAGTCCGGCACGGTGGTCGGGGTGCTCGTGGCCGAGGCCACCCCGACGACGGCCAGCGCACCCACGGCTACCGACGCCACAATGGCGATCATTTTCCACTTCTTGCGCATTGTCCTGCCTCCTTCGCCAGCGTGCACCAGGGGCTGACTCATCCTTCTCGGTCAACCGCTGTCCCGCCATCGGAGCGGGGCGGCACGCGGATCATGGAAGGAACGCTAGCGCGGGCACCTGAGGGCAGGCTCATGGGCGGCTGTCGGTTTGCTGTGAAGATGGTCGGCGCTCACCGCTTCGCCCGCGCTCGAATCGCGCCGCATCCTCGCGAGCCCTTCACCTCCGTCACCACTCGGCCCGCGAGGAGGGCACCGGACAGGTGCATCGTCGGCGCCGTGGTCGCGCCATGTTCTCCCTTCGCCGGCCTTGCCACGGGCCAGGGAGAGCGAAGCTGCTTCATGACATGTAGATGCGGCGTCGGAAAGGAGTTCAGTGAGAGCATGCGCGGATACGTGCGCAAGCGAGGCACCCCGGGCAGCTGGGACATCGGCGATGCTGCCGCCCAGCGCTGCACGCCTGTAATCGGCGCTTCTGGATCGAACGGCGGCCGAAGGACGTCTGTCCCGCCTGCGACGGTGAGCTCAGGGAGACCGAGGAGCGCCGCCGGCAGACCAAGGCCCGTTCGCCACCCGCAAAGAGCGCCTCGCGGAGATGAACAAGCTTCTGGTTGCCGTCGAGCAGCGATCCTACCGGGCGCCGACTAGGGCGACGGTCAGAGAATACCTAGTGAAGGAGTGGCTGCCCGCGATCAAGGCGACGATCCGGCCCTCGACGTTCTACTCCTACACGCAGCATGTGGAGTGTCACATCTGCCCCCACGTCGTCTCCATCAAGCTGCAGCAGCTTTCCGGTTCACAGGTCAATCGCCTCTACGCGACCTTGGCCGAGAGCGGCGGCAAGAACGGCAGAGCCCTCTCTCCACGCACCATCCACCACGTCCATACCTGCCTGCACAAAGCCTGCAAGGATGCGGTCAGGTGGGGACTGATCTCGAGGAACCCGCTCGAGGCGGCTGATCCACCACGGGTCAGTGGCGACGACGTGAAGGAGATGAAGACCTGGAGCGCCGAACAGCTCGGCGCCTTTCTGGCCGCCGTCAAAGCGGAGCGCCTCTACCCGCTCTGGCACACGATCGCCATGACCGGCATGCGCAGGGGGGAAGCTCTGGGCCTACGCTGGAGCGATGTCGATCTTGAGAATGCGAGGCTGTCGGTGAGACGCGCCCTGATCCCGACCAACCGGGTGGTGGTCATCTCCGAGCCGAAGACCGCCAGGGGTAGACGGGTGATCGCCTTGGACCCCGCGACCGGCGAGGTGCTGAAAGGTCAGGCCCTGCGTCAGCTCGATGAACAGCGCGAGTGGGGTGATGCCTGGACCGACAGCGGCCTCGTGTTCACCAAGGAAAACGGCGAGGCGCTCGACCCGGAGACGATCTCACGCTGGTTCCGGATCGCCGTGAGGAAGGCGATGCTGCCGCCGGTGCGGTTGCACGACCTGCGACACACCCACGCCACCCTCGCCCTCCAGGCCGGCATCCATCCCAAGGTGGTCAGCGAGCGCTTGGGGCACGCCACCGTGTCGATCACCCTGGACACGTACAGCCACGCCATCCCGGCCATGCAGGAAGAGGCGGCGGCGCTGATCGCGGGGCTGGTGTTCGCCGCCGCGTACCCGCCTCGGGGTCGTTGCCCACTGGACTAGGGGAGGGTACCTGCTGCGAGGCGCGCCTCGTACGTGTCTTCAGCTCGGCATCGGTTGACGATGGTCGTCTCGCTCACTGGCGCACCCATCGTCCAGTAGACCAGGCCCGCTTCTTCGTAGTAGATGATGGTCCTCTCGTAGAATCTGCCCTCGTACCCATGACTACGGATGTGGACGACCAGGCGCTCGAAGAGCCCTTCGTCGACACGTTCACGAACGATGTACTCATGCGGCCACTCAGGCATTGTTTTGGCGAACGTCCACCGTTCGCGCTCGACAAATGCGCGCAGTTGATCGGGGAAGCCTTGCACGCTCATGGAGTGAAGTGCGGCTCGCTGAGAGATGCCGGCGGGTACGCGACTGCCAGGATTCGCTGCACCTGCTCAACCAAGGCCGCGATCATCGCGCGACCGTCTGAGTGTGACGGCACGTCCAGAGGGAACCACAGATGACCTTGGCTGTGGACGGCCTGTGCCGCAAACGCCGAGCGTTCAAGCCTGCCGGCGACCTCCGTGAAGTGGCCGGTGCCCTTGTGAAAGCGCAGCCAAACTGGCGTCTGGTGGCCCTGGAAAGGGTCCCTCGTGCCAACGCTGTAGCAGGACTCATCCCCGGACATCCGGCGGCATACGTACCGCCGGCGGTACGGCTGGTCACCGCCATCCACGCCGAAGGGCAGCACACGACCCCCTGGAGCTGTGAGTGCTCGCGTCGTTCGTTCGACGAGCAGCTGCCACGACTCCTCTCGGTCGCGCCAGGCCCGGGCCTGCTCGTCACTGGTGATTGGCTCGATGTAGTCGCCGCTGAACACCTGGTACATGGCGCGGAACTGGTTCAGGTCGTCTCGGAACGGCTCGGAGGGGACTGTGGAAAGTGCCTCAAGGAGTTCCTCCCAAGTAACGACCGCGCATGGGATCTCGACGGCCTCACGTAGGACTCGCCATGGTCCAGCACCCTCAAGTGCGAAGTGCGCGCTCACGTGGCCGATGATCTCGTCCAGTCGTGCCTTGGGTACGAGGATGAGCAACGTGCCACCCTGTCGGCTCGAGCAGAGCGCAGACACGTAGGACTGCAGCTGCCCTTGGCCGAACGGGGCCCAGAGCTTCGCCTCGATCTTGACCACGGACTGACCGTGCTCGTTCCGGCCTTCGAGATCTGGCCTTCCCCGATCATCCTGGCGGCATTCTGCCTGCCAGCGGAGCCCAGGACTCAACGAGTAGTCTATTGCCGAGCTGATCAACTCCGTGAACACCCGGTCGCCGTCGGCGTGCCTGAGGAGGTAGGTCAACCCTTGGGTGCAGAGAAGCTCGCCCTGCTGCGAGAACGATCCGAACTGCGCGAGATGGCCCAAGAGCCTGTCCATTCAGATACCTTTCGAGATCAAATGATCGGTTGGCTGTCTAAAGTCTCGGGCATTACCCGGCAAGCCCTGGCCTCGGAGGAGAGATCGGCCTCCCGGCGCGTCAGAGATACACTTGATAGGCTCAGCGATCCAAATTGGCATGCCGCATCATAGGTCAAGGTCAACGATGAGTGGCACATGGTCACTGATCTTCGTCCACTCGGGCGAGAAACTCCCGACGCGCACGTCGGTGACGCGTGAACGCCACTCGTCGGGAAGAAAGCAGTAGTCCAGGTGAAAGCCGGCCATCTCGGCGCCGCGGTAGAAGTGCGTCGCGCGAGTCTCCGATCCTGGTGCCTCTGAGTGGAAGTCGTGGTACGCACTGAACAGGCCGAGTGGCTGCAGCAGAGCCATGAAGTCCGCCCAGCGCCTGCCCCGGTATGAGGCGTTGTCGTTGAGGTCGCCGAGAAGCACAGTCGGTCGTTCCCGTATCCAGTTGCGGTGCACCTCGATACCTTCATGTGCCTGGCGATATGAAGTAGTTGGGTTCTTGGTGGCGGCAGTCCAGGCCGCGATCACGTTGAACTCGAGGTCTGCCCTCCTGGCCACGTACCGTCGGAAGGCGTAGAGCGGCGCTTCCGCATCGACGGCGCGGATGTCGAGGTCGGTGTAGGAGAACACGCCGATGGCTCGCCTTGGGAATGCCGGATCGCCGATCCGGTCTCTGTAGGTGGGCTGCTGCTGCCCGCCAAAGAGCAGCACCTGCTCCAGCGGTTCGACCTCCTGCACGGCGGGCAGGTCAGGTTGGAGTTCGGCGACGTGGGCGGCCTTGTAGCGAAAGCCGCCGATGCGACAGTTCCATGTGACGAGTCGAAGCATACCGGTGGATCAAGGAGTGGGACTGGCAAGTCGACGAGCGACCGGGTGCGCGATCAGAATGCCGACGGCCTCGGC
>CAZHMG010000089.1:0-8041 GCA_964533575.1 uncultured Thermoleophilia bacterium | reverse complement strand
TGGTTCGAGTCCAGCTGGGCCCACCAGCGTTGTCAAAACGACAACACTCTCCCCTGCAAGCACGGCACTCCTGCCCACCCGGTCGAGCCCACCGTTCGCCCATGCCTGCGGTGGTTGCGGAGTCCCGCTCCGATGGTGCCCGTCACCTGGCGACATGTCGGCCGGCGACATGTCGGCTGCTGTGCCGCGACGAGGAAGCTCGTTTCACGAGGCGCAAGTTCGAGAGCGGCCCGGTCTTGGGCCCACCACCCGACTTGAAAGAGAAGCTCCGCGGGTCACACCTGGATGAACCCCTCACTCACCATCACGGACTCTCCGCCGATCCACACGCCGGTCACCTCGCCGCGCCGCTTCTCCGTCCGCGCGTCGAGCACGCTCGGTCGGCCCATCTCGACGCCTTGCGCGATGCGCCAGGTGAAGTCACCCTCCCGTGCTTCGTCGAGGCGGGTGAGCAGACCGGCGAGCGCGCAGTTCGCACTCCCCGTGGCCGGGTCCTCGGGGATGCCGTCCAACGGCGAGAACATGCGCGCGCGGATGTCGACGTCGTCCGCCGCTCGTGCGTAGACGTGGACGTAGAGGTGCACGTCCCCCGTGCCGGCGCCTCCGGACGCCAGGCGCTCGAACCCGGCCAGGTCGGGGCGGGCACGCCGCAGTGCCTCGGCGTCCCTCACCTCGGCGATAAGGAACGGCAGGCCGACCGACGCGACCTGGGGCGGGTGAGCGGTCACGAGGATGTCGTCGGGAGCGAGAGAGACCGCCGCGGCCACATCCCCGACCGGCGCATCTGCGCCGAGAGAGAGGCGCTGTGGAGCTTCCAGCTCACACCGGATCCGGCCTTCTCCGCGGCGCTCGATCGCGACCGGGACCAGGCCCGCGTCCTCCTCGAAGACCACGGTGACCGGCTCGTCGAGTGGCCCGAACGCGCCCGTCGAGGCGAGGACGAACGCGGTCCCGATGTTGGGGTGACCGGCGAAGGGCACCTCGCGCGGCGGCGTGAAGATGCGCACCCTGCGGTCGTGTCCGGCCTCCGGGGGCAGGACGAAGGTGGTCTCGGAGTAGTTGAACTCACGGGCGATCTGCTGCATCTGCTCGCTGCTCAGCCCTTCCGCCTTCGGCAGGACTGCAAGCGGGTTGCCGCCGAACCGGGTGTCGGTGAACACGTCGCAGGTGAAGTAGCGGTAGCGCATGGCGACCCCTCTCTCGCGGACTACGCGGTCAGCTCGTCGAGGAAGCTCCCCGCTGCCGTGACGTAGGCGTCGACGTCGTCCGCGCCGACAACGTAGGACACGGACGGACCCGCCGTCGCGATGGCGTCCCAGAGGCCTCGGTTGAGCAGGTAGACCTTGCGGGCGTCGACCAGCGGGAGCACGACCGAGGCGAAGCTCTCGGCGCCGTTGCGCGGCGCCTCGGCGGTCAGCCGCCACTGGATGCGACCCCCCAGCCGGTCGATGGTCCACGGCAGGCCGACGCGGTCCACCTCTCGCTGCAGACCGAGCTGCAGGCGCCGGCCGAGCTCATCGACGCGCCGCCCGGCCTCGGCCGTGAAGATCTGCGACAGCCCGGCCCGGGCGGCGGCGAGCGACAGGGCGTTGGCGTAGAGCGTGCCCCCGACGGCAAGGCCGTGAGCGTCACCGGTCTCCTCCAGACCCGGGTCGTGGTCGCGATGCGTGGTCATGACCTCGGCCAGCTCGTTGGTCATGCCGACGACGCCGATGGGCACGCCTCCGGCGATGCCCTTGCCCCCGGTGATCATGTCCGGCTCGATGCCGAACGCGGCGGTCCCTCCTCCATGCACGGCGAACTGCACGTGGGTCTCGTCGACGATCAGCAGCGCTCCCGACGCACGGACGTCGCTGTTCAGCGACCGCACGAACTCGGGCGTGGGAAGGACGAGCCCGCAGTTGGTCAGGGCGGACTCGACCAGCACGGCTGCGACGTCCCCGCGGGCCAGCCGGGCTCGCAGGGCGTCCGGATCGTTGTAGGGCACCACGTCGCAGTGCCGGGCCGTGGAGGGGTCGAGCCCGGTCAGGTCCGGGTTCAGTTGGCCGGCCTTGCCCGGCTCGCTCTCGCCGGCCCGCGTCCACAGCGTCTGGTCGAGGTGCCCGTGGTACTTGCCGTCGAAGATCACGACGACAGAGCGGCCGGTCGCGACCCGCGCGATCCGCAGTGCATCCGTGTTCGCCCCCGTCGCCGACAACGTGAACTGCCACTGCGGCAGCCCGAAGCGCTCGCTCAGCAGGCGACAGGCCTCGATGGCGTCGGTCGTCGGCAGCAGGAAGTGGTTCCCGAGGGCGGCCTGGGCCTGGATCGCGGACACGATCGGCTCGGGAGCGAATCCCGCCGGCATCGAGAGGTCGCAGGCGTTGAAGTCGAGGTACGAGTTGCCGTCGAGATCCTCGAAGCGTGGGCCGGAGCCGCGCACGGCCACCACCGGGGCATGCCGATACAAGGAGCGCATCCACGCCATCGGGACGCCCCCGGGCATCCACGACTCGGCCTCCGCCAGCCAGTCCGCAGAGCGCGAGGTGCGGGCACGGAAGACCTCGAGCTCACGACCCGTGATCTCCCTCGCTCGCGCGAGCAGAACAGGGTCGACGTGAGGATAGGGATCAGGGGACATGGTGCCTCCCTCGCTGTGCGCTTTGCGTGCGGCTCGTAACGCTAGTGCCTTCCTTGACTGAGTGTCAATCTTGGACGTATCGTCCAACCGTGGCATCGTCTAAACACAGTGTGGCTGCGCATGGTCCGGCGCCGATCCCAGCGGATGTCGCAGCCATGGCTGGGGCCGTCGCGACGTTCTTCCACCCGCTCGTCGAGGTGATCCTCCACGACGTCGCCACAGATAGCATCATCGCCATGTGGAACGCCTTCTCGGCACGGCGACCCGGGGACGAATCGCTGCTCGACAGCGAGCTGTTGTCGGATGTGCCTGTCGGGCACGTGCTCGGGCCCTACGGCCAGATCGACAACCGGGGGCGTTCGCTCTCGTCTGTGAGCGTCCGGCTGGACGAGGGCCGGCTGCTCATGTGCCTCAATTTCGATCGGTCGGCCCTCGACTCCGTCGCGCAGGTGCTCTCCAGACTGGCGGCCCCGCAGGCCGAGCAGCCTCGGGCGCTGTTCCATCGGGACTGGCGCGCCGGTCTCAACGCCCTCATCGACGACTGGTGCCGCGAACACGATGTGACACGAGACGCGCTCAAGCGGGGGGAGCGCGTCGCACTGGTCGCGTCCCTGGACGAGCAGGGCGTCTTCAATACCCGGAACGCCGCCGCACACGCCGCCGCGGTGCTGGGCATCTCACGTGCGAGCGTCTACGCCTTGAAGAAGGAGGCGGCCAGCCGCTTCGCTCGCGGACGCTGACGCATCAGGCGTCCACACGGCCGGATGACACCGAGCGGCCGGCCAGCGATGCGCCGGGTTCGCTCGGCGCGGAGTGTCCGGTGCTCGACCCGTTGAAGGCGTCTCAGAGTCCGCTGCACCAGGGTCGCGGCCCGCGCGGTGGCTGCAGAATCTGCTCAGTGTGCGCCGCAGGGAACTAGATTCCAGCTACGGATGGACCTCCAGAAGGCTGCGGACTTCAAACCGCACGTTCGAGAGCTGTCTAGTTAGGCCCACCACCCTTGTCGCTCCGGCAATGCTTCTTCCTGCGGATGGCACGTCGAAGGCGATCTGTCGCTCGTCCAGAAGACGCGACGCGCGGGTCCGCCGGGGCTCATTGAGCGGCTGAACGCGGTTCTCTCAGGGGGCAGCTCCTCCCGAACGCGACGTTGCGGCCGCGCCTTGCGGCCTCCCCTTCGGGCAGCACGTCACGCCGAGCGGTCGGCATCAAGCAGACGCTGCGCTCGTCGTGAAGGCTCAAGTTCCGTCCCGCCGGGCTCACCACCTTGCAATCTTGCTCACGGGAAGCAAGAATGCAACGTTATTGACGCCGCTCCGTACATCACTGGCACACTCGAGCCTCTCGTGGTGCGGGCCGTCGCGCGGTTTCAGGCCGTTCTGCGCACGGGACCGCGACAGTCGGGCAGGACAACGTTTCTCCGCCGTGCGTTCGCCGGCACCCTCGCGTATGCTTCGCTTGAAGCTGCCGACGTGCGCGCCTCCGCGATGGGGGATCCCGCGGCTTTCTCCGTCTGTGCGCGCCGCCGGTGGTGCTCAGTGAGATGCAGAAAGGGAGGTACTATAGGGCGTTAGGTGCACGCTCGATCAGAGATGCTTGTTCAAGCTCATTCACATAGATGTCGGCAAACAAAACTAGGAGGTAATCGTGGCTTTTAACGCAGTGCAGGCAAGGGATACGAAAAGCGCTCCGACCGGCCTTGGCCCCTATTCGCAGACTGTCGCCTTCTCTCACTACAACAACCTTTCGGCTCAGCTGCCGGTCGACCCGGCGACGGGCAAGCTCGTGGCTGGCGGCGCCAAGGAGCAGGCGGCGCAGTGCCTGAACAACATCGCAGCCGTGCTCGACAGCATCAACCATTCCATGGACGATGTTGTTCGCCTCACCGTCATGCTCAAGAACATCGCTGATCTCGCTGCTGTCGACGAGGCTGTCGCGAGCTGCTGGCTGAATCTCTATCTTCCCGTCCGCACGACCTACGCAGTGGCCGACCTGCCGATGGGCGCCTCCGTGCAGATCGAGGCCCTCGTGTCCAATGGCGAAGGTAGCATTCCGTTCGCATGGCAGCCGCAGAACGTACGTGACGCCCTCGTGAAGGTTGATCGGGACACCGACAACGCGCCGAAGGATGCCCTCTCCACGCAGACAGTGGCGTTCTCGCACTACAACAACTTCAGCACTCAGCTGCCGATCGATCCGAAGACGGGCGCGCTTGTCGCCGGTGGCGCCAAGGAGCAGGCTGAGCAGTGCTTCGCCAACATCAAGGCGATTCTCGACAGCATCGGCCACGTTTTTGACGACATCGTCAGAATCACCATCTTCGGCAAGAGCCTCGAGGACATCGAAGCCGCCAAGGCAGTCTACAAGACCCGCTTCTCGAGCTATTGGCCCGCCTTCACGCCGGTCGTGGTCGCAGGCCTGCCGAAGGGTGCTTCGGTCCAGGTTGAGGCCGTCCTGTCGCATGGCGACGGTACGCCGCCGCAGCCCATCGGCGACACCGTGAAGCTCGTCAAGGAGCCCGTCAACACGGACAAGGCGCCGAAGAACGACTTCTCCACCCAGACTGTCGCCTTCTCTCACTACAACCACATTTCTGCGCAGCGTGCTGCCGGTGGCAGTGCCGCCGCGCAGGCCGAGGGCTGCCTGAACCAGCTCAAGGCAATCGTCGAGAGCATCGACCACTCTCTGGACGACGTGGTCAAGATCAACATCGCGGTCAAGAACATCGCCGATATGGCTGCCGTCGACGAGGTGTACACGAAGTTCTTCCCCCGCGGCGTTCCCGCCCGGAGAGTCATTGGCGTCTCGGCTCTGGCTGACGATGCTCTGATCCAGATCGATGCCGTTGTGGCGAACGAAGAAGGAACGCCTCCGGCGAAGTAACACGTTCTGAGCCGTTGTGGCGAACCAAGAAGGAACGCCTCCGGCGAAAGTAACGCGTTCTGAGTAGTGAAGAGGGAGCTGAGAATGGGTTTCTCAGCTCCCTCTTCCTTTGTCTTATGAGGTATTGACCCTCAAGAAGCATGCCGAATACAGCGACGGATGGCGCTGCCCACTGGGGGATACGGTGGAAGTGGATTCGGCCCACCGGGAAGTTGCCACTGTCAGTTGTGCGCCGGAGTGAGCATGCCGGAGTCTTCCGGATGGCGGCGAGGTGAGCGACTGCCTGGCCTACACCGCTGCCGCGAGCGTCCTCCGCGCCGAGACGAACACCGAGTCGTCCTCGCGGTGTCTCACGATGGTCGCTCTCGCGTCCGCGGAATGTGAGGCGGTGATTCGCATCGAAGGGGGAAGCGCCTGACGGTCTCAGGCATGGCGCATTACCAACCGCCTCACTTCATACCGCAAGTTCGGAAGCTGTCTGCTTAGGTCCTCCACATTTGCCGGTTGCAGGGATGCCGCAGGTCTCCGCCCACGGCGAACCTCCGCAGCACACGTGCCGTGTGCCGTGGATATGACCCGCCGCCCGTCCCGTCAGTCTTGGCGTACCATAGGCGCTATGGACCATGACTCCGTGCCTGCATTCCACGTGATGGCGAAGCCCACCGGGGCTCGCTGCAACCTGCACTGCGATTACTGCTTCTTCCTCGAGAAGGAACGCCTGTATCCAGGCAGCGGGTTCCGCATGAGCGACGAGGTGATGGCGGCGTACATCGCGCAGACGGTCCAGTCACAGCGGGTGCCGCAGGTGACGCTGGCCTGGCAGGGCGGCGAGCCGACGCTGATGGGGCTCGACTTCTTCCGGCGGGCACGGCAGGCGGAAACGGGGTTGGTGCCCCCCGACATGGCCGTTGAGCGCACTCTGCAGTCGAATGGCGTTCTGCTCGACGACGAATGGGCCGCGTTTCTCGCCGAGAACGACTACCTGGTGGGCCTTAGCATCGACGGTCCGCGTGAGTTGCACGACGCGTATCGCCATGACCTCGGAGGAGGCTCCGTCTTCGATCGCGTTGTCGCGGCCGCTCGCCGTCTGCAGCGGCATGGGGTGAGGTTCAATGTGCTCTGCACGGTCAACGCCGCCAACGCTGGGCATCCGCTCGCCGTCTACCGCTTCTTCCGTGACGAGCTCGACGCCCGTTTCGTCCAGCTCATCCCCATCATCGAGGTCGCGACGCCTCCGGCTCCAGGGCGACCGGGAGCGGTCACGGAACGGAGCGTCGGGCCTGAGGAGTACGGTCGCTTCCTGACCGCGATCTTCGACGAGTGGGTGCGCCGCGACGTGGGGGAGATGTTCGTCCAGTTCTTCGACGGCGTGCTCGCGGCGTATGTGCGCGGCCGCTCCAGCCTCTGCGTGCTGCAGCCCACATGTGGGGAGGGCGTGGCGCTCGAGCACAACGGCGATGTGTACTCGTGTGACCACTTCGTCGACCCGGAGCACCTGTTGGGGAACATCATGACGACGCCGGTCGGCGAACTTGTGCGCTCCGAGAAGCAGCGCGCTTTCGGACGTGCCAAGCAGGATGCGCTGCCGGCGTACTGCCGCTCGTGCGACTACCTCTTCGCCTGCAACGGCGAGTGTCCGAAGAACCGTCTGCTGCTCACGCCGGACGGAGAGCCCGGCCTGAACCAGCTGTGCGCCGGACTCAAGGCGTTCTTCGCCCACACGGAGCGACCCATGCGTTTGATGGCCGAGATCCTTAACCGAGGCGGCGAGGCGCGCGAGGTCATGGCGCTGCTCGCCGAAGAGGCGCGTTCCACGGGCCGAAACGATCCATGTCCGTGCGGCAGCGGCAGAAAGTACAAGCGCTGCTGCGGTCTTGTGGTCACCTGACGACGAGGATGCTACTGTTCCGCTGACGACACCGTGGCGCCGGCGCCACAGGCGGCTTGCGCCAGACACATCGACCAGAGGGAGACCTCCATGCCCGGAGGCAAACCGAATATCGTCGTCCTGTGGGGAGACGACATCGGCACGTGGAACCTCAGCTGCAACAACCGCGGCATGATGGGGTACCAAACGCCGAACATCGACCGCCTGGCTCACGAGGGTGTCGGCTTCACCGACTACTACGGCCAGCAGAGCTGCACCGCCGGCCGCGCCGCCTTCATCACCGGCCAGAACCCCCTGCGCACCGGGCTCACCAAGGTCGGCCTGCCCGGCGCCGACTTCGGCCTGCGGCCCGAAGATCCGACGATCGCGGAGCTGCTCAAGCCGCTGGGCTACGCGACCGCGCAGTTCGGCAAGAACCACGTCGGCGACCTCGACGAGCACTTGCCCACCAACCACGGCTTCGACGAGTTCTTCGGCAACCTCTACCACCTCAACGCCGAGGAGGAGCCCGAGCACGAGGACTACCCCAAGGACCCGGCCTTCAAGGAGCGCTTCGGGCCGCGCGGCGTCATCCACAGCTGGGCCCAGCCGGACGGATCGCAGAAGATCGAGGACACCGGTCCGCTCACGCGCAAGCGCATGGAGACCATCGA
>CAZHMG010000088.1:0-8086 GCA_964533575.1 uncultured Thermoleophilia bacterium | reverse complement strand
ACCGAGAAGGGGCAGGCGTTCGTCGCCGCCCACAAAGCGCGCTTCTGCCCGGGAAACGGCGGCGAGGAGCATCGCGGCCGGCAGGCCGAGGACGAACGGGCCGCCGCGCACGCCCGGGCGGCCGCGAATCTCGAGATCGACGCGGCCTCGGTCCGGGATTGGATCGACACGCACTTCGAAGACCCCCTACTGGCCGCCCTCGGCGCCCGCTGCAACGGCTGCGGGGCCTGCACGTCCGTGTGCCCCACCTGCCATTGCTTCGACATCGTCGACGAGGAAGAGGGGGTCGGCAAAGGCACCCGGCGGCGCTGCTGGGACACCTGCCAGTCGAGCATCTTCACGTTGCACGCCTCCGGTCACAACCCTCGTGACAATCAGGGCTCCCGGTATCGGCAGCGCCTCAATCACAAGTTCGCCATCTATCCCCTCAAGTTCGGCGAGGTGCTCTGCACCGGCTGCGGCCGATGCACGCGTGTCTGTCACGCCGGCCAGGACCTCGTTGAGATCCTCGCTGCCATCGACGTCGCCGCCCGCAGGCCCGGAACGGCAGCCACAGATGCACCGGACGAGAACGAACCCTCCGAGCAGGTGGCCTCGTGAATATCTACCAGCCGCACCTGATGACCGTCGTCGACATGATTGATGAGACGCCGGACACCCGTACCCTGCGTCTCGAGTTCGTTGACGAGGCCCTGCGCCACTCCTTCGAATTCCAGGCCGGCCAGTTCGGCGAGTACTCGATCTTCGGCGCTGGCGAATCGACCTTCTGCATCGCCAGCTCACCAACCCGCAAGGGATTCATCGAGTGCAGCTTCAAGTCGATCGGCAAGGTCACGACCGCCTTGCGTGAGGTCAACATCGGCGACACGGTCGGGTTCCGCGGGCCATACGGCAACTCGTTCCCCCTCGACGATTGGAAAGACAAGGACGTCGTCTTCATCGCCGGCGGCATCGGCCTCGCGCCGGTCCGTTGCGTCATCTGGAACGTTCTCGATCGGCGTGAGGAGTTCGGCGACGTGACCATCGTCTATGGCGCCCGATCCGTGGCGGACCTCGTGTACAAGCGGGAGCTCGAGGAATGGGCTGCGCGGACTGATGTTCGCGTTGTCACCACCGTCGACCCGGGCGGCCAAACACCGGAGTGGCAGGGCCAGGTGGGCTACGTGACACCGATCGTCGAAGCGACGGCGCCGAAGGCAGACAACGCGGTCGCCGTCCTCTGCGGCCCGCCCATCGTTGTCAAACTCACGCTGCCTGTGCTGGGCAAGCTCGGCTTCAGCGACGACGCCATCTATACGACGCTCGAGAACCGCATGAAGTGCGGCTTGGGCAAATGCGGGCGCTGCAATATCGGACCTGTCTATGTCTGCAAGGACGGGCCGGTCTTCACCGCCGCTCAGCTCAAGACTCTCCCCGCAGAATTCTGACGACGACGAACGGCCGGCAGAACCATACCGGCTGTTGCTCGTCGCCATGGCCGTCCTCTATCATCGCTTCGATCTTGCCGACCGATTGCGGAAGGACGGCTTCGTGCTCCTGCCCGACAACGAATCCTCGTCCATGAACGGGCTCACCTCCGTGCGCTGGCGCCGTCACTGCCTCTGCTGGACGAGCGAACCCCTGCATCACGTCTAGTGTGACCTCCGGCTGCAGGTGCTCGCTGCTTTCACTGCGAGCTGGACGCTCTCGTCCTCACCCTGGCGCCGGACACGCAGGGAACACGCGGACACGTCGGGCGGGAGAATCATGAGCGACACGACCACCAGCAGAGGCCGACTGGCCTTTCTGAACGACCAGGGCAAGGAGCGCATCTTCGATGCCGCCTTGAGCATTCTCAAGGAGATCGGCATGCGCATACACCATGACGAGGGGCGAGAAGCCCTGCTCGCCGCCGGCTGCGCATTGACCGAAGACGATCGCGTGCTGATTCCGGCGGCCTTGGTGGCTAAGGCCCGTGACTCAGCGCCGCCTCTCTTCGATCTCTACAGCCGCACGGGTGATCACGCTTTCGCCGCGGGCGGTTACGAGTCTCGCTTCGGCACCGGATCGGACCTCATGCACATCTATGACGTCCACAGCGGTGAGCGGCGGGAGACGTCTCTCGCGGACGTGGCCGCCGCAGCCAGGCTGTGCGATGCGCTCGATCACATCGACTTCGTCATGTCCGGCGCCTACCCTCATGAGGTGGATTCCCATCGGGCCTACCTCGAGGAGTTCCGTGCGATGGCGATCAACACGGTCAAGCCCCTTGTGATGACCGTTGAGAATCGCGCCGACCTTGTCGCCATGTGGACCATCGCGATCATCCTGCGCGGTGGCGAGGAAGAGCTCCGTGCGAAACCCTATTTCGTCGTGTACTCCCAGCCGAGCAGCCCGCTTGAGCACTCCCGCTACAGCATCGACAAGCTCCTCTTCTGCGCAGACACCGGTATTCCGGTCATCTACTCGCCGGCGCCCTTGGCTGGGGGCACCGCCCCGATCACGGTGGCCGGTCACGTGGCCCAGGGCCTCGCCGAGTCGCTTTTCGGACTCGTGCTGCACCAGTTGCGACGTCCGGGAGCGCCATTTCTCACCGGCATGGGTCCTGCGGTTCTCGACATGGCCACAGCGCAGTCCTCGTACAACGCTCCGGAGTACCTGCAGAGCTATGCATGCTTCATCGAGCTCGCCCGCTGGCTCGACTTGCCGAACTGGGGATACGCCGGCACGACGGACGCGCAGACTGTGGATGCACAGGCAGGCATGGAAATCGCCGAGCTGACCCTGCTCAGCATGATTCTCGGCTCAAACCTCAATCACGACGTCGGCTATCTCGACTTCGGGCTCACCGGCTCGCTCGAGCAGATCGTGATCACCGACGAGTTCATCGCGATGAACCGGCGGCTGCTCGGCGGCGTCGAGATCAGCGACGATACGCTCGCGCTCGACGTCATCGCCGATATGGCTCGCGGCAAGGATGTCCTGACTCACCGACACACGTCAGCCCATCTGCGAAGCGCGCAATGGCGCCCCCGGATCCTCAATCGCAAGAGTCACGAACGCTGGCGGGACGACGGCGCACCCGACCTGCGCGAAGCGGCGCGCAGGCGCGTCGTCAAGATCCTTGAATCACATCAGCCGGCCCCGCTGGACGAGGCCCTCGCCCTCAGCATTGACCGCGTCATCGACGGATTCACTCCCGATGTCTGAGCAGCAGAAAGGGGGGCCGGCGCCGCAGACAACGAGACTGGCCGCGGTAGCCGCGGCGGTCAATGCGCCCGACTTCATCCTTCCTTGGCTTGATCGGTTCTACGCGCCCGATGAGATCGATCTCGTGCTGGCCGCGGCTTCCCACGGGCTGCTCGGGGACTACGATCACAGCTTCATCGACCGGGCGGTGCGTCGGGCCATCCTTGATCGCGAAAACGGGATCATCTCACCGGCATCCTTCCACGCCCGTTACGAACTGTGGGCGTTCTACGAGCACTGGGCCGACATTCCACAGGAGATCCGCGACCAGCTCAACGAGTGGGAGCTCGACGACTACTTGGACGAGGTCGGGGCCGGCATCACGGCCATTCTGGAGCACCATTCCAACGACAGCGACCAGCGCGATTACACCTTCTTGCTGCTCGAAGAGGCCGAGGAGTTGCTGCGGAGCCAGTCTGCGATTTACCTCTGGCCCTGCAACTGCCGCGCCATGATGGGCAATTGCAGCAAATCGCACACGGTATGCCTGCGCTTCGACAACAGCCGTGACATCGGCTGGGAGATCACGCCCGAACGCGCAATCATGATACTGCGCCAGTCGGACCGCGAGGGGCTGATGCACACCGCCTACCTGTCCAGCACCCACGGCCACCACGGCATCTGCAACTGCTGCAGCGACTGCTGCTTCCCGATCCTCGCCGGCGAGAAGCTCGGGGCGGCCGACGTGTGGCCCGTCAGACGCTACCTCGCGGTCGTGGACCCTGACGTGTGCACCCTCTGCCGTCAATGCGTGAAGCGCTGCCCCTTTGGAGCCATCACCATCGACCGCACACAAGCGCCTGCTCTGATCATCGATTCCTCCGCCTGCCGCGGCTGCGGACTGTGCGCGACTGGCTGCAAGCAGGGCGCTCTGCACATGGGGGCGAGAAACGGGCCTGCTTGCGGGACGCAACCTGAAGAGCCGCCCATCGCAGAGCCGTCCCTCAGCTAATCCCTCCCGGAGTGGTCAGGGCAATCCTTCTGCTGGCTTGCTCACCGATACGCCATGACCAGCATCAGGCGTGAAGCGAGGCACCAAGCCGGTCCGGCTTGGTGCCTCGCTTTCCGCAGCTGAATCGCCGCATTCAACGGCACTTGTTCGGTTCACCGATGGCTCAAGCAGCCCTGCGCCGATCATCCGGATACTCGTCGCGGATGCTATGCACTCTGGATTCGGGGCGGGCGCGCCGCAGGGTCGCCGCCAACATCGGGATGGCGATCACGCCACCGATGCCGACTGCCACATAGACGATTCGTTCCGCCATCGTGGCTGTCTGGGTTGCCGTCCCTCCCAGCACCGCCGCCACCAGGTTGTATTCGAATAGACCGACCAGCCCCCAGTTCAACGCGCCGACGATCGCGAGAAGAAGCCCCAGACGGCCGATCCAGTCGTACACCGTACTCATCGTCTTGCCCTCCCTTCGGTCGTGTGGAACAGTGCCGCTCGGCCGCACGCTCCACCCTATGCCAACATAGTTGGGGAGGTTCCCCTACCCGCGAAGGGCAAACATGGCCGATGCCGCCCGCTGCATGGCCGGCGGCATCTCCTGACGGACGTCGTCGTACCCCCGCCACGGGTCGTCGCGCAGCCGCGAAAGACGACGCCTCACGTTGCCGACCCCGTAGCGATCGGCGCGCAGATCAGGCCCCAACTCGTCCCAGCGCAGCGGCGTCGCAACGGGGGCTCCAGGCCGCCGACGCGTGGAGAACGCGCTGATGTACGTGGCGCCGCGACCGTTGCGGAGATAGTCCACGAAGATCTTTCCAGTGCGCTTCTTGAGGGACATGGTGGCCACATAGGCCGAGGGGTCGGAGCGCACGAGAGCCTCGGCTATGGCCTTCGTCACGGGCTTGACCTCGTCCCAGCGGTAAGCCGGCAGCAAAGGCACGACGACATGCAGACCCTTGCCACCGGTCGTCTTCACGAAGCTCTGCAGCCCGAGCTCCTCCAGGACGGCACGCATCCCGCGCGCTCCGTCGACCACCTTGGCAAACGGAAGCGACGGATCCGGATCGAAATCGAAGACGACCTGATCAGGATACTCCACGGTTTCCATGTGTGAGCCCCAGACGTGGAACTCGAGGACGCCCATCTGTACCAAGGTGAGAAGACCAGCCGCAGAGTCGATCGCGACATACGTCGCGGTTGCGTTCTCCTCCTTGATCGGAACACGCAGAATGGTTTCCGGAAACTGATCCACCGCGTGTTTCTGGAAGAAACAGCTCTCGCCGTGCCCTTCCGGACAACGAACCATTGTCAAAGGGCGCCGGCCCACGTGCGGCAGCATCCACGTGGCGATGTCCTCGTAGTAGCGAGCCAGGTCCAGCTTCGTCAGACCAAGCTCGGGATACATGACCCGCTCCGGATTGCTGATCGCGACGCCGCCGACTGTCACGCCGCGTCCCCGCCGGCGGGCCCTCTTGCCATCGGCCGAAGGACTCGTGGCTGGCCCTGGCGCCTCAGCTTCCGGGCCGTTCCCGCCGTCCGCGGACGGGCTGGATTCATCACGATCGGCAACCTCCTCCTTCGGAGGGGTGAGAGCCTCAGCTGGAGGGGCGAACGGCTTCAGGGGATTCCCCTGGTCATGCTCGGCGACCACCTCGCTGGCCAGCTTGTCCAGGCGTAGTCCCTCAAATGATGCGTGACGGAACATGCCGCGCTCGTTCCAACTCAGGTACTCGACCTCGACGACGAGCTCGGGACGCACCCACGTGACCCCGGCTTCACGTTTGCCGCCGCTGAAATCGGTGAACGGTGAGCTCTGCGCGCGCAACTCGTCGAGGCGCTCGCGCAAGTCGGTTGCCGACAGCTCGTCCCATCCCGTGCCCACTCGGCCGGCGTAGAGGAGAGGCTCATCGATTCCTCGGCGAAAGCCGAGCAGCAGCGCGCCGATCCCGCCACGACGGTCGGCGCGCTCGCTGAACCCCCCGATCACGAACTCCTGGCGATGCATGCACTTCACCTTGAGCCAGTCGCGACCCCTGCCGGGCCGGTACAGGGAGTCACGCCGCTTCGCGATCTCACCCTCGAGCGCGAACTCGCATGCTTGGGCGAAGAACGCGTCTCCCGATCCTCGAACGTGTTCCACGTAGCGCACACGATCGGGGCCGGCGAACCCCGCGAGCAGCCGGCGCAGCGCCTCCTTGCGGCGAAAGAGCGGGACTCGCGTCAGGTCATGGCCATCGAGATACAGAAGATCGAACACGTAGTACACGATCCTCCCCTCCACGTCTTTGCCACTCTGAAGTGAACTGGCAAGACGCAGGAAGCTCGTGCGGCCGTCTGGCTTCACATACACGACCTCGCCATCGAGTAGAGCAGTCTGCGCAGAAATCCTCTGAACGCTTGCGAGCAGCGTAGGGAAGTGAGTCGTCCAATCAGCGCCTCGCCGCGTGAGCATCTGCGCCACTCCGTTCTCGAGTCGGCACATGACGCGATAGCCATCGAACTTGATCTCGTGCAGCCATCCGTCTCCTTCGGGCGACTGCGACACGAGCGTGGCGAGCTCCGGGTCGACACGGGCCGGCCCAGCTGCCCGGCGGGCGCCGGGGAGAGCAGAAGGATCAAGCCGTTCCGACCCGTCTGAGAGCGTATCAGCAGCCGTGCGTTCCCGGTCGCCCTGGGCGATATCTTCAAGAGAGCGGCCGCTGGCGACGCTGTCGGGCAGAAGCACGGTGACGGCGGCGGCGTCCCCGCGACGAGCCTCTTCGTCACGCTCCTTGAAGAGCAACCAGTTGTCCTTGTTCTCGTCTCGCTTCCCGGCGAGTCGCAGGAGCATCCACGCGCCGCGCAGCTTCTCCCCTTCCAGCCGGAACTTCAGCTTCCCGTCGCGATAGGCAGCCGAAGGATCAGACGCCGCCTCACCCTCTGGATACCAGCGCCCCCGATCCCAGACGATGACGGTGCCTCCCCCGTACTCCCCCTTCGGAATGATCCCCTCAAAGGCAGCGTAGTCGAGCGGATGATCCTCGACATGGACGGCGAGTCGCTTATCGGCAGGATCGAGGCTCGGTCCCTTCGGCACTGCCCAGCTCTTGAGTGCGCCGTCGAGCTCCAGGCGGACGTCGTAATGCAGACGCCGTGCCGCGTGCTTCTGGATGACGAAGGCATTGCCGCCGCGGCTCGACCTGACGACCGGCCGCGGCTCAGGCGTCTGGGAGAAGTCGCGCTTGGTGTCATAGTCCTCGAGTGGCATAGGCCGCCTTACGATCGCGCTCGGATGCCTTGGTAGTAGCCGGAATCGTCGCATCCCTAACCAGCGCCGGCCTGCTACCCTCTTCACACCGGTGTCTCCAGCGGCGTGCCAGCCACCGACCATCGTCATGTGAGGGAGACGGCCGCGTTCGCATGCCAGCGGCGCCGTACTGCGCCACACGCCTCAAACGTGAGCGCAAAGGCAGGCGGACGACGTCGGGATACGCACGGGCAGTGAAGGCAGACGGGAAAGTGGGTGAGTCCCAGTGGCGGGAGCGACGGGGCTCGAACCCGCGACCTCCGGCGTGACAGGCCGGCGCTCTAACCAGCTGAGCTACGCCCCCGCGAACAGCAGCTGCAAGACGGGCACAAAGGCGACCCCAACAGCGGATAGGGAGTCTAGCATACCCAGCGAAGAGCGGCAAAATGCGCCGCGGAGAGGTAGCTGCGCCTCTCCCGTAAGGCGTGCCGCTTCGGCACCGCCGAGCGTCATGGATCGGATCATAAGGGAGACAGGAAGAGCCCAGCGTGCAGAGCTGCGGCAGGGACAAGCATGGGATGATGGTGGGCGATGCCGGATTTGAACCAGCGACGCCCTGCTTGTAAGGCCGGGTCTCTCCCCCTGACGTAAGCGCACATCACCCCGCGAGTATCCGCTGCGCG
>CAZHMG010000087.1:0-8389 GCA_964533575.1 uncultured Thermoleophilia bacterium | reverse complement strand
CGCCACGGTATGCTTGCGTGACGAGCCGATCCAACCCGGCGACCACCGAACACGGAGGCAAGCGTGGACGACATCCTGACCGGCCTCATGAAAGCCGTCGACGAGTACGACGCGGCGGGCGCAGCCGGCTACGCGCGTCGGGCCGTGGATGAGGGCATCGACCCCGTCGCCGCCTTCGATGCCATGACGGGCGCGATCAAGAAGATCGGCGACGAGTTCGAGGAGGGCACGCGCTGGCTGCCCGACCTCATCGGCGCGGCCGACGCCATGAAGGCGGCGGCGCCGATCCTCGAGGAGGCGCTGAAGGCGCAGGGCGGCACGCGCAGCTCGCTCGGCACCGTCGACGCGGGCACGGTCCAGGGCGACATCCACTCCATCGGCATCGAGATGGTGTGCACGCTCCTGGTGGCTGCCGGCTTCGAGGTCCACTACCTGGGCATCGACGTGCCGGCGCCGAAGTTCGTCGAGGCGGTGCGGGAGTACGGCGCCGACGTCGTAGCCCTCTCGGCGCTGCTCACCGTGACCTCGATCGAAGACAAGAAGGTCATCGCCCTGCTCAAGGACGCCGGCCTGCGCGACCAGGTCAAGGTGATGGTGGGCGGCGGCGCGATCAACGCCGATTTCGCGGCGACGATCGGCGCCGACGGCTACGAGCCGGCGGCGCCGGGCGCGGTCGAGCTGGCCAAGACCTTCGTCGGCGCGGCCTGAGAGGAGAGCATCATGCAGCACGGGTATCTGCGTCGTTTCGCCCCGGTCGACGTTCTCAGCGAGAGCGAGCTGTCGGCCATCCATCAAGCCGCCCTCGAGATCCTCGAGACGGCCGGCGCCAACATCAAGCACGAGCAGACGCTCGATCTCCTCGCCGAGGCAGGCTGCCGCGTCGACCGCGACGCCGCCATGGTGCGCATCCCGCCGGCGCTGGCCGAGGAGTGCCTGAGGTCCGTTCCGTCGAGCTACCAGATCGTCGCGCGCGACCCGGGCATGGACGTGCGCATCGGGGGCGACCGCGTCCACTTCCTGCAGGGCATGGGCATGCGCTACGTCGACACGCAGACGTGGGAGCTGCGCTCGGCCACCCTGCGCGAGCACGCCGAGGTGCAGATCGTCGGCGACGCGCTCCCCAACGTGCACGTCATGGACGCCCTCTTCACGTTCACCGACCTCAAGGGCGTCCCCGGCATCATGCAGCAGCTCGAGGGACTGGCGAACGGCTTCCGCTACTCGGTGAAGCCACAGCACTACGGCTACCTCAAGGACTCGGACCAGTTCGCGATCAGGATGGCGCAGGCGCTGGGCGTGACCCTGGACGCCGAGATCGACGTCGCGCCGCCGGTCGCCTTCGGCAACGAGGCCCTCGAGGCCATCTGGCGCTTCGCCGAGCAGGGCTGGTGCGTGTGGGCGTCGCCGGGGGGCCGGGCGGGTGCAACCGCCCCCGGCCCGCTCGCCTCCGTCCAGGTGCAGTCCTGGGCCGGCACGATGGCCTTCATCGTCATCGCCCAGCTCATCAACCCGGGCACGCCGGTCGGGCTGCACCCGTGCGACGGCGTCGTGCACGCCAAGTGGGCCCACGGTCTGCCCGCCGCCCCCGAGACCTGGTACACGCGCGCCATGACCAACCAGCTCTGCCGCAAGCACGGCATCCCCGTGACCACGGCCTCCGGCTTCTGCGGGCACGCCAAGATGTTCGACTACCAGGCGGGCATGGAGAAGTCGCTCGGCGTGCTCACCTCGATCATGACCGGCAGCCACCTGCACACGCTGCAGGGCAGCTTCGCCGGCGAGCTCGGCTACAGCAACGTCCTGCAGGTGCTCGACGAAGAGATCGCCGGCAACATCGGCCGCTACCTTCAGGGCACGGAGATCAACGACGAGACGCTGGCCGTGGACGAGGCGCTGGAGGTCGGCACGGCTCCGGCGAGCTTCATGGGTCGCGCCCTCACCCGCCAGTACTGGGTCAAGGACCGCTACCAGCCGGTCGTCGCCGACTGGGGCACGCACGTCGACTGGGTCCGCGGCGGCAAGCAGGACATCGTGTCGCGGGCCGAGGAGAAGGTCCAGGCCATCCTTGCCGAGCACCGGGCCGCGCCGCTCAGCGACGAGCAGAGCGCGGCGATCGACGACGTTCTGGGCGAGGCCCGCGAGTACTACCGCGGCAATGATCTGATCGGCGGGGGGGGGGGGGGCAGAACCTGGCCCCGTGCGGACGGACCGGTCCGACCGTACCGGTGGGGGACCGGAAACGGCCTCCCGGGGGGCGGGGGCCGGGCCTCCACCCCGGCCCCCGCCCCTCGCGTCGAATCCCTGCTCAACACCCCCACAGCGCGTCTTTCCTCTACAATCGGGTATCCGACCAGGAACGCCCCTCATGGATGACTTGTGCGACCGATAGACTCAGAATGCCTCGACCCCGGCTTCGTGCCTGGGCTCCACACACCTTCAAGCCTGCGCTTCTCCCTGCCGCTCGACCCTGCCCGCCTCCTGCGCGCACGTCATCGCATTCGTGACTACCTGCACGACCAGGAGGCGCAGCCGCGGGTGATCGACGACGTCGTCTTGGCCATCCAGGAGGCGATGACCAATGCAGTGCGGCACAGCGGCGTGGGCGACGAGATCGAGGTGACGCTCTTCTTCAACGGCATGGACCTGATGGTGCTCGTTCGTGATCACGGCAGGGGCTTCGACGTCGCGGCGTTCGACCCCGGCGAGGTGCCCGATCTGGAGCGCACCGGCGGCCGCGGTCTCTACCTCATCAGCAGGCTCATGGACGGCCTCGAACTGAGGAGCGATCACGGCCTCGAGGTCCGGTGCGTGAAGCGCCGCGTCCTGCATGAGGCTCATCCGGAAGGCGGTCCACTCCCCTCCCCGACCGCCCGGGCTCACCGCGTGGCGCGCAACGAATTGCTGCTCGAGGAGATCGACGAGGGCTTCTTCGCCCTCGACTGGGAGTACCGCTACCAGCACGTGAACACCGCCTATGAACGCCTCACAGGACGTGGCCGCGAATCCCTTCTCGGCCACTCCATGTGGGACGTGTTCCCGGCGCTGCCGCGCAACGAGGCGAACATCGCGCTACGGGAGGCCATGGAGCTCGGGAGGCCCTCAATCGTCGAGTACGTGTCGCCGCTCGTCAGTCGCTGGATGGAGCTGCGCGTGTATCCGGCCACCTCCGGCGTGACCGGCTATCTGCGCGACATCGACGGCCGCAAGCGCAAGGAGCTCGAACGGGACGAGATGCAGCGCCGAAGCGCGTTGCTTGCCCGCACGAGCGCACGCCTCCTCTCCACCGACGATCCCCAGGGCATCATCGAGGATCTCTGTCGTGACGTCATGAACCACATCGGCTGTGACGTCTCCACCAACTACCTGGTGGACGGGAGCGGCAACCAGTTGCTGCTCAATGCGTACGCCGGCCTCGATGCCCAGGCGACGCAGGCGATCGCGGCCCTCGAGTTCGGCGCCGCGGTGTCCGGCCGCGCGGCCAGGGAGGTGCGGCGGATCGTCGTCGAGGACGTCCGGCACAGCGACGACCGGAGCGTCGCGCTGGTCCGCGCGCTCGGCGTGCAGGTCTACGCGGCCCACCCCCTCGTCGCACGCGGACGCGTCCTGGGCACGCTGTCGTTCGGCGCCCGCGACAGGACGAGCTTCGCGCCTGAGGAGCTCGACCTCATGGAGACGATCGCCGGCCACGTGGCGATCGCCGTTGACCGGCAGCGCGGCGATCGTGCCCTGCGAGACAGCGAGGAGCGGTTCCGCGTCGCCCTCCAAGGATCGCCGATCGTCGTCTTCTCGCAGGATCGGGACCTCCGCTACACATGGATCTACAATCCGGCGCCCGGCTTCCGTACAGAGAGCATCGTCGGAAAGACGGATCACGACATCTGCACGCCCGAGGACGCCGACGCGTTCACCGCCATCAAGCGACAGGTACTGGAGACCGGCGTCGGCCGGCGCGACGAGGTGGTCACGCACAGGCCCGCCGCCGCCGGCGGCGACCTCGTCCACGATATGGCGACCGAGCCGATCCTCGACGACGCGGGCGTCGTCGTCGGCGTCATGTGCGCCGCGACCGACATCACGCATCACAAGCAGACCGAAGAGGCCCTGCACCGCGCCGACGACCGCGCCGAAGAGCTCGTCCGCACCGCGGCGACCGCCATCTACGAGATCGACTTCACGGTTCCGCGCTTCAGATCAGTGAACGACTCCATGTGCCTGACCCTGGGCTTCACGCGCGATGAGCTGCTCGCGATGAACCCGATGGATCTGCTCGAGCCCGGCAGCCGAGCCCACTTCCAGGAGCGCGTTCGCCTGGCGCGGGCCGGCCTTCGGCCGGTCAAGGAGGCCGAGTATCAGGTGCGGACCAGGGACGGCCGCGTGCTCGACGTCGCGCTCAGCGTCAGTTACGCCTCCTCCGCAGGGGGTGTCGACGGCGCCCTCGTGGTCGCGCACGACGTGACGGAGCGCAAGCGTACGGAGCGGGCGTTGCGCGAGAGCGAGGCGCTCTTCCGCAGCGTCTTCGAGAACACGATCATGGGCGTCGCCCTCGCCGACGCCGGCGGCCGGCTGATCATGGCCAACCAGGCCTTCCTCGACCTGCTGGGCTACGAGCCCGCGGAGCTCACGCAGCTGACCGTGAGCGAGATCACCTATGCTGACGATCGTGCCGAGGAGGACCCGCTCATCGCCGAGATCGTCGCCGGCGTGCGCTCGTCGTATCGGCTCCGCAAGCGGTACGTTCGCAAGGACGGCAGCCTCGTCTGGGTCTCGCTCCACACCGCGGTCGTCAGAGGGCCGGACGGCACCCCCCTCTTCGGCGTCGGCGTCGCCCACGACGTCAGCGACCAGAAGCAGGCCGCGGACGCGCTGCGCGCGAGCGAGGAGCGGTTCCGCCTCGCGCTGCGCAACGCACCCGTCTCGGTCGCGACTCAGGATCTGGACCTGCGCTACACCTGGGCCTACAACCAGCGCAGCATCCGCCCGTCTGAACTGATCGGCAAGACTGACGCCGACGTCTTCACCGCCGAGGAGGCGGAGCGCCTCATCGCAATCAAACGTCGCGTCATCACCGAGGACATCCGGCTCTCTGAACGGATGTGGTTCGACAGGCCCACGGGACCGATGTACCTGCATGTCTTCTGGGAACCGCTGCACGACGACGCCGGCAACGTTGTCGGCGTGGGCAACGCCACCGTCGACCTCACGCAGATGAAGCTGGCGAAGGACGCGCTGAGCGAGAGCGAGGAGCGCTTCCGCGCCTTCTTCAACTCGCCGGCGATCGGCGCGGTTCAGGTGGGCCTCGACGGGCAACTCCTGGAGGTCAACGACCGGTACTGCGAGATGACGGGATTCACGAGGTCCGAGCTGCTCGACATGTCTCCAGCCGACTTGGCGCCCCCGCAGGATCACGAGCGTGACCGCGACCAGCTGATGACGTTCCTGAAGGAAGGCCGAGGCTCCTTAGACGTCGAGAAATGCTACGTCCGCAAAGACGGCCGGGAGATCTGGGTGCATGTGTGGGCGGCGCTCGTCCACGATGCGGACGGCCACCCTGCGCGATCGGCGGCCGTAATTCAGGACGTAACCACGCGGCGGTGCGCCGAGCAGGCGCTTCAGGGGCTGTATGAGTCGCAGCGCGACCTCTCGCTCACCCTGCAGCGCACGTTCCAGCACGCGCTGCCAGACCTGCCCCAGCTGGACGTCGGCCTTGTCGAAGCGCCCTCCTCGACGCCGGAGCTCGTCGGCGGTGACCTCTGGGATCTGATCGACCTCGGCGGGGGACACGTGCTCGCCCTGGTGGGCGACGTCTCCGGCAGCGGAATCGCCGCCGCGAGTCTGACGTGGACTGTGCGCGCGGCTATCCAGGCGCTCGCCGAGGTGGCGACCGATCCCGCCTATATCCTCGAGAAAGTCAGCGAGATGCTGCTGCGCCGCGATGAAGAGGGATTCGTCACCGCCTTGGCGGTGGTTCTCGATACAAGCACAGGAGAGCTGATGCTCGCCAGCGCCGGGCATCCCGCACCTGTGCTGCTGACAGCCTCCGCCGCCACCATCGTCGATCCGGTCTACGGCCCCCCGCTGGGATCCTTCACGGCGCACTATGTCGCCCGCACGGCCCTGCTTCAGCCCGACAACTACCTCGTCCTCTACACCGACGGGCTGACCGAGGCTCGCCGCGGCAGCTGCCTGTTCGGCGAGGGACGCGTGCTGGAGGGGTTGCGCGAGCTGTACGGTCGCCCGGCGCAGGAGGTGGCAGACGGCATCCGGACGGCGGCAGAGAGCTTCGCCGGCCGCCTCTCCGACGACCTCGAGGTGATGGTGCTGCGGCTCCGGGCGAGGGGGGAGCCGGCGGCAGAGTAGCCGGGAGGGCGGCGCCGGAAGCGGCAGAATGCCGGCGCGCCGTCAGTCGATCGCGCGAATGACGTCGGGCGTGTCGGCGAGCAGGTTCTTCGTGTACTCGGCCTGCGGATCGGCGAGCACCGCGTCGACCATCCCCAGCTCGACGATCTCGCCCTGGTTCATCACGACCACCTCCTGCGCCAGGCTGCGCACGAGCGGCAGGTGGTGGGTGACGAAGAGCATCGCCACGCCCGTCTCCTGAACGAGCTGCACGAGCAGCTCGACGATGGAGGCCTGCACCGAGACGTCGAGCGACGAGGTGACTTCGTCGCAGATCAAGACACAGGGCTTCGCCACGAGCGCCCGGGCGATGGCCACGCGCTGGCGCTCGCCGCCGCTCAGCTGGTCGGGGTAGACGTTGAGCAGCGAGGCGTCGAGCGACACCATCTCGAGGGCCTCGGCCATGCGCTTCTCGGCCTCGCGCCGGCTGAGGCTGAAGAAGGTGTGCAGCGGGGGCGAGAGGATCTGGCCGATGGAGCGGCGCGGGTTCAGCGAACCGTACGGGCTCTGGAAGATGTACTGGATCGCCTGGCGGTCGCCGGTCGGACGCCGACGGGAGTCACGCTCTAGGGCTCTCCCGTTGAGCAGGATCTCCCCGTCGATGCGTCCGGGGTGGATGCCGGCGATACATCTGGCGATGGTCGTCTTGCCGCTGCCGGACTCGCCGACCAGGGCGAGGCAACGGCCGGCGCGCACGTCGAGGTCGATTCCGTGCAGCACCTCGTTGGCGCCGTAGCAGGCGCGCACGTCCCGCACGCGCATGACTGGCTCTTCCCCGTCTGCCGAGACGACGATCGCTTTGCGCGGCTTCAGCTCCTCGACGGTACTCTTCGCGCCGACCTCACGCCAGCGCCAGCAGCGGATGCGATGCTCGTCGTCGGGCCCGTCGTACGGCGGGAACTCCTCCACGCAGCGCTCCTCGGCGAAGTCGCAGCGCTCGGCGAACGAGCAGCCCTGGGGCCGGCGGCCGGGCAACGGCGCGCGGCCGGGGATGCCACGCAGCGCGTACTTGCCGGCCAGATCCGGCACCGAAGCGATCAGGCGGCGGGTGTACGGATGCGCCGCCCCGCTGAAGAGCGTTTTCTTTGAGCCGATCTCCACCAGCCGTCCGGCGTACATGACGGCGATGCGATCGGCCAGGTTGGCCACCACGGCGAGGTCGTGCGTCACGTAGAGGGCGGCGACGCCGTAGGTGCGCGTCAGGTCGCGCACCGTGCGCAACACGTGCGCCTGCGTCGTCACGTCGAGCCCCGTGGTCGGCTCGTCGAGCACGATGAGCGCCGGGCGGCAGGCGAAGGCCATGGCAACGGCGACGCGCTGCTGCTGGCCGCCGGAGAGCTGGTGAGGGTACCGCCGCAGGAAGGCGTCGTCGCCCGGCAGCAGCACCTCGCCCATCATCTCTCGCACGCGCGCCTTACGCTCCTCGTCCGAGGCGCCGTAGCCGTGCACCTCCAGCACCTCGAGCAGCTGGATGCCGATGCGCAGCGCCGGGTTCAGCGACATCGATGGATCCTGTGGCACATACGACACGACGCAGCCCCGCATCTTGCGCAGCTCGGTCGGGGTCAGCTCAAGGATGTTCTGCCCCTTGAGCACGATCTGACCGCCCGAGACGATGGCGCCGCGACGCTCGTGCAGGAGCAGCGCCGTCGCGGCCGTCGTCTTGCCCGAGGCGGACTCGCCGACAAGGCCGAGGACCTCCCCGGCATGGATGACGAATTCGACCTCGTCGTCGATGTCGGTCCCGCTGGACTCGAGTTCGACGCGCAGGCCCTTCACGCTGAGGACGACGTCGCTCACTCGACTCCCGTCCGGCGGTCGATGCCGATGATCGCCCGCGCCAGGCCGTCGGCCATAAGACTCACGGCGATGGTCAGCACGGCGATCATGACGACCGGCACGGTCACCGCGTACGGCTGGATGACCACGCCGATCTCGTTCTCGTTGATCATGAGGCCCCAGTCGGCGGAAGGCGGCTGCAGGCCGAAGCCGA
>CAZHMG010000086.1:0-8842 GCA_964533575.1 uncultured Thermoleophilia bacterium | reverse complement strand
GAGTTCGTCGCCGAGATGCCGGAGGAGCTCGAGGCGCCGGTCTCCCAGGGCGGCGCCAACGTCTCCGGCGGGCAGCGGCAGCGTCTGGCCATCGCCCGGGCGCTGGCCAAGCAGGCCAAGATCCACATCTTCGACGACAGCTTCTCGGCCCTGGACTTCACGACCGACGCGCGTCTGCGGGCGGCGCTCAGAAGAGAGACGGCGGACGCGACGGTGCTCATCGTGGCACAGCGGGTCGGCACGATCATGCACGCTGATCAGATCATCGTGCTCGAAGACGGCACCATCGTCGGCCGGGGCACGCACGACGAGCTGATGGCGACCAGTCCGACTTACCGAGAGATCGTCGCATCGCAGCTCGGCGACGAGGAGGGCGCCGCGTGAGCGCCGGGCACGAAGCGCCCCATCGGTCTGGTCAGGCGGGCCCCGGCGCCGCCTCCCGCCCGGGCGGACGGCCCGGCGGCCCCGGAGGAGGCCCTCCCGGTCACATGCTGGCGATGCCCGTCGCCAAGCCGAAGAACCTCAAAGGGGCGCTCCTGCGGCTGGCGCGCATGCTGCGGGCCGAGCAGTTGCGCATCGTCGCAGTCGTTCTGCTGGCCGCCGTCAGCGTAGGCTTCCTCGTCATCGGCCCCAAGATCCTGGGTAACGCGACCGACATCCTGTTCGAAGGCGTCGTCAGCCAGCAGCTTCCCGCCGGGGTGACCCAGGAAGAGGCCATCGCCGACCTGCGCGCCCAGGGTCAGGACCGGGTCGCCGAGATGCTCTCCGCGATGAACCTGCGGCCGGGAGAGGGCGTCGATTTCGACGCCCTCTCCCGCACGCTGCTGCTGCTGGCCGGGGTGTACCTGTTGAGCGCGCTGTTCGCCTGGATGCAGAACTACATCATGGCGGGGGTGGCCCAGCGCATCGTCTACAGGCTGCGCCGGGCGGCCGACGAGAAGCTGGAGGCCCTGCCGCTGAGGTACTTCGACGATCATCCTCGCGGCGACATCCTCAGCCGGATCACGAACGACATCGACAACATCTCCCAGTCTCTGCAACAGAGTCTCACCCAGCTGATCTCGGCGCTGCTGACGATCATCGGCGTGCTCATCATGATGCTCTGGATCAGCTGGCTGCTGGCGCTCATCTCGCTGCTGGTGGTGCCGCTCTCCGTCCTCATCACGATCATGATCGCGAAGCGGTCGCAGAAGCAGTTCGCCGCCCAGTGGGAGCGTACTGGCGATCTCAACGGCCATGTCGAGGAGATGTTCAGCGGACACAACGTGGTCAAGGTGTTCGGTCTTCAGCAGCAGGCGATCGAGACCTTCGACCGCCACAACGACGGTCTCTACGCGTCGAGCTTCCGGGCTCAGTTCATCTCCGGGATGATCCAGCCGGTCATGACCTTCGTCACGAACCTCAACTACGTCGCGATTGCCGTTGTCGGCGGCCTCATGGTCGCCACGGGCAGAATCTCGCTCGGCGATGTGCAGGCTTTCATCCAGTACTCGCGTCAGTTCACCATGCCGATCACGCAGGTCGCGAGCATCATGAACGTCCTGCAGAGCACCGCAGCCTCGGCCGAACGGGTCTTCGAGCTTCTCGACGAGGCCGAGGAGGAGCCCGAGCCCGCCGTCCCGGTGAAGCTCGAGCATACCGTCGGCCACATCACGCTCCAGGGCGTGTCGTTCCGCTACGTGCCCGACACGCCGCTGATCGAAGAGCTCTCGCTCGACGTTGCGCCGGGCGACACGGTCGCCGTCGTCGGACCGACCGGCGCCGGCAAGACCACGCTGGTTAACCTCCTGCTCCGGTTCTACGAGATCGACGCAGGCCGCATCCTGATCGACGGCGTCGATACCCGAATGATGACCCGCGACGAGCTCCGGCGACTCTTCGGCATGGTGCTGCAGGATGCCTGGCTGTTCAGCGGCACGATCCGCGAGAACATCGCGTACGGGCGCGAGGGCGCCACCGGCGAGGAATTGCTGGCGGCGGCGCGCGCCGCGCGCGTCGACCACTTCGTGCGCGTCCTGCCCGAAGGCTACGACACGGTGCTCGACGAGGACGCGACGAACCTCTCGCAGGGGGAGAAGCAGCTGCTCACCATCGCCCGGGCCTTTCTCGCCGATCCGGAGATCCTCATTCTGGACGAGGCCACCAGTTCGGTGGACACGCGCACCGAGGTCCTCATCCAGGAGGCGATGGCGGAGCTGATGAAGGGGCGCACGACCTTCGTCATCGCGCACAGGCTCTCGACGATCCGTGGCGCGGATACGATCCTGGTCATGGACCATGGCCGAATCATCGAGCAGGGCGATCACGACGAGCTGATGGCTGCGCGCGGCTTCTACTTCGATCTCTACGCGAGCCAGTTCGAGGAGGCCCTGGACGAAGCGTCGTGAGGGCGAGGCTCGGTCGCCCGTCTACAGGAGGCGCGAGAAGAGACGGTAGATCTGGTTGCGGAACTTCTCCCAGGCGCTGAAGCTCTGCAACTGATCGAGCGTGATCTGCACGCAGTCGGCGATATCGCGCTCGTACTGCTCGGCGTAGTCCTTCGCGATTCCCTCGTCGTAGATCGCGGCCACGACCTCTTCGTGGAGGATGATGCTGCGGATGTCCCAGTTGCAGGTACCGATCATGCAGACCTGTTCGTCGACCGTCACCGTCTTGGCGTGGAGGAAGCCGGCCTTGTACTGGTACACCGTGACGCCAGACTCCAGGAGCTGCTGGTAGTAGGCGTGAGCGGCGTAGAACGGTACCTTCTTGTCGGGCATGCCGGTCATCATGAAGCGCACGTCGATGCCGCTCGTGGCGGCGACGCACATGGCCGTGATGAGCGGCTCGTCGGGGACGAAGTAGGGCGACTGCACCCAAACCCTGTGGCGCGCATTGGTCAACGCGATGATGAACGCATCCCGGATCGCCTTCTGCTTGGTCTCCACGCTCGAATGCAGCATCTGCACAGGGATGCCTTGGCCAGGTTCGTGCGGTGCCGGGTCGCTGATGTACCCCGTCACGTAATCTTCCTTGCCGCCGTTGAGGATCCAGGTGGCGGCGAAGAGCGCGATGTACGGGGCGACGATGGGGCCGGTCATGCGGACGTGGGTGTCTCGCCATACCGCGAACCGCTTGCCGCCGTCGATGTATTCCTGGCCCATGTTCATGCCACCGGTGTAGACGACGTCGCCGTCCACGATCGCCATCTTCATGTGGTTGCGGTAGTTGATGTGCGAGGCCTGCTTGTAGCAGGGCCGCACCGTCGCTCCGGCAGCGGCCAGACGCTTGAGCTCGTCCTTCTTGTAGGTGATGCAGGAGATCCAGTCATAGATGATGTTGACTTCCACACCGGCGGCGAGGCGATCGAGCAGGACCTCTGTCACCTGCGCTGTCAGCTCGTCCTGCTCCCAGATCAGGTACATGAGGTGGATGTACCGCTCGGCGCGGGCCAGATCCTTGAGCAGGTTGGGGAACTTCTCGGCGCCGGCGACGTAGACGTCGACTGTGTCTGCCGGCAGCGGCGGCAGACGACTCTCCCGCTGCGAGGAAATCGCGATCCTGCCGCCGGGGGTGTCGTCGAGGTCGTCCATGACGGCTTGCGTGTAACCCGAATTGGCTTGGAGCGTCGGATTCAACGAGCGTTCCCACAAGGCTCGCAGGTGCGTGCGCATTCTGCTTCGCCTCGCGTTGTCGCGCCGATAGTTGCGCCCGATGAAGTAGTAGAGGATCACGCCGAGGATCGGCAGCAGCAAGATCACAAAGAGCCACGCCAGGATCGTGCTCGGGTCACGATCGTCCGTGATGAGCGTGTAGATGACGGCGACGATCGCAACGAGGATGAAGATGTAGAAGACGAGCGAGACGATCGACCCGGCTTCATAGGCGTCTCGCAGGGGCCCGGATGCCGCGAGCATGGCTGCTGTCATGGGAGTTCACCTCCAGATCGGCTCCGCCGCTGGGTTACCGGACGGTTCAGGAGCCATCCTACATCCTCGCGCAACCCGTCCACTCTCGACGTCACCCGGTGACGCGGCTACCATCAGGAGTAACTCACGAAAGGGGCGTGATCATGATCAGGCGCGCGGTGCTGCTCATTGCTGCTGGTCTGGCCGTCGTTGTTCTGGCCCTCTTCGCCGCCGCCTGCGGCGGCTCCCCGGTCATCGGCTCCGGCGACCTTGTGACCGAGCAGTACGACTTCCGGGATTTCACCCGCGTCGACGTCAGTCATTCATTCGAAGTCGAGATCAGGCGAGGGGACGAGTTCCGGGTGGAGGTCACGGTCGACGATAACCTGGTCGACCGTCTGCGTGTCGAGCAGAGCGGAGACGCGGTCAGGATCGGCATGGACGCGGGCATCAGCTTCGGCACGGCGACGAAGCGGGCGATCGTCGTGCTGCCGAGGCTCGAGGCCGTGAGCCTCTCGGGCGCGTCGAAGGGGACAGTCACCGGCTTCGCCGGCAGGCAGAGCCTCAATATGACCATCTCCGGGGCCAGCACCATGACGCTCACGGATATCGAGGCCGGCGACACGGTGCTGGATGTTTCGGGCGCAAGCAGGGTCTCCGGCGATCTGCTCGCTGAAGACGTGCGCCTCGGGGCCTCCGGGGCAAGCCAGATCCAGCTGCAGGGCTCAGGAGCGGATGCCGAGCTGGAGGCGTCGGGCGCGAGCAAGCTGACGCTCGGCGAGTTCGAGATCGCCGTGGCGAGCGTCACCTTGTCTGGCGCCAGCAACGGCACGGTGAACGTCTCCCGTACGCTCGATGCCGATCTCAGCGGGGCTTCGTCCCTCACCTACATGGGGAACGCCTCCGTCCGCACCATCCAGACCTCGGGAGCGTCGGAAATCAATCGCAGCCAGTGACGCCGCAGGGTTCGCTGCGCTATCGTTGGCTGCCGTACTCTACAGCCCGAAGAGGAGCAGCATGGACGTCTTCGACGCGATCACGCACCGCCACAGCACGCGTGGGTACACCGATCAGCCTGTCTCAGATGACGACCTCGCGCGCGTGCTCGAGGCCGGCCGGAGCGCTCCGACGGCCGCCAACAAGCAGCCCTTCCGGATCCTCGTCGTCCACACCAGAGGCAGGGAGGAGGAGCTGGCGCGGGTCTACGGACGCCGTTGGTTCACCCAGCCTCCACTCGTCCTCGGTGTCGTGGCCGTGCCCTCTGAGGCGTGGCGCCGCATGGACGGCAAGTCCTATGCCGACGTGGACGCAACCATCGTCATGGACCACGTCGTCCTCGCCGCCACGGCTGTGGGACTCGGGACCTGCTGGATAGCGGCCTTCGATCCACAGGCCGCGCGCGAGGTCCTGGGGCTCCCAGACGACGTCGATCTCGTCGCGCTAACCCCTCTCGGCTATCCGGCGAAGGCTCCGACCGAGACCGACCGGCGTCCGCTCGCTGATCTCGTCAAGTACGAGCGCTGGTGAGCCGCAGGGTCAAGCCCCCGTCTTCTTGTTGAGCTCGGTGAGCCGCGCCTCAACCTCCGCATCCACCGCCACATCGTCGAGGGTCTCGAACTGGGCGTCGAGCGACGACGCGGCCAGTTCGGTCTGACCGGCGACCTTCGCTTCCTCGCGCCGGATCTTCTCTTCGAAGCGGCTGATCTCGCTGGTGGGATCGGTGATGTTGACGCTGCGCAGGGCGTCGTGGACCTGCGTCTGCGCCTCGGCCATCTTGGCCCGCGAGACGAGCTCGTCGCGCTTCGCCTTCAGCTCGTCCAGCTTGCCCTTCATCTGCACCAGGCCTGACTTGAGCTTGTTCACGACCTCGGTCTGCTGGTCGATCGTGGGCTGCAGGTCCTTTGCCTGGTTCTCGTACTCGATCTGGCGCTTGAGGGCGATGCGCGCCAGATTCTCGAAGCGGTCGGCCTCCGTTGGGCTGCCGCCGCGCAGATCCTGCGCTTTGGTCGCGGCCGCCGACGCCTTGGCTCCCCATTCGGTGGCGGTCTCGGTGGCCTCGCGCGCGTCCGCCTCCATCATGCGCAGGTTGCCGATCGTCTGCGCAACCGCGTCCTCCGCGTCGGCGATGTTGTTCGTGTAGTCGCGGATCATCTGGTCGAGCATTCGCTCCGGATCCTCGGCTGAGTCGATGAGGGCGTTGATGTTGGCCCTCGTGAGCTGGGCGATTCTTCCGAGGATTGACTGCTGACTCATGATCGTCTCCTTCTTTGCCGTTCGTTCCGCCTGTCAGAAACGCCCGCCGCCTCCGCGGCGCATCCGTGTGCCGCCACCGCCGAAGCTGCCGGGGCCGAAGCCCCCGAACCCGCCCCGTCGGCCCCCGCCGCCGAAACCACCCCGGCGGCCACCGCCGAACCCGCCGCCTCCGCCCAGCATCGAGCTGATGAGGATTCCGCCGATGAGGGCGCCGGCCATGTTTCCCATGCCGCCGCCCGGCACGGCCGGACCGAACCCGCCCGACTCGGCGGTGGCCACATCGGACTGCGCCTCGTACAGCGCCGCAGTCGCAAGCTCTTGCGCCCGTACGGCGTGGCGCGCGGCGGTGGCGGGGTCGGCGTCGGCGAGGGCCAGCGCCTGTTTCAGGTTCTGCTGAGCGTCCGCCAGATGAGTCCGCGGTTCGCTGCTGACGGCGCCGCGATGCGTCGTGATGTAGTCGGTCGCCGAGGCGACCTCAGCGCGGGCTCCGAGCAGCGCGCGTTCGAGGGATGCCGCAGCCTTGGCTCGCTGCGTCCTCGCGTCGCGCACCGGTTGCAGCGCCTTCTCAAGCGCATCGTCGGCCTCGCGCAGACGCAGCAGGGCCGCGAGGGGATCACGGCCGCCATCCGGCGAGGCGGCCTGCTTCGCCGCGTCGGCCGCCGTTCGCGCCGTCGCGATCAGCGGAGCGAACTGCGCCTGGTCGCCGATGGCCCTGGCCTCGGCGATGTCACGCTCTGTCTCGGCGATCGCCTCGTCGATGCTTGCCGCCGCGCCCGCCAGATCGGTACGCAGCCGCTCCACGGCGTCGAGGAGCTGCTGTGCCTGCCCCGCCGCTTCCTCCGCGGCGAGCGCCGTGACAACCGCCTCGCCGCGTCGGCCGGCGTCCAGGTCCTCATGACTGGCGACGACCTGTTCCCGGGCGAAGTCGAGACGTCCCTGGGCTTCCTGGGGGTTGGCGGCGACCGGCGAGACGGCAGTGGGCGCATAAACCTGGCCCAACTCGGCCAGCGTCTGTTGCGCTTGCGGCAGACGGCTGTCGACCTCGGCGATGCGCTGCTCGAGGCTCGTCAGCAACTGCGGCGCCGTATGCTCGAGGTCTCGCAACTTGTCGAAACGCTCGGCCTCTGCGTCGAGCCGGTCATTGGCCGCCGTCGTGTGCTGCAGGATGCCGGTCAGCAGCCGCCGCTGCTCCGGCTCCTCCCGGGCTTCATCCAGTTCCTTGCGCAGCCTGAAGGCGTCGGCCAGCTGGCGTTCCGCGTCTTCGAGCGCGTCGCGGAACGGGACGGCCGCCTCTTCACCGAACTCCGCCACCGCGAACCCCAGTTCCTCCTGGCTGGTCTTGATGGCGTCGTCCGTCTCGACGAGCTGCAGGTTCGCCTGCTTGCGCAGCTCGGCCAATGGGATCGGCGGCGCTTCTGCGCGGGCCGGCCCGGCCTGCCGCGCTCCCGGCGCAGCCTTCTTCCTGCCGCGGAGGGCGAAAAACGCGACGAGGACCACAAGGACGATGACGACGATGACCGCGATGAGGATGCTGCCGCCCCATCCTCCGCCCGCATCGCCGTCCTGGCCCGCGGTTCCGCCGCGCAGGGTGGCCTGCATGCCGTTGGCGGCGCCGATCGCGGCCCCGGCCCAATCGTCCTCTGACAAGGCCGGCTCGACGTCGTTGGTCATGACGGCGTTGAGCTGGCTGTTGGAGAGGGGGAAGTCCTGATCCACCGAGTAGGCGTAGGCCCGGTCTTCGACGGCCACGGCGATGAGCACGTCGTTGAGGCCCAGATCGCTCTCTTCGGCAGTCGCGTTCGCCCAGTCGTTGGCGTCCAGGCCGGAGAACGTGTTGACGTAAACCATCCACAGCTGCACCTGCTCCGTCTGCCGCAGCTCCTCGATGGCCGCCTCTGCCGCGCTTCGGTTCGCGCCCAGCACGCCGGCGCGGTCCTCGATCTGTGACGAAACCCGAAACGGCGGCTCGGCGCTGACGGAGGGCGCGAGGAGAAGCAGCGCAAGCAGCGCCAGAAGGAGAGAAGAAGCGCCGCGCAGGCGTCGGTCGAGCGGCAGGATCGATGCGCTCAAAGGAACTCCCTCCGTCCGGGCTCAGATGACTGAGTCATGCCCATGCCAGGAAGCTCCAAACGCCGGAGCTGCTGCACGATCGCCTGCCGCAGCCATCCCATGAAGCGATGGTACTACTCTCCGAGTACCTTCCTCGCCCGGGCCGTTTTCACGCGTCGCGCGAGGTAGGCGATGATCCCGGGAAGGCCCGATACCAGGGCGACCGCCGCCAGGACGAGTGCCAGCCGGTCCTGCACCCAAGGGACGGTGCCGAACCAGTAGCCCCCGCCCAGGAAGACGGCGACCCAGAGGGCGGACGCAAGAGCGGCGTACGTCATCAGCTTCCGCAACGGCATCTCGGCGACGCCGGCGACGAATGGGGCCAGGGTGCGGACGACGGGCAGAAACCGCGAGAGCACAATCGCCATACCCCCGTGCCTCTCATAGAAGCGGTGCGCCGTGGCGATGTGCTCGGGCTTGAGGTAGCGCCGAGGTTTCTTGAGCAGGTGCCGACCCAGATAGCGCCCGATGAGGTAGTTGCAGACGTCGCCGAGGAACGCGGCGAGGAAGACCAGCGGCGCGAGTATGGCGATGTTGAGCAGGCCCCCGCCCGCCAGTGTGCCGCTGGTCAGCAGCAGCGACTCGCCGGGCAG
>CAZHMG010000085.1:0-9256 GCA_964533575.1 uncultured Thermoleophilia bacterium | reverse complement strand
CCTCGAAGAACTCGAGGGTGTAGCGGAGTCCCTTGCACGCCTTGCGCAGCGCGTGATAGGTGAGCAGGGGAGTCTTCAGCCCCTCGATCTGCCCCTCGAACGACCACACCGCTCCCATGTCCTTGTAGAGGATCCCGGGCAGCACCTGTGAAACGCGCTGTGGACGCGGCCCGCTCGTCGTCTGGGGAACCAGCCGCTCGAGGGGGCCGTCGAGGAGTTCTGTCGTCTCCGCCACGAATCGCCTGTAGCGGCCCCCGTCCAGATAAGCGACGAGATGCTCAACCTGCCGTTCGCGTTCGACCCGCCACGCCTCCATCAAGCCATCGAGCTCCCCGGATCGCTCGGCGGGGAGCGCGGCCAGATAGTGGGCCGTCTTCTCATTGAACACGTCCAGATCGCGCACGGCGCCCAGCGTGGCTCCTGTACGGCGCAGCCCTTTGAGCACCGGCCGCATGGTGTCGCGATCCAGGTAGTCGGCGAAGACCCGCAGCGCCATGCGCATGCGGCGCGTCGAGACCCGCATGTCGTGGAGTTCCTCGATGTCCTCGTCGCGCCGCGTGCCCTCCTCATGCTCCAGCATCTTCTCGAGATGGAAGCGCAGGGTACTCACGGCGGCGGCGGTCATCGTGTTGCCCGGCTCGATGTCCGGCCGCTTCTTGCGAGGAGCGTGCACTGCCGGTGCGTCCGTCGCTGCGGCCTCCTGGCCTGCAGGCTCCGCCGGCGTGACCGCGGCGATCTCGTCGCCCGCTCCGGCGGCTTCGTCGCCACTGGCCGCCTGCGCCGCCGCGTCCATGGCGCTCCCAGGCTCTGCCGGTCCGTCTGCGCCTGATTCATCCGCTCCCGCCGCCTGTCGCTCTGCGGCGGCCGGCTCTTCCCGCATGGGTTTCGGCCCGGCTTGAACGACGGCATTCTCGTGAAGCATCAGCCCGTAGATGGCGACGCCTTCGCTACGGTAACGCGCCAGCCAATACCGCACACGGCGATCCGAAAGGCCGGCCCGCCGGCCGGCCTCGATCTGCGTCAGCCCCTCGTTGAGCGCCAGCAGAGCCAAGGCGCGGCGCCCTCGCGATCCGGTCTTGCGCGCCTCTTCCTCGTGAAGGGCGCGCTCCTTCCGCGAGAACAGCGCCCAGGACGCCGTCCCTTCGACCGATGCGGCCGCGCCGCTGCCGGTCATAGCGACATCGAGGGCGCGCGCGAACTTGGAGCGCGACTCGGGAACGAGCGGGACGACGCCGGCCAGTCCGGCAATGAGGCGGTCCAGATCCTCTTCGCCGCCGTTCGGACGCAACTCGAGCTCGGCCTCGAGCCAGCCCCCGCCGGCACCGTCGAGGAACACCCGGTCAAGGCTCAGCTCGGCCACTTCGCGATCGCCGTCGAAGACGCGCCGCGTCAGCCGCTCCTGCCTGAGACCCAGGAACGGCTCCAGCGGTTCGTTGCCTGAAACCGTCCGCACGCGGTCGCGCAGCTCGCCTGCCGGCCACTCCGCCGGCGGCACGTCGACGGCGACCAGCGCTTCCAGTTCCTCGCGCCGAAGCACGCCGCTCGGGTCGCTCGCCAATTGCTTGAGCGTGAGCCGCACGCCGCCGTCGGTCTCGCGACGGCGCAGATAGTAGCCGGCTTCGAGGAAGCGGCGGTCGGCCGTGTCGAGGAAGGTGTCCCTGTCGACACGGCGCTCTCCCGGCGCCAGCCGATAGCCCGCAAGATCTTGAACGGACTCGAGGCGTTCCAGCGCCGCCACATCCGGAAGCGAGTACTTCGCTTCGATCTCCACCTATTCCCCGCTCATCTGAGCCGGAGTCAGCAGCGAGACGAGCACTCCGAAGATCATGTCACCGACCCGCTCGACGACGTCGACCCGCGCAAGGCCGCCCTTCTTCAGCTGTACCCGCCCGCCGCCGATGAGGGCCGAGATCGTGGCGCTGAAGTCGGGTTCGTGCCCGACGATCATGATGCTGCCGGCGCCGGCGTGGTCGTCCATGACGGCCACCAGCGCGTTCCTGTCGAACCCGTGCGCAAGACGCTCGTCCTCCTCGAGCTTCGAGGTCAGGCCGAGCTCCTCGGCGACGATGTCCGCGGTCTGACGAGCCCTGGTCAGCGGGCTGGTGACGATGGCGTCGGGAGCCAGCTTCATGGCGCGCATGCGTGTGCCCTCGAGCCGCATCAGGTCCAGTCCCTCCGGGGTGAGCGGCCGCGCATCGTCACCCGCCCGCCACAGTGAGGCGTCGACGGACTTGCCGTGACGCAGGAAGTAGATCTTCATCATGCGGCCCCTTCCTCGCCGCGCGCCGCCTCGCGGGCGCGCGCGACGAACCACTCCTGACTGTTCAGCGCCTGCTCGCCCTCCCCGGGCCAGATGTGCTCCCACGTGCCGTTACTGTGGAGGATCCGGCTCTTCGTGTTGTCTGCAAGCGACGTTGCAAGGATCTCGTGGCGCAGCCGGCGCACGATACCCGAGTCCTGCACCGGGAACAGGATCTCGACGCGGCGGTTGAGGTTGCGCGGCATCAGATCGGCGCTCCCGAGCAGCACCTCCTCGTCACCACCGTTGCGGAACCAGTAGATACGGCTGTGTTCAAGAAAGCGCCCCACGATGCTGCGCTCGGTGATGTTCTCGCTGATCCCGTCCAAGCCCGGACGGATACAGCACATGCCACGGACGATCAGGTCCACCTTCACGCCCGCCTGGGACGCGCAGTACAGCTTGCGGATGAACGGCTTGTCGATGAGCGCGTTCATCTTGAAGATGAGATGCGCCTCTTCTCCTCGTCGGGCGTGCTCGATCTCGCGATCGATGCGCTCTTCCAGCCCGCGCCGCATGGTGTACGGCGCGACCAGGAACTTGCGGTAGGTACCGGCGGTCGCGTAGCCGGTCAGCGAGTTGAATACGACGGAGGCGTCCGCCCCAAGGTCTTCGTTGCAGGTGAGATAGCCGAGGTCCGTGTACTGCTTGCTCGTGACACTGTTGTAGTTGCCCGTGCCGAGGTGAACGTAGCGCCGGACCCGCTCCCCCTCGTTACGCACCACAAGCATGATCTTCGAGTGCGTCTTGAGGCCGACGAGTCCGTAGATCACGTGCACGCCCTCGCGTTCCAGCGCCTTCGCCCAGCCGATGTTGCTCTCCTCGTCGAACCGCGCCTTGAGCTCGATGAGGGCCGCAACCTGCTTGCCGTTGGCCGCCGCCTCGAGAAGCGCGTCGACAACGGGCGCATTGCGTCCGACGCGGTACAGGGTCGTTTTGATCGCGAGAACGTCCGGGTCCTCGGCAGCGGCGGTGACGAAATCCACGACCGGATCGAATGAATCGTAAGGGTGGTGGAGGAGGATGTCGCGCTGCCGGATGGCCGCGAAAATGTCGACGCCTTCCGCGTCGCCCAGTGCGGCCGGCACTGCCTGGACGAGCGGCGGGTACTTGAGATCCGGTGCGTCGATCTTGCCGATGTCCAGAAGGTCGCCGAGTCCAAGGGGCGAGTCGACCGTATAGAGATCGTGGTCGTCGAGCTCGAGGTTCTCCTTCAGGATCTCGCGCGTGTGCTCGGGCATCGTCGCGTCCGTGGTGACGCGAATCACCGAGCCGAACCGCCGCCGCCGCACGAAGCGCTCGATGGTCTCGAGAAGATCGTCCGCTTCGGCCTCCTGGATGGTCAAATCGGCGTCTCGCGTAACCCGAAACGGGCTCGACTCGACGATTTCCATACCGGGGAAGAGTGTGTAGAGGTGGGCCGCGATGGCCTGCTCGAGCCAGACGAACCAGTGACCGCCCTCGCCGTCCTCGCCGGGCGGAACGGGGATGAGGCGCGGCAGCATCGGCGGAACCTTGACGCGGGCGAAGTGCTCCTCCCCAGCCTGGTCGCGGACGACGACCGACAGATTGTGGCTCATGTTCGAGATGTGGGGGAACGGCCGGCCCGGATCGAATGCCAGCGGCGTGAGCACCGGGAAGATGCGCGCCTCGTAGTACGCCTCGAGCGCCGCCCGTTGCGACGCATTCAAGCTGGCGTAGTCAAGCACGTGGATGCCTGCCGCGCCGAGCTCCGGCAGCAGAAGACTGAAGATCTGCCGCGCCTCGGTCATCTGATGAAGCGCCCGATCACGGACCACCGGCAGGAGCTGCTGTGGCGTGAACCCGTCCACGGACTCGGTCACGCCGGCGTCGACCTGCTGGCGCAGTCCGGCCATACGCACCATGAAGAACTCACCCAGGATCGACTGCGCGATGCCGACGAATTTGACCCGCTCCAGCAACGGATTTGCAGCGTCGCGAGCTTCGTCGAGGACTCGCTCGAAGAAGTCCAGCAGGCTGAGGTCGCGATTGATGAACAGCGAGGGGTCCTGAAGGTCCTCGCTCATCGTTTCCTCACCCTCGCAGAGATTGCCAGGAGTCTCGCCCCTGGCGGCCTCGAGGACATCCGGCTCTGACATAACGCCCTCCTCTGGGCTGACGCTGGGCCCCCGCTCATCCCCACCCGTGCGACGTGCGTGCGACAAGTATATGTCGTGTTTCACGACGGGAGTCCAGAGGGTGGCTGCAGCCGAACGCCCTTTCCGGCGTCCGGCTGCAGCCTTCCGCTCACTCTGCCGGCAGACCTCAATACATGACGTTCTCGACGCGCTCGACGCCGGGCACCACGTTCTTGAGATGCCGCTCGACGCCGTTGGTCAGGGTCATCTGCGACATCGGGCATCCCGCGCACGCGCCCTGCAGGCGCACCTGCACAACGCCGTCCACGAGGTCGACGAATTCGATGTCGCCCCCGTCGGCCTGGAGCGCCGGACGGATGTCGTCAAGCGCACGCTCGACCTGCTCTCTGGTCTCATCCATGTTCTTCACCTCCTCGACGTGTGATGGCGGGCGCCTGGGGCCGGCGCGCAAGATGTCGCGCCGGCCAGGGCCGCAAACGTCACAGCTTCGAGCTCCTCGTTGAGGAGCTCCTCGATCCTGTGCCACAACTCGTGCGTGTCGCACCCCTGTTCCCCGCACTGTTCCGCGCGTTGCCGGCAACGGCACATCAGGATTGGACCCTCGACCGCCTCGAACACGTCTCGGACCGTGATGTCCTCTGACGGCCGCGCCAGAACGACGCCTCCCTGGCGGCCGCGAATCGTCCTCACGAGCCCGGCTCGGGCCATGTCCTGCATGACCTTCGCGAGACGCGCCTTGGGAATGCGCTGCACCGTCGCGATCTCGTCCGTGTGCAGCACCTCGCCGGGCTCGTGCCGGGCGAGCTCGAAGACGGCGCGAACAGCGTAATCGGCTTGTGTGGAGAGCTTCATGCGCCATTTGTATACCAAGTGGCGCAGAATGTCCACTTTTGTCATTCTGCTGGGCTCGCCTCCCTCCACAGCCACGCCACGTTGGCGGCGTGCGACGCCAGTGAGACGTCAGACAGGACGACGCCGGGGGCGACGAAGTCCTCCGCGGCCAGCTCCAGCTCATCCGCCTGCAGGCCGCGCCGCCGCCCCGCCGCGACCGCGGCGAGGAGGCTCTCCATGTACCGCTCGTTGGCGTCGAGCAGCGTCGCATCCATGACGGGTCCGTGGCTGGGGATGATGAGCTCCGCGCCGAGAGCCCGAAGCTCGCGGATCGTCCCCAGCCAGGCATCCACATCACTGCCGATGCCGAAGGACGGCAGCGGCCACTCGACGGCGTCGCCGCCGAAGAGCACTCCTCGTCGTTCCAGAAAGACGATGATCGAGTCCTCGCTGTGACCCGGCGCGGGCATGAGGTGGACTGTCTCGTCGACGTCGCTCACGATCACGTCTCCGGTGAAAGTGACGTTGGGCAGAACAAGGCCCTCCGGCGGGCGCGGCGGCGAGGAGTCCTCGCCGGGCGACGACAGCAGCAGACGGCGGCATGCGGCGTGGGAGACGATGTCCGCCGTCGCGAAGCATGCGTTCCCATACACGTGATCCCAGTGGTGATGTGTGTTGACCACCAGGACACGACGCAAGCCCGCTCGTTCCCGCAGCAGGGCCATGACAGGGTCCATGTCACGCGGGCTGGTGAGCGTGTCGATGACGATGGCGTGCGCCTCAGTGAGGACGACGCCGGCGACAGTCGGAAAGCCCTCGGCAAGGCCCTGCTGCAGCCAGATGCCGGGGGCGAATTCCTCCAGTGCCATGGCTCAGAAGCCGGACGAGGGACCGCTCCACAGCACAATAACCGCCAGAAGGGCGACGTAGCCGGCGAGCAGCGTCGCGTCGCGCGCCCGGAAGGGCGCCCCAAGGTCACGGCGGCCGAACCACGAGAGCGCCTCGAGCGCCGCGACGCCGCCCACCAAGCCGCCGATGTGCCCCTGCCACGAGATGCCCGGGATCAGGAACGTGAACAGCAGATTGATGACGATGATGGCGCCCATGCTCCGAAGGGCCTGACCGGCGGCGCTGTCGCGGTAGTGGAGGCTGTACACGAAGAGGGCGCCGAAGATACCGAAGATCGCAGTCGACGCGCCAATGGTGACTGAGAGCGCGGGCGCGAGCACCAGGACGGCGACGTTGCCGCTCACCCCGGCCACCAGGTAGATGATGATGTATTTCGTGCGCCCGGCGATCCTCTCCAGGAACGACCCGCCGAGGTACAGCGCATACATGTTGAAGGCGATGTGGAGCAGGCCTCCGTGCAGGAACATCGCCGAGAACAGCCGCCAATAGTCGCCGTCCCACACATAGGCAGGCACGAGCGCGCCCATGGACACCAGCGCGGCTGTCGAACCGCCGCCGATGAAGCCGACGGCGCCGACCAGGATCTCGACGACGAACAGGGCGACGTTGACGCCTATCAGGATGCGTGTGACCGGGGCCAGGCCCGCCCCGAGGCCGCCTGCGCTCCAGCGTGACCGGATCTGCTGCCGCCCCACGACTCTGGCTCGCGAGCCCCCCGCACGGGCCTGTTTGACGCAGTCCGGACAGTGAAAGCCGACAGGCGCCGGCACCATGCACTCATGACAGATCGGATGTCCGCAGTTCGTGCACGAGACGCCGGTCTCTCGGTCGGGATGCCTGTAGCAGTGACGAACGTCGAGGCCGTCCGGCGGATTGGCCTCGAAGTCGGCCGGCATTCCCTGATCGTCGTCGCGGGGAGGTTGGCTCATGTGTCCTCGCCGGCTGCCGGAGCGAGCTCGAAGAGCCGGCGCAGCCATTGCGGCATGGGGATGCAACGGCCCGACTCTCGTTCGCACACGGCGAGCCGGGTCATGCCGGTCGCGAGCAGCAGTTCGTCGCGGGAGATCTCGTAGTCGCAGACGAAGGAGGCCGGACCGACTGAGCGGATGGCGAGAGAGACCTCGAGGAGGTCGTCGAGGCGGGCGGGACGCAGGTATCTGACGCGAGCCTCGACAACGGGCAGCAGCACGCCGCGCGCCTCAAGTTCAGTGATCGGCAGGCCGAGCGCGCGCAGCAGCTCGACGCGCGCGACTTCGAAGTAGGTGAGATAGTTGGCATAGTAGACGACGCCGGCTGCGTCGGTCTCCGCGTATCGCACGCGCAGCCGCGTCATGAACCTCGGCTGCGCGTCGCGCTGGAGAAGCCCGGTCTGCTGCTGCTCACGGCTGATCATCGCCGTGAGTGTAACACGGCCTCCGTGGCGCCCCGGCCCACTGCGGCTCAGGCATACACCGCCGCAAGACACTCCTCGAACACCGCGAGGGCCATGGCCATCTCCTCGTCGTTGATGCTGAGCGGCGGGATGAACCGCACGCAGTTGCCGTGACTGCCCGCCCCCATGAGGATCAGCTTGCGCCCGGCCGCCTCGGCGATGAATGCCTTCGCGGCCGGGGCGTCCGGCTCTTTGGTCCCCGGACGGACACACTCGATGGCGCACATGAGGCCCTTGCCGCGCACGTCGCCCAGCCCCGGATACCGCGCCTGCCTCGACGTGAAGAACTCGAGCAGCTTCTCTCCCTGCCTGATGGCGTTGGCGGGAAGCTCCTCGTCTTCCATCACGTCAAGCGTCGCGAGGGCGGCGGCGCAGGCGACCGCGTTGCCGCCGTATGTGCCGCCCATCGAACCGGGCAGGCACGCATCCCAGAGCTCGCCACGGGCCGCGACCGCCGACAGCGGATAGCCGGAGGCGATGCCCTTCGCCATGGTCACCACGTCGGGGGTGATACCGTAATGCTCGAAGCCGAACCATCGGCCCGTCCGCCCAAAGCCCGCCTGGATCTCGTCGAGGACGAGCAGGGCGCCGATCTCGTCGGCCACGGCTCGCAGCTCCCGCATGAACTCCGCCGTGGGCACGATGAAGCCGCCCTCCCCCTGGATGGGCTCGACCACGATGCAGGCGACGTCGTCCGGATAGATCTCGGAGCGCAGCACACGGCGCAGGTCATCGATCGCATAGGCCGTGGGATCCTCGCTTGCCGGCGTTCGGTAGGGATAGCAGTAGCGCGCGTGGTAGACGCTGCCGGCGAGCGGCTCGAAGTGGCCGCGATAGTGCACGGCCGAGTTCGTCATCGCCATCGTCAGATGCGTGCGGCCGTGGAAGGCGCCGTGGAAGGCGATGACTCCGGGTCGCCGCGTGGCCTGCTTGGCGAGCTTCACGGCGTTCTCGACCGCCTCCGCGCCTGAGTTCATGAACAGGATCTCGTCGATGGGCTCGGGCAGGAGGCCGGCGAGGCGCGCGCTCAGGTCGAGCATGGGCTGGTGGCGGTAAATGCCGGATTGGGCATGCGCCAGTATGGCCGCCTGCTCCTGCACCGCGCGCACCACCCGCGGATGACTGTGTCCCGTGCCCACGACGGCGATGCCCACCACGAAGTCGAGCCATTTGCCGCCCTCCGTGTCGTACACCCAGCAGCCCTCTGCGTGGTCGATCGTGATCGGCGCAAGGGGTTTGAGGAAGTGGGGCATATGCCTGACGATCGCCGGCTTGTCCGCCATTGTGGGGACCTCCAGAGAAGGCCGCAGCGATGTGCGATGTGGACTCACTGTGCGGCAACTGTAGCAGACCACGGCGGGGAGGTTCCCGCGCCGGGAAGGGTCTATACTCGAGCCATGACTTCGCGGGCTCATGCGCAGCGGACGCTTCTCCACGCGCGGTCGACTCGTCCCTCCTGCGGTGACGTCGGAACCTGGTAGGACGTTCATGCCAGCTCACCTCGTCACCACGATTCGCGAACGCTGCCGCATGTGCTACACGTGCGTTCGGGAGTGCCCCGCCAAGGCCATCCAGATTCTTGACGGGCAGGCGAGCGTCATCCAGACGCGCTGCATCGGCTGCGGCAACTGTGTCACCGTCTGCAGTCAGAACGCCAAGCAGGTG
>CAZHMG010000084.1:0-9557 GCA_964533575.1 uncultured Thermoleophilia bacterium | reverse complement strand
GCGTGGGAGTACGGAGTACGTGGGTGGGGATGAAGTCCTGCGGCGCGGCGATCGACCTGTCCAGGTGCGTCTCGGCGGCGAAGTTGACGACGGCGTCGGCGTCGCGAAGCGTCTCTCCAACGACGTGAGGGTCACAGATGTCGCCCCTGACGAAGGAGTAGCGCAAATCGTCTTCGACGTCGCGCAGGTTCGCGAGGTTCCCCGCGTAGGTGAGCTTGTCGAGATTGACAATCTCGACATCGGCGTGCGTCCGCAGCATGTAGCGCACGAAGTTGGAGCCGATGAACCCGGCGCCGCCCGTGACCACAAGTCTCACTGTCTCCCCCTCTCCGTCAGAAGGCCGTTGAGCGGTCGAAAGACCGGCGGCAATCGCTGCTTCAGTCAGCCGGCCGGCCGACCGACCTTATCCGAGGCTGAGGAGCCTGTCGACCGCGGCGGCGGCGCCGTCTGCCCAATGGGGCAGACGCGCGATGGGACGCTCCGTGTCCAGTGCTGAGAAGGCCGGGCGAGGCGCGGGCCTGCCCAGCTCTGCCGTCGTGATGGGCCGAACATCCACGTCGAGCCCGGCCAGCTGCACCACCTCCAGCGCCAGCTCCAGCCAAGAGCAGAAGCCGCTCCCGGCCATGTGGTAGATGCCCGGCGTCACGCCGCTTTGGAGCGCCGTCACCACGGCCCCGGCGAGGTGGCCGGCATAGGTAGGCGAGCCCACCTGGTCGTCGACGACGGTGAGGGCCTCGCCACCGGCCGCCTTTGTCTTCGCCGCCGCCAGAATCGTCTTGACGAAGTTGGTGCCCGTCTCGCTGAACAGCCAGGAGGTGCGGACGACAATGCCATGGGCCCAGGACAGGACCTCGTTCTCACCGGCAAGTTTGGTGCGCCCATAGACGCTGAGCGGATTCGTCTCGTCGCTCTCCACGTATGGGCTGCCCTTGGTCCCGTCGAAGACGTAGTCGGTGCCGAAGTATACGAGGTGCGTGTGCGTGCCGCGCACGGCGTCGACAAGGTTGCGCGTGCCCCGAACGTTCACTGCCTCCGCCGTGAGGGGGTCCTCCTCTGCGCCATCCACGTTTGTGTACGCGGCGCAGTGCAGGACGACGTCGGGCGCGAATGCGTGGACGGCTGCACGCACAGCCGGGGCGTCCCGGATGTCGAGATCGGACTCCCTGCTCAGGAAGACCTGCCCACCGAGGAGCGGCTCGAACGCCGTGGCCAGCTGGCCGCCGGCCCCGGTCACGAACCAGCGCGGCATCATCGCTGCGGCCGCGCCTAGCGCAGCCGCACGCCCCAGTCGTACGGTATCTCAGGAGTGTCGTGAGGCAGCTCTCGCTGATCCGGCTCGTCGTAGCGATACACCTCGGAGGGAGCGTTGACGATGTACGCCTCATCAACGCTGGTGCACTTCCAGCCGTGCCAGATGCCTGGGGGGATGCGAACGAGCAGGGGATTGTGCTCACCGAGGAAGAACTCGTCGAGTTGGCCCGCGGTTGGCGACGCAAAGCTTCCGCTCGAGCCGTCGCGGCCGTCGTAGAGCGCCAGCTTGATCATCCCCTTGACGCAGACAACGTTGTCGTACTGGTGATCGTGCAGGTGCCAGCCCTTGACAACCCCCGGAAGGGTCGTCGTCATGTAGAACTGGCCGAAACGAACGAACAACTCGTCGTCGTTGCGCAGGCATTCCATGAGATGCCCCCGCTCGTCGGGAATGACTTTGAGTTTCTTCGTCTTGACGCCATCGATCATGTGGTCCCTCCCGACGTACCCTGCCTGTCAGCTCGCGCCCGGTGGGGTCAAAGGATGCCGATCTGACTCGAATCGCCGATCATGAAGCGGTAGGCCACGGGACGCCCGTCACCGCGAGCGATCACGCAAGCCCTGCCCACCAGACTGTCGGTCATCCGGGCGCCTATCCTGCAGATGCGGCTGTTCTCAAGGATGATCGAGTGCTCCAGTTCGGCCTCCTCCACGACCACCCCGTCACTGATCGCCGTATACGGACCGATGTATGAATCGGTCAAGCGGCAGTCCGTCCCGATGACGACAGGCCCGCGTACCGTGCAGTTGACGAGACGGCTGCCGGCTCCGATCTGCACCGGTCCCTCGAGCGTCGTGTCTCGCAGCTCACCTTCGACCGCGGTTCTCAGGGTGCTGAGCACAAGCCGGTTGGCCTCGAGCATGTCATCGAGCTTGCCCGTGTCCTTCCACCAGCCACAGACAGTGCGTGACTCGACCCGGAGGCCGCGGTCGATCATGTCTTGGATCGCGTCCGTGATCTCCAGCTCTCCGCGTGCGGAATACGAAATGGATTTGACGCTGGCGAAGACCTCCGGCGTGAACAGGTAGACGCCGACGAGGGCGAGGTCGCTGCGAGGCTCCGCAGGCTTCTCCACAAGCCGGGCCACACGCTCACCCTCCAACTCGGCGATGCCGTAGGCGCTCGGGTTGTTCACCTTCTGAAGCAGGATGAGAGCGTCCGGCCGGGTCTTATGGAAGTCGCTGACGAAGGGGGCGATGCCCTCCTTCAGAAGGTTATCGCCGAGATACATGACGAACGGGTCCTCGCCCAGAAAAGCCTCACTGATCAGCACTGCATGGGCGAGGCCCAGCGGAGCCTCCTGCGGCAGATAGGTTATGCGCAGCCCGAATCGGCTGCCGTCGCCGACCGCCGCCTCGATCTCGGCTCGTGTCTCGCCGACGACGATCCCGACCTGTTCGATACCCGCGTCGCGCATCGCCTCAAGGCCATAGAAGAGGACGGGCTTATTGGCCACAGGCACGAGTTGTTTGGCGGAAGTGTGCGTGATGGGCCGCAAGCGCGTGCCCGCGCCGCCACTGAGGATCAGTCCCTTCACGATGGCCTCACAAGCCCGGCGCCTTGTGGTTCAGATCGTCTCGTGGTCGTGCAGTTCGTCATCACCCTCCGCCGACAACAGATCGAGAACGGTGTCCGTGTCCACGGCCCTGCCTACGAAGACGACGTTCTGACCGGCCCAGAGAGTGATACGCGCGCCGATCGGCAATATCAGAGCCTGCCCGTCAGCGATGATGTTCGTGAGGAGGGATCTCGCGACGTCGCGCCGCACTTCGCATCGATCGATGGGGAAGGGATCAGCCTCGTCGAACTGCAGCTTGGGGTCTCTGCTGGCGTCGATGATCACACCAGCGAGTATACCATCACCGGTGCGCACGCCGGCGTCAGGCACTACACTTGACCGGTGGATCTCTTTTCGCTGAGCGATGATCAGGTCGCGGCAGAGGCGCCGCTTGCGGCGCGCATGCGGCCGCGGACCCTGTCCGAGTTCGTCGGCCAGGAGCACATCGTCGGCCCTGGAAGCGTGCTGCGCAGCGCCATAGAGGGCGGCGCCTTGTTCAGCATGGTCTTCTTCGGCCCGCCGGGATCCGGCAAGACGACGCTCGCGCGTCTCATGGCTGCAGAGACGGGGGCGCGACTGGTGCAGCTCTCCGCGGTGAATTCGGGGACGGCTGACGTGCGCGCCGCCATCACGGGCGCGCGTGAAACGCGCGCCCTCAGCGGCGTGCGGACGATTCTCTTCATCGACGAGATCCATCGCTTCAACAAGGCTCAGCAGGACGCCCTGCTGCCGGCGATCGAGGACGGCATCGTGACACTGATCGGCGCCACCACCGAGAACCCATACTTTGAGGTCAATGCGGCGCTCCTCTCGCGTTGCCAGCTGTATCGCTTCGAGCCGCTCACGCCGCAGCTCGTCGAGCGCCTTGTACGGACCGCGTTGAGCGATGAAGAACGAGGTCTCGGCCGCAGTAAGGTGGAGCTCGAGGATGGGGGCCTTCGCTTCCTCGCCGCCGTGTCGGGCGGAGACGCGCGGGTGGCGTTGAATGCCGTGGAGACCGCGTATCGATCGCACTTCGCGGCCGCCGCGGGTACGGCGATCGAATCCTCTGAAGCACAGTCGCTGACCGTCGAGGATCTTCGCGACGCCACTCAGAAGGCCCCCATCTCGTACGACCGGGAAGACGCGCACTTCGACACGATCTCAGCCTTCATCAAATCCTTGCGGGGCAGCGATGCAGACGCCGCAATCTACTACCTCGCGTCGATGCTTGGCGGCGGCGAAGACCCACGCTTCATCGCCCGGCGCATGATCGTCTTCGCCAGCGAGGACGTCGGCAATGCCGACCCTCAGGCCCTCCAGATCGCCGTCGCTGCTTCCCGCGCCGTGGAATTCGTCGGTCTCCCCGAATGCCGCATCAGCCTGAGCCAGGCTGCGGCCTATCTCGCGCTCGCCCCCAAGAGCAATGCCGCCTACCTCGCCATCGATGCGGCGATGTCCGACGTCGAGCGGGAAGGCAATCGGCCGCCTCCTCCGCATCTGCGCGACGCGCACTATGGCGGCGCCGCCAAACTCGGTCATGGCGTCACATACAAGTACCCGCACGACTTCGGCGGGTGGGTCGACCAGGAATACCTCCCGGAGGCACTCTCGGGTCACGCATACTACGTGCCGATACGTGGGGCGGAGCGCGACATGGCCGAACGTCTGGCGAACGTAAGGCGGGAGGCGGGACAGCCCCCGAAACCGGAGGAAGACCGGATGGACACGCAAAAGGATGGATAGCCCGATTCTGATCGTCGTACTCCTCTTCGCGCTCGTGGCGGTCGCCGCCTTGGTGGCCGCGTGGTGGTACGCGCGCCGGATCAAGCAGAACCTGGATGCCGCTCCGCCACCTGCCGCAGGATCGCGCGGAGCGCTCCAGCTCACCTCTGGTAGTGTGGAGCAGCTGCGGCAGCTCACCCCTGAGCCCATTCTGATGAAGCAGTCGTCTGAAGGGGTCAGGGTCCAGATCGAGCAGCGCCCGATGCTGCCGATGATGGCGTTTGCCGGTTCCCAGGCGAGCGGCGCGCTCTCTGAGACGGCGGCGGCAGTCACGGAACGGTATGGGCTCAAGTGGGTTGTCCTCGTGAGTCCCGGGGAGGACGGCCGGGTGGTCGTTCAGAGACTCGCCTGACTGGAAAGCTCCAGTCTTCCTCCGGCTGGTGTTGCCAGTCTTGTACACTGGTAAAGTCCGCGCTAACTTCTTCCGAAGAACTACTCCGAGCTGGCTTCGCCCCGTGCGCTGGCCAGGTGTCGGGCGGCAGCCAAGGAGGCATCGATGATGCGGCTCATCAAGTTTCTGCTCGGACTCACGGTCGGAGCGGCAGTCGGCGTTCTCCTCGCTCCCAAGAGCGGGCGGGAGATGCGCCAGCAATTGCTCGGCGGGGCAGCAGGCAAGCTCCTGCCGCCCGTCGCCGAGCACTATCCTCTCAGCGAGACCATCTCAGAGCATGAGCATGTTGCGGACGTCTCCGTCCGTTCCGCCGAGACCCCGGCCGAGGCCGAACCGGCAGACGAAGCAGGCATGGGGGCCGAGACAGACGTCGTGGGGGAGACGACTGCTCCTCAAGCGGCTCCTCCGGAGTCCCTCGCCGGCGCGATGCCCGATGAGGAGGCTGTTGCGCCGTCAGACGCGGCATGGATCGCAGACGCCGTCGTGTTCACCGAGACGCTGATCGTCGCGGAGTCTCTGGTGGAAGGCGCCGAAGCGCCGGCCGTAGCGACAGAGGCTGAGACTGCCGAGCAAGAGCCGACGGCCGCTGTCGCTGCGCCGCAGGAGTCAGAGGCGGAGGGCGCACCCGAAGCCGACGGGCCGGAAGCCGTGCTTGTTGAAACCGTACCCCAGGCCGCTGCGGAGGTGGAGCAGGAGGCCGAGGTCGTCTCTGCGCTCGAAAGAGAGGCTGAGGTTGAGGAACCGGTGTCGCCTGTGATCGACGAAGAGGCAACGCCCGTTGCGCTGGAAGATACGCCTGAAGCTGGCGAGGAAGACGCCCCGCCGGCGGTGGAGGACGTCTCGTCTCTTCGCGTTGAGGAACCGGGTGAAGTATCCGAGGACACCGGCGAGATGGTTGCAGAACCCGCCGAACCGATTGCCGCCCCGCCTCAACCCGCCGGTGAGGACCTGCTGGCGCGAATCGAGCAGACGCGAGCGGCGATTGAGGCGGATCTGGCCGAACCCTTCTCGGCTTCGCCTGAAGCGCCCGCCGGGGCATCCGAGGCGCTCGACCAGGAGGCGGCCGCGGTTCCGGAGCCGGCGGCCGAAGGAGTCGGCCTCGAGCAAGCCCAAGCCGGAGAGGTCGAGACACGGCCCGCGGACGAGGCTCCTGCCGCTGTGCCGGTCGGATGGATCCGCCAGGGGAATGGACTGGTCGCGGCCATCGTCCCACCGGCATATGTCGAGGCGCCCTCCCCGGAAGCTCCGGAACCTGTCGAAGAGCCGACTACGGCTGCGCCCGTGATCAGCGAGCCTGAGCCGATCGTCGAATCGCCGTCGGCGTCTGAGCCGATCGTGCAGGAACAGCCTGCGCGCGAACCAGCGGCCGTCGACCAGGCCGAGATGCGCCGCCGGATCGAAGAGACGCGCGCGCGCCTGAAGGCCAAGGCGTTCGACGCGATGATGAGCGGAGAATCCGCCCTTTTGCGCAACGACAGCGGCGACCGGCCTGTCCCGCGTGATGCACACGCCAAGCTGGAACCCGAGATTGACTCGACCATCGACGAATCGCTGTCGCAAGAGGATCTCTAGAAACGCTCTCCATCCTCAGGCTCGAAGAGCGTATCGCCGACTGGCGCGGGGGCGACAGGCGGGGCACCAGACCCAGACGCTGTTTCCACCCTTCGCCAGTTGAGCTCCGCCGCCCCTGATCGACGCCCATACAGCGTGTGGCCCAGCATGGCGGCCGTCGACAGGAAGAACACCCCGAGCAGAACGGCGCTCGCCGGAATGGTTCGCGTCTCTATGAGGAGCAGGAAGTACCACCACACGTTCCACCCCACAGAGAACAGCGCCATGTAGTAGAGCAGAACGACGGGGATCATGAGCAGCCCGAGGTAGGCCGGCAAGAGGGATCGCGACCACCCCCCGGGTCTGGCCAGAGGCCAGAGCAGGGCGGCCGGCAGGACAATCAGCACCGAGTACGGATTCACAAACAGCGCGATCAACGCGATCGCGACCAAGCTGATGTGGGCCACGAAGATGGTCGCGCGAGGATCGGTTGCCACCCGGCGCTCCAACCGGCGCTCCACAGCGGCTGCGTAAAGGTACGCGAGCAGGAGGACGGCCAGCAGGAGCACGACGCGCAGGTACTGCGGCTGGGCGACGAGCGGCGATTCCGGCGGTATGACGGCGCCGGGACTCTGGGGCAGGAGACCGATGAGGTTGGCGAGGTACACGATCGCGACGGCGATCAGCCACGGTGTCAGGTGCAGAACCGAGCGCACGAAGGCCGGACGAACGTGTACCCGCTCGCGTCGGCAATGCGCGAGGAGATCCACCGTGATGGCGAGCAGGGGCAGCAGCGCGGCCACGATCATCACTGCCAGCGCCCCGCCGGGCAGCGTGCGCTGCCGTGTCAGAAAGACGGTTCCTCCGCTGCGCGCGTCCGGCAGCGGGCCGGCGTCCACTGACAGTGCCATGGCCTGAACGGCCGCACCCGATCTGCCAAGGGTCTCAACCGAGACATTGTCCAGGATATCGTTCTGAGGGGGGACCTTCGTACCGGCAGCGCCGATGGTGATCCCCGGAACGCCCTCGGCGACGAAGGGGCCTTGACCACCCGGACTGGCCGGGGCCACCAGGCGGACGACCTGCCCGGCGACGCTTGGGAGGAGGGCCTCCTCGCCCATATGCACCCGAGCCGCGGGGCCCGTGAGCAGCCACAGCCATGGCGGGGCCGCCTTCGGCGAGGTGCTCCAGCCGTCGACCGTTACGCCCACGCAGCCGGGAGTGGCGACGTCGCGCAGCGCGATCACGGCTACGAGCTCGTCGACGTCCGCATACTGCTCCATGAATTGCCGCGAGCCGAGTGCACCGAGCGTGTCTCCCGTCGTTGCCAGGAAGATGATGGTGTGGTCGTGCGTCGTGACCGTGAATGACCGTGCCAGCTCGACCAGCACTGCCAATCCGGATGCGTTGTCATTCGCCCCCTGCGTCGCCGAGGGGACGACGTCACGATTCGCAATCAGCAGAATGGTGCCCTCCGTACCGCCCGCTGCCGTGCCCCAGACATTCTGCAGGGCGACATCCTTCCCCTCGACCTTCGCCGGGAAGCCTTGTACATGCGTCTCCAGCCCCTGCTGGTCGAATTGATCGAGCAGCCACATGGCGGCCCGATTGTCCGCGTCGGAGCCAGCCACACGATTAGGAAACTGGGTGGTTATGAAACGGAGGTCGGCGGCCGCACGCGACCTGTCGAAAGAGACGGGCGTGTCGGAGAGCTTGGGAGTGCCCGGCCGGCCAAGCGCGAACAGAGCTGCTACGACGAGAACGAATGTGACGGCCAAGGCGACTCGATACACCTTGAGGTTGGGCAGAGTTGACCTCCTTGGGCTGCAGGCCATGCTATCAGACCCGTGTCGGCCCTCTGGGTCGCGACATGACACAGCCGACCCGCCGAAGAAGTGCGTGCGCCTTGGGCGGCGATTGAGCTGCGGATAGAAGCGCTCACGGGTCGGAACACTGCCGCCAGCCCTGGTGAATCCGCACTTGGTGGGCGAAGAGGCGGAACGCTGGGACAGCTGCTCGGAGCCTTGCGAGTGAAGGGCATGTGTTGCTTGCCGTCACGTCCGCACAGGCTGGTGACGGCAATGCCGTTCCACAGAGGCTTGGCGATCCTCAGTGTCGGCGGCCCCGTTGTCTCAGCCGAGGCCCTGACATTCGTCTTCAATCGCTTCCATCACAGTGAGTCCGCGCGGGTCCCAACGGGCCGGGCCCAGCAATCGTACGGGGATTGGCGCGCGCAGGGGGACGGGTGGCGGCGGTCAGCAGCATCGTGGCGGAGTCGCCCTCTCAGCCTCCTGCCGAGCACGCGCGCTGCGTAATCGCGCGCCCGGCGCACCGCGCTACGCAAGGAGAAGTGGCCGCAATCCGATGATCCTGCGTCGGGGGGCGCAGCAGAGCGGGGGACGACGAGGGGCGGCGGAACCTCATTCCGCCGCCCCTCGTCCAATCCCCCCGCTAAGCGAGATGATGTCCGCGCGTTCAGTCGACCTTCGGCAGCCTGGCGATGGAAGCGGCAATCGCCTCTTCTGGATGCTCGTAATCCTCGAGCTTCCCGCTGAGATAGACGTCATAGGCGCCCAGATCGAGCAGGCCATGACCAGTGAGGTTGAACAGGATGTTCCTGCTCTCACCGGCCTCCTTGGCTGCCAGGGCTTCGTCGATTGCGACCCGGATGGCATGAGCGCTCTCCGGCGCAGGAATGATGCTCTCTGCCTGAGCGAAGAGCCGGGCAGCCTCAAACACCTTGGTCTGAGGCACGGCAACCGCGTCCATCATCCCGAGGTGGTAGGCGTGGCTCAGCAGCGGCGCCATGGCGTGATAGCGCAGACCGCCGGCGTGAATGCCAGCCGGGACGAAATCGTGTCCGAGGGTGTAAATCTTGAAGAGCGGCGTCGTTTGCGCTTCATCGCCGATATCCGAGGTGAAGCTGCCCTTGGTCAACGAGGGGCATGCGACCGGCCCGAGGGCGACCACGCGCGTATTGG
>CAZHMG010000083.1:0-9741 GCA_964533575.1 uncultured Thermoleophilia bacterium | reverse complement strand
GCGGGAAGCCGTCGACGCCGCCCAGGTACTTGTAGAGGAGGCTCTTGCCCTCCATCACGGGCAGGCCCGCCTTGGGGCCGATGTCGCCCATCCCGAGGACTCTCCTGCCGTCGCTGATCACGGCCACGGTGTTCCACTTGTTGGTGTACTCGTAGACCTTCTCCGGGTCGCTCTGGATCTCCAGACAGGGCTTGCTGACGCCGGGCGTGTACCAGATGCCGAAGTCGTTGAAGTCGCGGATGCAGCACTTGAGCGTCGTCTCGATCTTCCCGCGATAGAACGGATGGAGCTTCATGGCGTCTTCCATTGGCTGGTACGCCTTCGCTTTGAGCTCCTCGGCCGTCGGCTGCTGCGTCTCGCCCTGCCGCGTCTCGTCAGTCATTGGTCCTCCTCTGGACCGGCGCCGGCCCGCCTGCCGCTGTCACCCGTCATGCTACCAGCATGATTGGCGAAAGGCAGTGTGGACATGAGCTGTCGCCCGCTAACATTTTCGGCGGGCAGCCGTCCTTCTCGACAGACTACGCTCATGCCCGGTCGCCGGGCTTGAGGCCCGACTCCGCCCGGCGCACCACATCACCAACACGCCGGGCCCTCGTCTCAGGTCGCTTCGCCTCCAGCACCCAGTACACATACTGCCGGCGGTGACTCTGCGCCCACGTGCGCCATCGATCGAGAGCCGCCGGCTCCGCGGCCAGCGCCTCGGCCAGATCCGGCGGCGTGTGGTCCAGCCGTTCCGGACTCCCGGCCTCCCACGTGCCGCGCTCCTTGGCGGCTCGGACCGCCGCCATCCCGGCCTCCGTCATGCGGCCGGCCGCGATCAGCTTCTCGACGCGGGCCTTGTTGGACTCCGCCCAGACGCTCCCAGGCTTGCGCGGGGAGAAGCGAATCATGTGGCTCCGGTCGTCGATCCGTCGCAGCTGGCCGTCGATCCAGCCGAAGCACAGCGCCTCCTCGACGGCCTCATCCAAGGTCAGTCTGGGCTCGCCGCTGCCCTTCTTCAGCAGGATGAGCCAGATGGATTTGTCGGTGGCGTGATGGCGGGCGAGCCATGCGCGCCACGTCTCGCGATCAGGAGCGAAGTAGCTGGATGCCGGGTCCACGGCCTGCGCTCAGCGGCGCTCAGCGGCGAAACGCGGAGAGATCGGCGCCCAGACCCAGCGCTGCATACTCCCGCGCGCGCGCGACGTACGTCTCACAGAGCGAGGCGCGCACCGCCAGGTCGTCGTCCGTCACCTCGCGCACCACTCTGGCGGGAGAACCAACGATGAGACTGCGGGGCGGGTATTTCTTGCCCTGCGTCAGCAGCGAGTTGGCCCCGACCACGCACTCCTCACCGACCTCGCACCCGTTGAGCAGGGTACTGCCCATGCCGATCAGGCAACGCGCTCCGACGGTCGCTCCATGGACGATGACGCCGTGTCCGACAACGCATTCGGGGCCGATCGTCAGAGGGTGACCAATGTCGGTGTGGGCGACGCAGTTATCTTGCAGGTTGCTGCGGGCGCCGATCACGATCTGCTCGAGGTCGCCGCGCAAGACGGCGCCCGGCCATATGCTCGCCGCAGCCTCCAGCACGACATCTCCGATCAGAGAGACGTCCTGATGGACGAAGGCATCGGGGCCGAAAAGGGGAATCCTCTCGCCAAACGCCGTGATCGACATGGCCCGAGTATAGCGGAGGTTCCATGAAGTTCGTGCACGTCGCCACCCGCACCAAGGATCTCGACCAGGCGCTCTCCTTCTACGTCGCCTTGGGCCTGCGTCTCAGCCGCACCAAGGAGTTGGCAAAAGGGAAGGCCACGCTGGCCTTCATCGAGCCGCCCGAGGGCAACTTCGCGATCGAACTCGTCTACAACTGGGGGAAGGACGACCCGTACGAGGGCGGGGAACGCTTCGGCCATTTCGCCTTCGAGGTCGACAATATCGACGAGTTGCTGCCGGCGCTGACGGCGGCCGGCGGCTCCATTCTGCGCGAGCCCTATCTGCTGGAAGGCAGCGGTCCGAGGATCGCTTTCGCTGCCGATCCGGACGGCAACTGGGTCGAGCTGATCGAACGCTGACGCGAGACCTCGGAGACGCTCAGGCGTAGCGGGACATGCCCTTGCGACTCCAGCCCATGCGGCCGGCGGAGAACGCCCGCGGGGCGGTGACGAGCGCGAGCACGCCGAGCAGGATGTAGTAGCTCAGGTTGAGGTTGCCGACCGTGCCGGTCATGGCGGCGGCGAGGAAGTAGACGCTGCCGGCGGCCGCCAGCACGGCCACGAGACCCCAGGCGACCCGGTGCGCGGCGGGACTGAACTCGAGCGCGAGGGCCGCGAAGAAGAGCGCCGGCGGAAACAGCAGGATGGGCAGAGCCGTCAGGTCGCCGGCCTCCATGCCGCCGGGGCTGGCCGACGGGGATTGCGCTGCGACCACGCTCTCGTACACCTGCCAGACGATACTGAGCAGCAGGAAGAGGATGACACTGAGCCGCAGGATGAACTGCCGATCATGCCGCGTCATGGAAGGGAGGCGCCGATTCCAGGCCCGGGACCGGCGCCAGGCGCGGAGGGTGATCCACAGGGCGGCCAGCATGTACAGCGGGGCGAGGATCCACGGGTGCTCCGTGAGCCAGGGGACGGATGAGAACGGCGGCCACGTCTCCTCGAGCAGCACATACTCGGTCTCGGCCGCGAGCGGACGAATCTGAAGGACTCTGCTCTCGGCGGGCAGCACGTCGACACGCAGGCTGGTGAGATCGTCGACGCGAAGCCTGTGCTCGACAGGGTCATACGGCGCCGACGGCGCCGCGCTGCCTGTCGACTGAAGGAGCGGCCACACGCCGGCGGCGCTGCGCGCGTTCGCGGCGGCCCACGTATAGATCAACGTGGCTCCGGAGGGTCCCGCGTCGCCGCCACCCCACGTGCTCACGCTCACCTCGTACTCCACGTCGTCGAGCACTTCCGCGACCCGCGCGTCCCCTTGCGCGATCTGAGCCGCACTCGACGGCGGCGGGACGGTCTGAGCGCTCGTCGTGTCCACGCCGAGGAGCAGCAGGGCGCCGGTCACAAGAACCACGGCGGTCAGCAGGCGGGCGGCTTTCGCATCGCACGAGGAACGCCTCCCCGCACTCCACGCGACTGCCCGCCTGCCGAGCCGGCAAGCCCCCCAAGCCGTGGCGGTGCCACTCCCGTGATTGTGCCGGGCGGCACATCGACCCATGCATGCCCTCCAGTGGCCGGTGACCGGCAGGGCGAAGCATACCAGCAGCGGCGCGTTTTGCCCTTGGCGCCACTTGTGCTACCCTAATTCGCCGCTGCAGGTGGGGTCGTTTCGAGCTTCTGGGACTCTGCCCATGCAGCGGCGCGATCAACGTGGCGCATTCGTCTAGGGGCCTAGGACGCCGCCCTCTCACGGCGGTAACACGGGTTCGAATCCCGTATGCGCTACCACCTGCTGCCGCTGCTCTCGTCGTCGGCGGCTCCCCTCGCAGCCTGCTCGAGCTCTTCGGTCCGTCGTCTCTTCAAATCATCGCGCAGCTCGCGTACCCTGATCCTCGGTGGGGGGCAGGAGAAGCCGTCTTGTGGCATCCCTCCCGCTGTATGGCGCGTGCAAGATATGCGTCAAATTCCACCGGATGATGACGGTCACAGCATGATTGAGTCGTGGGAACCGGACGCTGTGGGCGATCCGGTTCCTCTTCGTCTCGCGTGTTCGATGGATGGCTCCTCGGCCTCCTCTTCGGGAGCCTCGGAGCCACGCGCGATACAGAGGCGTGTGTTATCATGCGCGAGATCCCGGACGCCTGACTCTGGGCGACTCCGCCGTCACATCGGAAGGATGGCTGCGTGGCGCATTCTGGTCTCCGGCGAGGCATCCCTCGCGCCCGGCGCCTCTGTCCACAGTGCCGTCGAAAGGATGCTCCTGCCCTGGGCAATCGTCCGGTGCGCACAGAACCAGGCATGGCGCCGGCATGAGGAGGGTGGGAGACCAGTGAACGTGCAGCAGCTCAGCGTCTTCGTCGAGAACAAGGCGGGGCGCCTGACCGAGGTCAGCGAGGCGCTCGGCGCCATCGGCGTCAACATACGCGGCTTCTCCGTCTCCGACACTGCCGGCTTCGGCATCGTTCGCCTCGTCGTCGACGATCCAGCACGTGGCCGCGACGCCCTTGTGGCGGCCGGCTTCACCGTCAAGACCTCCGCCGTCCTGTGCATCGACCTGCCCGACAACCCCGGCGGCCTTGCAGCCGTTCTCAAACGGGTCTCGGATGCAGGCGTCAACATCGAGTACGTGTACTCCTTGATCGCGACCTACGTGGTCATCAACGTCGCCGACATCGATCGAGCTGTCACTCTTCTCGAGGGTCAGTCGGTCGCGCTCGTCAGCCAAGAGGAGATCGCGCGCATCTGAGTCCCGGTCGGGGTGCGCGCAGCCAAAACAGGACGGAGGTAGGCACGATGCGTGGAAGAACACTCAGGCTTACGATGGCGGTGCTTTCGGCCGCGATGGCGGTAGCGCTCGCCATCACGATCGCGGGCTGCGGTGGGGAGAGCTCTCCGGCCGCAACCGAGAGCGGATCGGCGTCCGGAGATCCGATCAAGATCGGAGCAATCGTCTCTCTCACCGGGACGTACGCGGGCCTCGGGGAGCCCGAGAAGAATGTGCTCGAAATGGAGGCCAAGAGGATCAACGACGCCGGCGGCGTCAACGGCCGGCCCATTGAAGTCATTCTCGAGGACGACGCCACCGACGAGGCCAAGGCGGTGGCCGCCGCCTCCAAGCTGATCGAGCAAGAGGAAGTCGTCGCCATCATCGGCGCCACCGGGACGGGCCAGACGATGGCCATGCGCGGCGACGTCCAGCGTGCGGGCATTCCCCAGGTGTCGATGGCGGGCGGTACTGTCATCACCAGCCCCGTCGACTCCCTCGTCTTCGCCACGCCGTGGTCGAACACGATCGTGGTGCCCTTCACGCTCGACTACCTCAAGAGCCAGAGCATCACGAAGATCGGGCTCATCACGGACAGCGGCGGCTTCGGCAAGGACGGCCAGGCCGTCATCGATGAGCTCGCTCCGGGGCAGAGCATCGACGTCGTCGCCGACGAGACATTCAATCCCGGCGACACGGACATGACGGCGCAGCTCACCAAGATCAAGAAGAGCGACGCGCAGGCGGTCGTCATGTGGACGGCCGGCAAGGAAGCCGCGATCATTGCCAAGAACATGCAGGATCTCGCCATGGACATCCCGCTCTACGGCAGCCACGGCATCGCCCGTCAAGAGTTCATCGAAGGCGCGGGCGCAGCAGCTGAGGGCGTCAGGTTCGCCGCTGGCATGATTCTCGTGCCGGAGGCTTACGGCGAGGGCACCGAGGCGTTCACCGTCGCGACGGACTTCGTGACGCGCTACGAGGATGCTTACGGCGAGGCGCCGAGCACCTTCGCCGGTCACGCCTACGACGCTCTCCATCTCATCGTCGAGGCGGCCAAACGCATCGACGGCGACATCACCCCCACCGCGCTGCGGGACGAGATCGAGAAGACAACCGGTTTCGTGGGCATCGGCGGCACCTTCAACATGGCGGCGGACGATCACAACGGGCTGGTCGAGGACGATCTGGCCATGATTGTGATCACCGACGGCGCCTGGAAGACCACCAAATAGATTTCTGACAGCCCTCCGGGTCTTTCAGGACCCGGAGGGCTCACAACGCTCCAAGGGGGGAGTAAGGAATGTTCGCACTACGGAAGCTTGCGCTGCTCGCCGTGGCAGCCAGCCTGGTCCTCACCATCGCCGCTTGTGGATCGTCGTCGGATGCCAGCGACAACGAGAGTCCTGACGGGGAGGCGTACAAGGTCGGGGCGATTCTCTCGCTCACCGGCACCTACGCCGCCATGGGTGAGGCCGAGAAGCAGGCGATCGAGATCGAGGTCGATCGCATCAACGCCGCCGGCGGAATCAACGACAAGATGCTCGAGGTCCTGATCGAGGACGACGCGACCGACGAGGCCAAGGCCGTCGCCGCCGCAAGCAAGCTCATCGACCAGGAGGGCGTCATCGCCATCATCGGCGCCACCGGGACTGGCCAGACGATGGCAACGCGCGGCGACATCAACCGTGCCGGTATCCCGCAGATCTCGCTGGCCGGCGGTACCGTCGTAACCGGCCAGTTCGATCCGCTCGTCTTCCAGACGCCGTGGTCGAATACCCTTGTCGTGCCGTTCGTCCTCGACGCGATCAAGGCCGACGGCCATACGAAGGTCGCTGTCCTCAGTGACACCGGCGGATACGGCAAGGACGGCCTTGTCGTGATCAACGAGCAGGCCCAGAAAGCCGGCATCACGATCGTCGCCAGCGAGACGTTCAACCCGGGCGACACCGATGTGACGGCGCAGCTCACGAACGTCAAGAGGAGCGACGCTCAGGCGCTCCTGCTCTGGACAGCGGGGAAGGAAGGCACGATCGCGGTCAAGAACGCAGCCGACCTCGACCTCAACCTCCCACTCTACGGTGGATCAGGTCAGGCCCGGCAGGAGTTCATCGACGGCTCAGGCGCCGCCGCGGAGGGGTTCACCTTCGGCACCGGCAAGAGCCTGATCGCGGCCAACTGGGGCGAGGGCACCGAGGCATACGACGTTGTATCCGGCTTCGCGGCTCGCTACAACGAGGCATATGGCGAGGATCCAGACATCTTCGCCGGCCACGCCTTCGACGCCGTGACGCTGCTCGCCGACGCGCTGGGCAGGGCTGGCGCGGACGCGGACGGTGCCGCCCTTCGTGACGCGCTGGAGCAGACTGACGGAGTGGTCGGTTTCGGCGGCACGTTCACCTTCTCCGCCGACGATCACAACGGCCTCACCGCCGAGGATCTCGCGCTCTATGAGGTCTCGGGCGGCACGTGGACACTCGCCAAGTGACGACTCCCGGAACCATCGTCGGGTTCGGAAGCATGCGGCGCTAGGCAGGGCAGATGGACGCGTTCCTGCAGTTCCTCGTCGCGGGCCTCAAGAACGGCTCTATCTACGCGCTCGTGGCGCTTGGTTTCACGATCGTGTACGCCGCGACCGGCGCGATCAACTTCGCGCAGGGCGAGTTCTTCATGCTCGGCGGAATGTTGGGCGTGTTCTTCTCCAAGCTCGGCTTGCCGCTACCTTTGGCGGCGGTGGCGGCGATTGCCGCCACCGCCGCCATCGGAGCGGTCTTCGAGCTCCTGGCCGTCCGCCCGCTGGGCGGCGGTGATCCGCTTCGCGTCATCATGGTGACCATCGGCGGCGCCGTGGTCCTCAGACAGCTCGCCCTACACCTCTTCGGCCCGGACGAACGGGCTTTGCCGCCCTTCACCGAGGGCGCCTCGATCAAGCTTCTCGGCGCGGCCATCGAGCGGCAGACCATCTGGATCTGGTTGCTCACCACCTTGGCCGTGGTGGCGCTCGCCCTCGTGTACCGGCGCACGACGTTCGGGCGGGCGATGAGAGCCACCTCCATTCAACGCGACGCGGCTCGGCTCGTCGGCATCGACGCAGGCCTCATGGTCACCGCATCGTTTGCGCTGGCCGCGGCCCTCGGAGCCCTCGGGGGGCTCGCGGTGGCGCCGCTCACGCAGACGGCCTTCAACGTAGGCGCAGGCACGGCCGTCAAGGGTTTCGCCGCGGCAATTCTCGGCGGCCTGGGCAATCCGGTGGCCGCCGTGGCCGGCGGCCTCATTCTCGGACTCCTCGAGAGCTTCGCCGCGGGATACCTCAATCCGGTCTACAAGGATGCGGTCGCCCTCGTGGTGCTGCTATTCGTCCTCTTCGTGCGTCCCCAGGGCCTGCTGGGCGGGTCCGGACGCGTCAAGGTGTGATCGGGATGCGAACGCTCCGCAGACTCGCGCCGCTCATCGCGATCGCCATCATCGCGATCGTACCGCTCATCGTGTCGGACCGTTTTCTGCTCAAGATCTTCACCTTTGCCGGCATCAACGTCCTCGTCATCGTCGGTTTGGCGTTGCTGTTCGGGTACGCCGGGCAGGTTTCGCTCGGGCACGCCGCCTTCGTGGGAATCGGCGCCTACACGTGCGCTTACTGCACCGTCGAACTCGAATGGCCATGGCTGCTCGCCTTCTTGCTGTCTGGCGTTCTCGCCGCGCTGGGCGGCCTCATTCTCGCCTTGCCCAGCCTGCGCCTCAAAGGGCACTACTTGGCCATGGCTACGCTCAGCTTCGGTCTCCTGATGACGCTCGCCTTCACCGAGGCCACGTTCGTCACAGGTGGCGTCGACGGCTTCGGCGGCATCCCGTTCCCCATGCTGGGTCCTTTGGAGATCCGTCAGGCCGGGTCGCTGTACTGGCTCGTCTGGGGCGTCGTCGGCATGGCCCTTCTCGCCGCGTTCAACCTCACGTCGCTGCGGCCCGGCCGCGCCATGCGCGCCCTGCACGGAAGCGAGCTGGGCGCCCAGGCTTGCGGGGTGGACATCGTCGGCGTCAAGGTCCGTACGTTCGTCGTCAGCGCGCTGCTGGCCGGTTTCGCGGGCGCACTCTACGCCAGCGTGGTGGGCTTCGTCTCCCCCAGCGTCTTCACCCTGACGGCGTCGATCGCGTTCTTGGCGATGACCGTCGTCGGCGGCTCCGGATCGCTTGCGGGCCCCGTGGCGGCGGCGGTCCTGCTCACGCTGGTGCAGTACCTGGAAGCGCTGATTCCGGGCATTCCACGCGAGACGGCGCAGACGCTGCAATCCTTTCAGGAGGACATCTACGGGATCGCCATCGTCCTCGTCGTCATCTTTGCGCCAGGCGGACTCGCGACCCTGTGGAAGCGTCGCGCTGGCAAAGGGACGGCCTCGTGACCCTGCTCCAGGTGCGCAGCGTGACTAAACGCTTCGGCGGTCTGACCGCCGTCGACGACGTCTCGTTCGACGTCTTCGAGGGCACGATCAAGGCGCTCATCGGCCCCAACGGCGCCGGCAAGTCGACGCTCTTCAACTCGCTCACGGGCTTCGATCGCCCAGATGAGGGCTCAGTGCTGTTCGACGGAATGGAGCTGGTGGGCCGCCGGCCGCGAGACACTGTGCGGGCCGGTGTGGCCCGGACCTTTCAGAACACCCAACTCTTCGAGGAGATGACGGCCGCGGAGAATGTGATGGTCGGCCGTCAGGCTCATCAGACGAAGGGGTTCACGACGGCGCTGCTTCGCCTGCCGATGGCCATGGGTGAAGACCGCGACGCCCGCGAGGAGGCCGGGCGCCTGCTGCGGCTCATCGGCATCGAAGAGTGGATCGAGTCGCCGGCGGCGGATCTGCCGGCCGGCATCCGCCGTCTGGTTGAAATCGCGCGCGCCTTGGCCACCAAGCCCCGCCTGCTGCCGCTCGACGAGCCTGCGGCAGGACGCAACACAACGGAAACGCGCGAGCTCGTGCAGACGCTCTTCCGCGTCCGCCATACCCGCATCACCGTCCGGATCGTGCAGCACGACATTGGACTCGTGATGGAGGTATCGGACGAGATCGTGGTCATCGATCGCGGCCGCAAGATCGCGGAGGGTCCGCCCCGCATGATCCAGAAGGATCCTGCCGTCATCGCCGCCTACCTCGGCGAGGAGGCGGACGATGATTGATGCTTCGCCCACAGCGCTCCTACAACTCGACCACATCCGTTCGGGGTATGGCCGCGTCGAGGTCCTGCACGACATTGACCTCGTCGTCGGCGAGGGCGAGCTCATCACTGTCATCGGGGCCAACGGCGCCGGCAAGTCCACGCTGCTCAAGACCCGGGGTTGCCACGCCCCGC
>CAZHMG010000082.1:0-9888 GCA_964533575.1 uncultured Thermoleophilia bacterium | reverse complement strand
GGGTCATCCCTGTGTTCCGGAAATACCAGCGCGTCGCCGCGCATGTCGCCCGCCTCCGTGCCGTTCTCGACCTTCGCGTGCTCGACTGCGTTGGCCGTCTTCTTGTACGCGGAGAGCAGCGCGTCCTCGAGGGCCTCCACGAGGGCCTCGAAGGCGATGCCCTTCTCTTTCTCTATCTGTCGCAGAGCCTCGATGATATCTCTACTCACGATGACCTCCGTCCTTCGTGAAGTCATACATCACATTTGCCTTGGCCACCGCGGACAGCGGCAGCGTCACGTGCTCGCCGCCGTCCAGCTGCAGCGTGATGGAGTCTGGTCCGGCCTCGGCCAGGATGCCACGAAATGAACGCCGGCCCCCGAGCGCGGAGCTCGTCTTGACCATGACGTCCTTGCCCAGCGCGGCGACGAAATGGGCCGGTTTGCGCAGACGCCGGTTCAAGCCCGGTGAGGAGACTTCGAGAGCAAAGCGTTCCCGCAGATCGTCGAGCGCCTGAGTGACCGCAACGCAGAGGTCGAGGTCGACGCCGCCCGGCCTGTCGATGAACAGCGTCAGCGTGGCCGCCGGCGATCCGCGTACCTCGAGATCGACGAGCTCGACCTCGGGAAAACGGGCCTCCAGCACGGCCTCGATGCTCGCTTCCAGTTCCTCTCTGCTCTCCTTCATACCTGACCCCTAACGCAACAAAAGTCGGTAGCTACCGACTTTCGCGCAAGAGTCGCCGCGAGGGCCTCGTGGTTGTATTGTCCAGCCGAGGGAGTATAGCACCTCCCCGGTTGACCGGACAAGTTGTGCCGGTCACCTCTGGATGATCACCGGGCTGCCCGCCGGAACAAGCTTGTTTACAGCAAGAATGTCCTTGTTGCGCATGCGCACGCAGCCATGGCTGACCGCCTTGCCGATGAGGTGATCCTCGTTCGTCCCGTGGATGGCGACGGGTCCGCCTTGCGGCCAGTCGGGCAACTTGGGCTGGAAAGCGCTGATTCCGAGCGCGAGCACGCCATATGCCCCGCCGGGTGAGGGTGGACGAAGCTTCTGATTGACGAAGAAGAAGCCTGTGGGCGTTTCGAGTCCCGGGCGGCCGATAGCGACCGGATAGGACTCGATCCAATCGCCTCGTCGATAGACGACGAGCCGGCGCTCGGATAGATCGACGACGATCCTGGAGGACGTCGAGAAGAAGGCGAGATCGCCCTCACGAATCCACCCGCGGCTGCCGTTCGGACGCACTGCCAGCCAGACCTTGTACCATGTCGTCGAGCCCACCTCCCGGACGATGTCGACCAGTACCAGGGTCGGGTACCCGTTCGTGGTGGTCGGCATCAGCCGGACCTTGACCTTCGACTCCTTGGCAGGGCGGGCATGGACGGCGACCGGGCGCAGCACCTTGCCCACCGTCCAGCGCTCGTACGCCGGCTGCGCATCGGCGGCCGGCATCGGCAGCGCCACCGGCGCCAGGGTCTGCCGCGGCTCGCCCCCCGCAGCGCGCGCCTGCACGACGCTGTAGCCACCGACGGCCAGGCCGCATACCACGGCAAGGCCGGCGAGCATGATGATGAGAGTGCGGACCTGCGCGTTCATGCTTCCAAGGATAGGGCAGCCGAGACGGCGTGTACATTCCCTGAGGACGACGAGCGATGGCGTACACTAGATGAGGAACCGTGCCAGGGAAAGGAGCATGGGATGACCGTGACGCTGATCGTCATAGTGGTGCTGCTCGTCGTACTCGGCCTGATCTTCGCCGCCATCTACAACAGTCTCGTGACCAGACGCAACCGCGTCGACAACGCCTGGAGCCAGATAGACGTCCAGCTCAAGCGCCGTTACGACCTCATCCCAAACCTGGTCGAGGCCGTCAAGGACTACATGGCCTACGAGCAGGAGACGCTGAGTCGCGTGACCGAAGCGCGAGCCGCTGCCATCAGCGCCGGCGCCCAAGGGCCACCGGCCCAGGCGCGCGCCGAGAACGCCCTAACCGAGAGCCTGAGATCATTGTTCGCCGTCGCAGAAAGCTACCCGGACCTCAAGGCGAACCAGAACGTCATGAGCCTCCAGGAGGAGCTCACGGCCACCGAGAACAAGATCTCGTTCGCCCGCCAGTTCTACAACGACAGCGTGTTGACCTACAACAACAAGATCCAGACGGTCCCCAGCAACATCATCGCCGGCATGTTCAACTTCCTGCCGCGCCAGTTCTTCGAGGCGCCGGAGGGCGAACGCGCGGTCCCGAAGGTCGATCTGCGCTGACCCCTCCCGCGGCCGGACAGCCCTGATGTACAAACAGATCACCAGGAACAGGCGCGAGTCCTGGCTCCTCATCGGGCTCGTCGTGACCATTCTGGCCACGCTCGGCTTCGTGATCGGATATGCCTTCTGGGGCGGAACGGACGGCGGACTCGGCCTGCTCGGCGTCTTCGGCGTGGTCGCCATCGTCTGGAGCATCGTGGGCTACTACTCGGGCGACAAGATGGTCCTGGCCGTGAGCAGCGCCCATCAGGTCTCACACGACGACGAGCAGCGCCTCTTCAACGTCGTCGAGGAGATGACGATAGCGGCCGGCCTGCCGCAGGTGCCGGCGGTGTACGTCATCGAAGACGATGCGCCGAACGCCCTCGCCACCGGCCGCGACCCGCTGCATGCGTCGCTCGCGGTCACGCGCGGCCTGATGCGCCTCCTCAACCGCGAGGAACTGCAGGGCGTCATCGCGCACGAGATGTCCCACATCCGCAACTACGACATCCGCTTCGCCACGCTGGTCGGCGTCCTCGTGGGGCTCATCGCCCTCGTCTCGGACTTCTTCCTGCGCATCAACATCTTCGGCGGATTCGGGCGGCGGCGCGGAGGCGGCGACTCCGGTGGAGGGGGGATCATCATGCTCGGGCTGGCGCTGCTCCTTGCCATCCTCGCCCCGCTCGCCGCGTATCTGGTGCAGTTCGCGATCTCGCGACGCCGTGAGTACCTGGCGGATGCGACAGCCGTCGAGCTGACACGCAACCCCCTCGGGCTGGCAAAGGCGCTGAACAAGATGTCTGTCGATCCCACCCCACTGCGCACGGCGAACCGCGCCACCGCTCACCTCTTCATCGCCAATCCGCTCAGGAAGAGCAAGAAGACGGCCGGCGCGTTCGATACACATCCGCCCATCGAGCAGCGCGTCTCAATTCTGCTCGAGATGGCCAGCGCGGGGCCCGATGCGCTCTCGGCGCCGGAGGGATGGCGGCCCGGGCCGGTTCCCCCGCCGTCCTGAGACGGATCGCGACGAACGTCCGTCCAGCAGGGCGCGAGGGATCGCGCCAAGCTTCGGAGAGCCGCTTCAGACTCTAGCGAGCCCCGTTCAGCATCTCCACTGCTTCCCGGTAGAGCGGCGAGTGAGGATCCAGGGCGCGCGCAAGCCGCAGGTGAGCGCGCGCCTCGGCCTGCCGGCCCATGGCCATGAGGCAGCGACCCAGACAGTATTGCGCGTACGCGTTGTCCGGAGCGGTCGCGATGATGGCGGTGAACTGTTCGGCCGCCTGCTCGTACCGTCCGAGCGCGAACTGCGCCTGGGCGAGGCCCTCACGGATGGAGTGTTTGTGCGGCTCGAGACGCAGCGCACCGGCGAGTAGCATGGCTGCTTGCGCCGGGTGCCTGTCGTGAAGAAATGCCATCCCCCGCCGAAACAGCGTGTACGCCGCGCTCTCGTCCTCGAACGCCGGCTCGTGCGCCCGTGCATCGTCCATGGTCATTCCGGCAGCCCGAGCTCGGCGGATGCCTGCTGCATGGCCTCCAGTCCAATGGCCATGAACTCGTCAAGCTCCAAGCCCAGCTCCGCGCAGCGGGCGATGGCCTCGCGATCGACGCCGCGCGCGAACGCGCCTTCCCGATAACGCTTGCGGAGCGAGCTGAGCTTGACCCCGGCCAGATCCTTGTCCGGACGCACCAGGACTGCTGCAGTGATCAAGCCGCTCAGCTGGTCGGCCGACACGAGGGCGACGTCGAAACGCGACTCGGCAAGGACGCCCGTCTGGGGATTGTGCGCCGCGACGGCGTGTACCACGTCATCAGCGGCGCCGAGCCCGCGCAGGGTCTCGGCGGCGACGGCGCCGTGCTTCGTGAAGTCGCCCGCCGTCTGCTCAGCATCCAGATCGTGCGCCAGTCCGGCCAGTCCCCAAGCTTCCGGATCTCCATTGAGCCGCGTGGCCAGGCCGCGCATGATCGCCTCGGTTGCCCGCATGTGACGGCGCAGGTGCACATTGGCCACGCGGGCCTCGATCAGAGCCTGCACATCCGGGCGAAGGTCCGCCGTCATCGCCCCTCCAACCCTGCCTCGACCTCATCGAGAATCGCCGACGCGCAGTTCGCCTTGCTCGTGCGCGGCACATGGACCTCTCTCGACGGACCGATGATCGTGATGTCGTTGTCGTCGGCGCCGATTCCGATTCCCTCTGCGAGAATGTCGTTGAACACGAGCAAGTCGACGCCCTTTTCGAGCCGTTTGCGTCGCGCGCGTTCGAGTTGCGGTCCCGCCTCCGCTGCGAAACCGACACGATAAGCTCGACTCGTTCTGGTCTGGGCGAGAATGTCGACCGTCGGGACGAGGTCGAGAGTCAGAGATTCTCGCCCTCCCCGCTCGATCTTGCCCTGCTCTTCCCCTCGTGAGCGAAAGTCGGCGACCGCGGCGGCCATGAGGAGGACATCCGCGTCATCGATCTGCTGCTGCACGGAATCCGCCATCTCAGCAGCACTCTCCACCGCCAGGACATCGTACGGCTCGTTGAGACCCGTCTGGGTCGCGATCAGGACAACCTCGGCGCCGCGAACATACGCCTGGTCCGCGAGGGCCCGCCCCATTTTGCCGCTCGACCGGTTCCCCAGATACCGAACCGCGTCGATCGCCTCGCGGGTACCTCCGGCTGTCACGACGACCTTCTTTCCCACCAGCGTTCCCGCCGCAGAACGAGACAATGCACGGCGCACGGCCAGACGCAGCTCATCCGGCTCGGCCATACGCCCCGCCCCGGTCTCGCCGCAGGCGAGCTCTCCCGGCGGGGCCGCCACGACCTCGACCCCGCGCTCCTCAAGAACCCGCAGGTTCTCGACGGTCGCGGGATGCTCGTACATCGCCCAGTTCATCGCGGGGGCGACCAGCATGCTGCCCCGAAAGGCGAGAGCCACCGCGCAGAGCAGGTTGTCCGCAATACCAGCGGCGAGCTTGGCAAGCGTGTTCGCGGTCGCGGGTGCGACGATCATGATTGCAGCCTCCCGCGCCGCCGCGACGTGCTCCACCCAGCCCCCGGCTGCCTGCCAGAAGTCCTCGTCAGTCAGAACCGGGGCTTGCGAAACGGCCGCGAAGGTGAGCGGAGACACGAAACGTTGCGCGGCGGGCGTCATGACGACGCGAGGAAGGAAGCCGTCCTTGACGAGCCCCCGCACCAACTCGACCGTCTTGTACGCGGCGATCCCTCCGGTGACGCCGACGAGCACGGGTGGACGCGCCGGCGTGGCAGACGCGAGAGCTCTCATCGGCGCGTCAGTCCGGCGCCCGATACTCGACCTTGCCGTCGACGACCTCCTCGAAGGCGATCGTGAGGAGATTGGTGCTGGCGGTGTTGATGAGCGGAGGCGTGAGATCCTCGAGGCCCATCAGGTTCTCGCCCAGATTATGGTAGTAGCTGTTGATCTGGCGAGCGCGCTTGGCGGCGATCATCACCAGCGCGTAGCGTGACCCCCCCGCGAAGGGCAGAAGCTCGTCGATCGGTGGCTTGTCCACTAGGTACCCCTTCTTCGTTCTTCGATGATGGCGACGACCTCAGCCGCCGCCCGTTCCGCATCGTCGTTGATGACCACGTAGTCGAACTCGTGCGACGCCGCTACCTCTGTGTCGGCGACATGCAGCCGATGAGCGATGTCGGCGTCGCTCTCGGTGGCGCGCCCGCGCAGGCGATCGTGAAGCTCCGCCATGCTGGGAGGAGCGATGAAGACGGCGATCGCCTCCGGCCGCGCGGCACGGACCGCGCGCGCGCCGGCAAGCTCGATCTCAAGGATCACGTCCTCGCCCGCCGTCAGCCTCTCGTCGATCTCCGAGTGCAGCGTCCCGTACAGATTGCAGCTGTAGTGTACCCATTCCAGGAACTTCCCGGCCAGGACCGCCTCTTCGAAGGCGCCGTGGCCAAGGAAGTGATACTCGCGACCGTCGATCTCGCCTGGACGGGGTGTGCGCGTCGTGCACGACACTGCCCTGCCGATGCTCGAGAGACGGGCGCAGACAAGAGCGATGATGGTCCCCTTGCCGGCCCCTGACGGTCCGGAGAGGACGAACACCGAGGCGATTGCGTCACCCGCTGAGATAATCGAGCAGTGCGGTGCGCTGGCGCTCCGAAAGGCCGCCGACCGTCTTGCTCGGGCTGATGCGACAGTGCTCCATGATACGCGCGGACTTGATCTTGCCGCGCTTGGGAGCAGCCATCAGGAGATCGATCACCTTGGCGGTCAGCATGTAGTCCGGCGGCATCACGAGGATGTCGCAGATGTTGATCTCGCCGCGCTTGAGGTCTGCCTTGAGGGCTGCCCTGCGGCTGCGTACCTCGTTGGCGCGTGACAGCGCATCGAGCCTCTGATCGAGCGAGCGCTCCGGTGCCGCATTGAATTGCCGGGCCGTCGTTGACATCGGGCGAGAGTCTATACGATGGAAGACCGCGAGTTCAACACGCGGAGATCGCGCAAAAGGGGCCTACTTGCTGGCCTTTTCCGGAGGCCGGCAGGCGCCGGACGACGGAGGCGGGGCGAGCGCGAGACCGCGAGCGGCGAGGGGCGACGTGAAGCCGCGCGTGGCGAGCTCCGTGCGCAGTTCGGCAACAATGCGCGCCGGCGCCTCGAGGCCTCCGAAATTGGCGACGCCCACCGCTACAGCGGTGGCGCCGCAGGCGATGAACTCGAGCGCGTCCTGGCCGCTCATGACGCCCCCCATACCGACGATCGGCACGCCCGGGAGAGCTTCGGCGACCTCGCTCACCATTCTGAGCGCGATGGGCTTGATGGCGGGGCCGCACAGGCCGCCCGTGCGATTCCCGAGGAACGGTCGCAGCGTTCGCCGGTCGAGGACCATCGCCTTGAACGTGTTCACGAGAGAGACGCCGTCGGCCCCGGCGCCGACTGCCGCCCGAGCGGCGAGCGTGACGTCAGCGACGTTCGGTGTGAGCTTGACGAGCAGGAAACGTGTCGTTTCGCGGCGCACCGCGGCCACCACGGCTGCCGTCGCAGCGGGATCCGCCCCGATCTGCATCCCTGTCGCGACATTGGGGCACGACACGTTGAGCTCGTAGGCCTCTATGCGCGGCACCGCGCCGACGGCCGCGCCAACGAGGTGCGCCTCGACCAGATGGACAACGCCGGCGTACTGCTCGGGCGTGTTTCCTCCGACGCTGACGATCACGGGCTGCCGCAACCGCGCCCATTCGTCGAGACCCTCCACGAAGGCTGGCGCGCCCGGGTTCTCGAGCCCTATTGCGTTGATCATCCCGGCTGGCGTCTCGGTCACCCGGGGAGCCGGATTCCCCAGGCGCGCCTCAAGCGTCACAGTCTTGGGCACATACGCGGCGAAGGGGAACGTCGTGAAGTAATCGCCCTCAAACCGCCGTGCCGCTTCGAGCACGTCGAAGGTGCCGGAGGCGTCGATCAGCGGATGCTCGAGCTGGAGGGGGCCGAGCGCAACGCGCAGGTCGACCGCTGCCGGCGGGACGGCTGAGATCATCCCAGGACCTCCTCCAGCGGGAAGACTGGTCCTTCGCTACACACACGCAAGCGTCCCCGCGACGTGTCGACGACACAGCCGTGACAGGCTCCGGTACCGCATGCCATGTGGGCCTCGAGTGATGCGAATCCTCGGAGGGCGCGGTCAAGACTCCAGCGCCGCGCCGCGCTGATCATGCCGGACGGCCCGCATGCGTACACGACTGTGTCCGGCGCCGGCTCGACTTCGGCCAGAACATCGAGCACCGTGCCTCGCCGTCCGACGCTGCCGTCCTCACTGGCGACACGCAGCGGCTCGATGCTGAACGCCTCGACGATGCGCGCCGCGCCCCGGTCGCGGAAGCCGAAGACAGTCGCAACCTCGGTCCCCCCAGCGACGAGCTCGTCCCAGAGGTACTGGAGCGGCGCGCAGCCGATACCGCCACCGATCAGCAAGGCATGCCGGATACCGGCGACGGGAAATCCAGTGCCGAGAGGACCGGCGAGGTCCACCACGTCACCTGGCTCGAGCTCTGCCAGCCGTTCTGTGCCGCGCCCGCGCGTCTCAACAAGCAGGCCGATCTGACCGCCCCGGACGCTGAACAAGGACAGCGGGCGCCGCAGTACGAAGCTACCACCCGGCACCGTCACCATGACGAACTGTCCTGCCGATGCCTTCGCGGCCACCCGTGGCGCCATGAGGTCGAGCAAGGTGAACGAGCCATACCGGCGAACCCGCCCGACGCGACAATGAGACGTCTCCGCCCACTCTGAGGCGTGCGCTTGGGGACCAGCTTCGCTCACGGCAGAACGCGCGTCCCGTCGCGCTCGGCCTGTGCAACCATGAACGTCCGGACAGGCGCCGGTGTCCCTGCGAACACCGGCGCCCGTCCCAGACGAACGCACGCCGGGTGTGACGCGTTACGCAAGATCCTCCCACGCCACGTGGCCGGCGGCCACGGTCAGCTTGACCCTCGCCGTCAGCTCCTGGTTGAGCCATGCCGAGTTGAAAGAGCGCGACTGCAGGGTCTCCTGGGAGACCGTCCAGCGCGCCTCGGGATCGACGACGCACAGGTTGGCGACCTGGCCGGCCGCGACGCTCGGCGCCGGCAGGCCGGCGATACGGGCCGGGTTGCCGCTCATGCGCGCTACAAGCGTGGGAAGGTCGATGTCGCCTGGCTGCACGAGGCCCTGATACAGGACGCTGAACGCCGTCTCGAGGCCGATGACCCCGAAGGGCGCCTCCTCGAACGGCACGTCCTTGTCTTCGGAGACGTGCGGGGCGTGATCGGTGGCGATGCAGTCGATGACGCCGCTCTTGAGGGCCGCAATGAGCGCCTGCCGGTCGCTCTCCGCCCGCAGCGGCGGATTCATCTTGACGTTCGGATCCAGGGACTCGACGGCCCTGTCGGTGAGCGTGAGGTGGTGCGGCGTGACCTCTGCGGTGACGTTGACCCCCGCCGCCTTGGCGCGCTCGATCGCCGCCACGGACGCGGCAGCGCTCACGTGGCACACGTGTACATTGGCATCCTCGTATTCGGCGATGTCGAGCGTGCGCGAGACGTCGAGGCTCTCGCAGAGGGATGGGATGCCCGTGAGACCCATGCGGGCCGAGACAGGCGACTCGTGCATCTGGCCGCCCTTCATGAGTGAGTCGTCCTGGGCGTGGATCGCCACGAAGCGGCCGCTCACCTTGACGTACTGAAGGGCGCGCCGCGTGAGCGCGGCGGTCGCCAACGGACGGCCGTCGTCGCTGAACGCGACCGCCCCGGCGGCGCCGATCTCGCCCATTTCGGTGAGCTGCTCACCGGCCAGGCCCTTCGTCACCGCGGCGAAGAAGCCGACTGGCACGACGGCCTGTTCCTTGGCCTTTTCGACGAGGCCGCGGAACAGCATCGCGTCGTCGATCACTGGATTCGTGTTCGCCATCGCGAAGAGGGCGACGTAGCCGCCCGCCGCGGCCGCACGCGTGCCGGAGGTCAGATCCTCAGCCTCTTCTTGGCCGGGCGTGCGCAGGTGCGCGTGCAGATCGACGAAACCCGGGAAGACCAGCATGCCGGCTGCGTCCACCACGCGAACGTCGTCGCCGGCGCTGATGTCCGTGCCGACCTCGGCGATCTTGCCGTCGCGCACGAGGTCGTCCCTGACATCATCGACGCCTGTCTCGGGATCGACGACGCG
>CAZHMG010000081.1:0-10182 GCA_964533575.1 uncultured Thermoleophilia bacterium | reverse complement strand
GTCCCGAGAAGAAGTCGTATCTCGGCGACATCTACCAGGGCAAGGTCGAGAGCGTCCTGAACGGCATCGACGCCGCCTTCGTCGATTTCGGCCTCGAGAAGAACGGCTTCCTGTACGTGGACGACGTCGTCACGGCCGAGGGCGAGAAGCGGGCGCGTCGCATCGCGGACGCGCTCAAACAGGGGCAGCAGGTCCTGGTTCAGGTCACGAAGGACCCCATGGGGAGCAAGGGGGCCCGACTGAGCACGAAGATCTCGCTGGCGGGCCGTTACCTCGTCTACGTACCGGGCGGCAGCGGCGTCGGCGTCTCCCGCCGCCTGAAGCAGTCGGAGCGCGATCGCCTGCGCGACATCAGCAAGGAGCTGAACCCCAAGAACGCCGGGATCATCGTGCGCACGCTCGCCGAAGGGCACGGACACGACGACCTCAAGCGTGATCTGCAGGTCCTCTCCCGGCTCTGGACCCGCTTGAAGAAGAAGGCAGAGTCGGTGGGCGCGCCCGGTCTCGTGCACAAGGAGGCCGACGTCTCGCTCGAGGTGGCGCGCGACCTGTTCAACGACACTGTGGAGTCGTTGGTCGTGGACGACCCCAAACGTCACAAGACGCTGCTCACATTCCTCAACAAGGTCGCCCCGGAGCTCACGCCCAGGGTCGAGTTCTACCAGGGGGAAGAGCCGCTCTTCGAGCGACACGGCATCGAGGAGCAGATCTCCCGGGCGCTGGAACGCCGCGTACCGCTGCCCAGCGGCGGCAACCTCGTGATCGACCATGCCGAGGCGCTCACCGTGATCGACGTCAACACCGGCCGCTTCACGCGCGGCAAGGGGCTCGAGGACACGATCACGAAGACGAATCTCGAGGCCGCCAGAGAGGCTGTCCGCCAGCTCCGCCTGCGCGACATCGGCGGCATCATCATCATCGACTTCATCGACATGGCGCACGCCAGGAATCGCGAGACCGTGCTCGAGACGCTCGAAGCCGAGCTCGAGATGGATCGGACGAAGACATATGTGGTCGAGCTCTCGCCGCTCGGGCTGGTCGAGATGACGCGCCAGAACACGACGGACGGCGCCCGCGGCATCATGACGCGCTCCTGCCCCGCCTGCTCCGGCAAGGCCCGCATCCTTTCGGACGAGACGATGGCCCTCCACGTCGAGCGGCGTATCCGTGAGCTCGCGCGGCGCTCGCAGGCCAAAGCCTGGCTGATCGAGGTCAACGGCGCCGTTGGCGAGCGGCTCGCCGGAGACCGTCTCAAGCGTCTCGAGAAGCAGACGGGCCGCCGCGTGTTCTTCGAGGGCGGCGCCGCCCTGCCCGTCGACACGTTCCGGATCCTGGCCGAAGGCACCATCCAGCACGTGCAATCCCAGCGCGTGCCGGTTCGTGAGGGTCAGGAGGTCGAGATCGAGCTCGAGTTCAGTCTGAGCTACAGCCCCAGGGACGCTGTCGGCTACATCGACGGTTACATGGTGGTCGTCGAGGGCGGCCGGCAGTTCCTGGGTGAGCGGCGCAAGGTCCGCATCACCGCCATCGCGCGCACGGGCGGTCAGGGAACCGTACTCAAAGAGGGCTGAATTGACGGTCGTCCGTGAACTGGGCTATCATACGCAGCCGTTGTCTTGTGGGGAGCTAATATGACGAAGTCCGATATCGCCTACGCGGTCATCCGTGTCGGCGGGCAGCAGTACAAAGTGAGCACCGGCGACAGTATCGTCGTCGACCGCGTCGACGCGGAAGAAGGCAGGAGCGTGACGTACGACACTCTGGCGGTCCGCACGGGCGCCGGGGAGTATGAAGGTGCGGCCACGGGCACGGTCACCGCGACCGTGGACCAGCACCTGCTGGGCAAGAAGATCAAGGTCTTCACGTACAAGCCCAAGTCCACATTCAAGAAGACGAAGGGTCATCGCAGCCGCCTCACGAAGCTGACGATCGATTCCATCGCACTCAGCGACGAGAAGGAGGCGAACGATGGCGCATAAGAAAGGCGCAGGCACCAGCCGTAACGGCCGCGACTCCGCCTCGCAGCGTCTTGGCGTCAAGGCGTTTGCCGGCCAGGTCGTTCCCGCAGGGTCCATCATCGTCCGCCAGCGGGGCACTCGGTTCCGTCCCGGGGAGAATGCGGGCATGGGCGTCGACCACACCATCTTCGCCAAAGTGACGGGCCGCATCACCTTCACCCAGAAGGCGGCGGGCCGCTTCGTTTCCGTTAGTCCTGAGGCCTGATCGGGGCCGGCGCTAAGCCGGCCCCAGCGCCATGCTCGACAAGGCCAGCATCAGCGTGCGCGGGGGACGCGGCGGCAACGGGTCAGCCAGTTTCCGCCGTGAGAAGTACGTCCCCAAGGGCGGTCCGGATGGCGGCGACGGGGCACCCGGCGGCGATGTCGTCCTCGTGGCCACGCGTCAGCTGCACGACCTCAGCCACTTCCGCCATCACCATCATTTCCGCGCGACCAACGGCGGCAACGGCCGCGGGGCCAACAAGCGTGGCGCAGACGGCCCCGAGCTCGTCGTCAAGGTCCCGGTGGGTACCGAGGTGCGAGACGCCGGCGCCGCCATGCTCGGCGACCTGGTGCACGAAGGCCAGCGGCTGGTCGTGGCCCGCGGCGGCGAGGGCGGCCGCGGCAACGTCTGCTTCAAGAGCGCAACCCGCCAGGCCCCGAAGTTCGCCGAGAAAGGCCTGGACGGCGAGGAGCGCTGGCTCACCCTCTCGCTGAAGCTCCTGGCCGATGTCGGCCTTGTCGGTTTGCCGAACGCCGGCAAGTCCTCGCTTCTGGCGGCGCTCACCCGGGCCCATCCCAAGATCGCCGCGTATCCGTTCACCACCATCGAGCCAAACCTCGGCGTCCTGCAACTCGAATCCGGCGACATCGTGATCGCCGACATTCCCGGCCTCATCGAGGGCGCCAGCGAGGGCGCGGGTCTCGGCCATCGATTTCTGGCCCACATCGAGCGGACGGCCATTCTCGTCTACGTGATCGACGGCGCTCAGGACGAGGACGAGTGGCCGGAGTCGCTGCGGACGGTGCGGGACGAATTGCGCGCATTCCGCGCCGAGCTGGCCGAACGGCCCGCCGTCGTCGTGGTGAACAAGGCCGACATCCTCGAGGAGGACGGCCGGGAGGCGGCACGGCGATTCCTGGCCGGTCAAGAGTGGCCCTCGGCGGCCCTGCTCGTTTCGGCGGCCAGCGGCGATGGTCTGGACGAGCTCGTGGACGCTCTCGCGGCCCAGATGGTGCTCGTCCGAGCCACAGAGGACGCGGCCGCGGCCGCTCACGCCGCGAGCGCGGCAGCAACGGTCTTGCGGCCGGGCGACGAGCGCCTCGAATCGTTCACGGTGGAGCGCGAGGGAGACCGCTTCCGTGTTCACGGCAAGCAGCTCGAGCGACTCTTCGCCAAGGCTGACCTGGGCAACGAAGAGGCGGTGCGCTATCTGCAGCAGGTCATTGAGCGCGCCGGCCTCAACGATGCCCTGCGTCGCGCGGGCGCCCAGCCGGGAGACACGGTCCTGCTGGGCGACGAGGAGTTCGAGTTCTCCTGAGGCGCGTCTCGCCGCCTTTGCTACAATCGCCGGCGTGAAGACCATCGTCGTCAAACTCGGCTCAAGCACAGTGGCCGACGACCAGCTGCGCCTGCGTCGCCGCTTGCTCTCCGGCCTCGCGGCGAACGTCGCCGACCTCGTGCATGACGGCAATCGCGTCGTGCTCGTATCGAGCGGGGCGATCGCCTGCGGCCAGCATGTGCTCGGCGTGACCGAGCGTCCCCGCGAGATCCCGGCCCTGCAGGCGGCCTCGGCCGTGGGCCAGGGCCGCCTGTTCGCCTACTACGAGCGCTTGTTCGGCGATCACGAGCTGACGGCCGCCCAGGTCCTGCTCACGAGCGAGGACTTCGCGCGCCGCGCGAGCTACGTCAACGCGCGCAACACCCTGCGCCGGCTGCTGTCCTGGGGTATCGTGCCGATCGTCAACGAGAACGACACGACGGCCACCGACGAGATCAGATTCGGTGACAACGATGTCCTCGCCGCCCTCGTCGCCATCATGGTGCGCGCCGACACGTTGCTGCTCCTGACCGACCAGGACGGTCTCTATACAAGCGATCCCCGCAGCGATCCCAACGCCCGCCTGGTCGAGCGCGTGGATCGCCCGCAGGACCTCATTGCGCTCGAGGTGGGCGAGACCACGCGCCGCGGCGCCGGAGGGATGCGCGGCAAGGTCGCCGCGGCCCTGATGGCGGCCTCCGCCGATGTGCGCACGGTCATAGCCAACGGCGCGACGCCGGGCATCGTGAGCGCCGTCGCGCACGGGGCGAGGGCGGGCACCGTTGTGGCGCCGCGTCCTGCCGGCGTCTCGTCGTTCAAGCTGTGGCTCCGCTACGCCAAACCGGTGCGTGGTAAGCTTGAGATCGACGCCGGTGCGGTGCGTGCTCTCGCCAGAGGCGGGGGCAGTCTTCTGCCCGTCGGCGTCACGGGAGTGCACGGCGGGTTCGCCGCCGGCGACGCCGTCGCCATCATCGATGCCGCGGGGAGCGAAGTGGCCCGCGGTCTGGCCACCATGAGTGCTCGCGACATGCGTCGTGTGCGCGGGCTCCGCAGCGACGAGGTGCGGACGCTGAACCCGAATCTGGACGAAGAGGTCGTGCACAGGGATTGCCTGGTGCTCATGGGCGAGGAGGTTGAGTGAACGTCGAGGAGCTCTGCGCGGCTGCACAGGCGGCCTCGCGCACGCTGGCGACCCTGCCTCGCGCGCGCAAGGACGAAGCGCTCGCTGCAGTCGCGGAAGCAATCGAACGGCGGTCCGCCGAGATCCTGACCGAGAACCGCGAGGACGTGCGGCTGGCCCGCGAGAACCGTCTGCCCGATGCCATGGTCGATCGCCTGCTGCTGGACGAGGATCGCCTCAAAGACGTCGCCGGCAGCGTCCGCGCCCTGGCTGCGTTCTCTGACCCTGTCGGCCAGATCGTTTCGGGATGGCGACTCGAGAACGGGCTCGAGCTGCGCCGCGTTCGCGTGCCGCTGGGCGTCGTCGCTGTGGTCTACGAGGCGCGTCCCAACGTCACCGTTGATGCGGCTTGTCTCTGCCTCAAGACCGGCAACGCCGCCATCCTGCGCGGGGGCACGGCCGCAAGACACTCCAACCGCATTCTGGCCGAGGTCGTGCAAGGCGCGATCATCGCGGCCGGCCTTCCGCGCGAAGCGGTTTCGTTCCTGAGTCCCGACCGGCGCGAACTGGCCGAACTTCTCGAACAGCGTCGCTACGTTGATCTGGTCATCCCGCGCGGCGGCGAACAGCTCAAGGACTTCCTCCTGGAACACAGCAAGGTCCCCGTGGTGTACGCCGCCGGCGGCAACTGCCACGTGTACGTCGACGCGGCGGCCGATCTCGACATGGCCCTCCGCATCATCGTGAACGCGAAGTGTCAGCGTCCGGGGGTCTGCAACGCGGCCGAGACCCTGCTCGTGCACGAGGCCGTCGCGCCCGCGTTCCTGCCTCGCGCCGCAGAGGAGCTGAAGCGGCGCAGCGTCGAGTTGCTGGTCGACCAGGAGACCGCCGACGTCCTCGGTGACCAGTCGCTGAAGCGGGCCACGGAGGCCGACTATGACACCGAGTTCCTGGCGCTCAAGCTCGCGGTCCGCGTCGTCCCCTCCATCGACCAGGCCCTCGCCCACATCGCCCGCTACAGCACGCGCCACTCGGAAGTGATCGTGACCGGCGACCTCGCGGCCGCCAACCGGTTCACCGCCGAGGTCGACGCAGCCTGTGTCTACGTGAACGCCTCGACACGCTTCACCGACGGCGCCCAGTTCGGGCTGGGAGCCGAGATGGGGATCTCCACCCAGAAGCTGCATGCGCGCGGACCCATCGCCCTCGAGGAGCTCACCTGCGTCAAGTACGTGCTCTGGGGGCACGGGCAGGTGCGGGGGTAGGTCATTGCGCGAGGCGCGCCCTCGGCTCGGCGTCCTCGGCGGCAGCTTCGACCCGCCGCACTTGGGACACCTCGTGATCGCTTCGGAGGCCTGTGCGCGTCTGCGGCTCGACAGCGTCCTCTTCGTTCCCGCGGCAGCTCCTCCGCACAAGGCGGCCGGATGCAGCGCTCCGGCGGCGTTGCGGCTGGAGATGACCAGACTCGCAGTCGCCGGCGATCAGCGGTTCGCCGTCTCGGACATCGAAGTCGAGCGCGCCCTGGTCTACACACGGGAGACCCTGCGTGCCGTGTGCGAGGATCACCCAGATCGCGACCTCTGCTTCATCATGGGGTCAGACTCGCTGCTGCAATTCGATACGTGGCATGACCCGGTCGGGATTCTCGAACTGGCCACACTCGCCGTCGCCATTCGTCCAGGGGACGATCCTGCCGATATCACTACCGCCGCCGGCCGATGGGCCGATCGGGTCGAGCTGCTCGAGACGCCGATCATCGGCGTCTCTTCGACCGCCCTTCGGGCCCGGGTCGCGGCTGGCCTGCCGCTGCGCTACCTCGTTCCGGCGGCGGTCGAGACGTTCATTCGCGAGAAGAGGCTGTACCTGTCGTGATGATGGATCTGGCTGAGGCCGAAGGACTGATGGAGACGCGACTCTCGCGGCGGCGAGCGGAGCATTCCCGCCGGGTGGCGGCAACGGCCGCGACGTACGCGAGGCGCTGGGGCGCCTCGCCGGCGGCCGCGGAGCTCGCCGGCCTTCTGCACGACATCTGCCGCGAGCTGTCCGCCGAGGCGATGGTCGCGGCCGCCGTCCGGTACGGCATTCCCGTGGGGCCAATCGAGGCGCAGCGTCCCGTCGGCCTGCTTCACGCGCGTGTCGCCGCCGCGGAGTTGCGCGAGGCGGGGTTGGACGACGACATCGTCGGCGCCGTCGATCTGCACACAATCGGCGCGCCGGACATGACCGTGCTCGAGAAATGCCTGTACCTCGCGGACCTGTGTGAACCCGGCCGCGATCACGAGGTTCTGGACGAGGTCCGTGCTCTGGCCATGACTTCGCTCGACGACGCCGTCGCCGCCGCCTCACGCCAGACCCTCCTCGTTCTTCTGCGGCGCGGCCACCCCGTCGTGCCGGCTGCTCTCGACTTGTACAACAGCTGCCACATGTATGACTGATCTGTCTCAGCTGCCGTCCGACGAGGACCGCGGTATCGCGGAGGAACTGGACCGCCTCACCGCGCAGGATGCGGGCCGGCGCACGCCGGAGCAGGTCGAGGAGGAAGCGTCGCGCTCGGACCGGCTGCGCCGGCGGCGGCGTGCGATTCGCCAGCGCCGGCAGGCGTTCGCCCTCTACGCGCTTGCTGCGTTCGTCGCCTTCGCGGCGGTCATCGGCGCCTGGTGGGTCGGGTCAATGTTGCTGGGCGGCGGGGAAGAGGAGAGGCCTGCGGGCCACTTGACCCTGCTCACCATCACCGGCGCGGAGGCGGGCGAGCCGGTCGCCGCCGCTCTCGTCGTCCGCGACGCGTCCCGTCCGCGCTACGACCTCTATGTCATCCCCCGGGAACTCCTGCTCGAAGGACCGAACGGCGAGTACATCTTCGCCGGCGACTCGCTGGAGACGGGCACGCTGCAGGAGGATCTGGAACGGGTCATCAAGGCCAAGGTCGACGCGTCCTACGTCATTCCGGCCGAGGCGCTCGGCGAGCTTGCAGGCGGAAACGTGTTGCAGGTCGAGCTCGCCCGCCCAGTGACCCTTGTCCGCGACGGCGTGCGGCGCGAGTACGAGGACCGAATGGTGATCGTCAGGGCCGATCTCGCCGACCTGTTCGCGAATCCCGGCTCGGGAGGCTACGACGGCACCACGCTCCAGGAGGGGCTCTGGGGGGCTGTGCTCGACGCAGCAGCCAGGCAGGCGGAAGGCTCGCCGTCGCCCCTGCCCACAGGCATCGTCGCCCAGGCCTCGGGGACCGCGGACCGCTGGTACCTCGAGGACACGCTGCGCGGCATCGCCGCGGGCGAGGCCGTCATCGCCCGCCTGCCGTCCACCTCGCGCGTCGCCGAGGGACAGTTCGCGTTCGTCCCCGACGACGACGGCATCATGGCGAACATCACGCGCAAGCGCTCCGGGTACACGTCCAAATACACGGTCGTCGTGCGCAACGGCAGCGGCAAGGTCGGCATCGGGGGCGACGTGGTGCAGGCACTCTCGTCGCTGGACGTGAACCTGCCGCAGGCGACGAACGCCGACCGTTTCGATTACCGCCAGACAAGGATCATTGCGGGGAGCGGAGCCTTGGCCATCGCCGAGGATGTCCGTGCTATACTCGGCAGCGGCGTCGTCCTCAACGGCGCCGATGTTCCCGGCGACACCGTTCTGGTGATCGTCGGAGATGACCTCCGCAGACAAGACCTCAACCCAAAGGACCAGCCGTAGCATCCCACGCTGACCTCAACAGGGCCAGGGACCTGGCCAACGGAGTCGTGGCGCGCGCCGCCGACAAGAAGGGGCAGGACATCGTGGTCCTCGCCATGAGCGGCGCTGTCAGCTATACCGATTTCTTCATCATCATCACCGGCGCGAATCCGCGACAGACCAAGGCCATCGCCGAGGAGATCGTCGTCAAGCTGAAGCCCGAGCATCGTCCCACGCGTATCGAGGGCGAGCGCGAGGGCGAATGGATCCTGCTCGACTACCTGGATGTGGTCGTCCACGTGTTCACGCCGGCGGCACGCGATTTCTACCGGCTCGAGACGCTCTGGGGCGACGTGCCCCGGGTCGAGGTACCCGCACTGGTCTGACGCGCCCCGGTATTGACCGTCTGCCTCCGCAGGGACTACCATACGAACATATGTTCGTTTCTGAGCGCACACTGCTGCACCTCGATATGGACGCCTTCTTCGCCTCGGTCGAGCAGGCGCGGCGCCCCGAACTGCTCGGGCTTCCGGTCATCGTGGGGGCCGAGCGGGGCCGTCGGGGCGTCGTTTCGGCCTGTTCATACGAGGCGCGGGTGTTTGGCGTACACAGCGCCATGCCGATCTTCCAAGCCGAGCGCCTGTGCCCGCAGGGCGTCTTCCTGCCCGTCGACATGCGCGCGTACATGACGGTGCACCGGGCAGTGGTCGAACTGCTGCGCCGCTACACCGATCTGGTCGAGGTGGCGTCCATCGACGAGGCGTACCTCGACGTCACCGGTAGTCGGCGGCTGTTCGGCCCGCCGCGGGCCATCGCCGTGCGCATCCAGGAGCAGGTCTACGACGCTCACGGCGTCACCTGCTCCATCGGCATCGGGCCGACAAAGCTGCTGGCCAAGGTGGCCACGGGCCTCAACAAGCCGGCCGGTATCGGCGAGCTGACCACCGCCGACGTGCACGGGCGCCTGCGCGACCTGCCCGTCGGCGCCCTCTGCGGCATCGGACCCGTCACGCAGGAACGGCTCGCCTCACTCGGCCTCACCACCGTCGGGATGCTGCAGGACATGCCGTTCCCGCTGCTGGCCGCAGCCTTCGGAAGCAGCGCCCACGGACTGCGCCAGCTCGCTCTGGGCAGGGGCATCTCGTCAGTCCGCAGCCGCCGGCCGGCGCCGAAGTCGATCGGCCGGGAGACGACCTTCGCGGACGACACAAACGATCTCGATCTGTTGCGCGCCACGCTGCTCTCGCTCACGGAGCACGCCGTTGCGGAGCTGCGGAGCGAGGGCATGGCAGCGCGCACGGTCGCCCTCAAGGTCCGGTTCAACACGTTCCACACCGTCGGACGACGACGGACCATGGCCCGTCCCACGGCCACCACACGCTCACTCTACGGGACGGTGGTCGAGCTGCTCGACGAACTCGACATCGGCGTCCGCTGGGTGCGCCTTGTCGGCGTCAGCGTCTCCGGCCTCACGCACGACGCCTTCCAGCTGACGCTGGACGACGGCTGGCGCGAGGAGGCGCTCGGCGAGGCGGTCGATCGCGTCCGTGAGCGCTACGGCTTCGGCGCGCTCGTGCTGGCCGGCGGCGCCCTGGCGCGCGAACGCCTGCGTCATGAGGGAGGCGCCCCGGCGTGAGTCTGGGGCCCTGTGCTAAAATCCATCTTTCCGAACGGACGCGGGAGGCGCCCGCGCGCATGCGCGCCGGGAGCCTGCGAGACGACTCACGAGGAGAGCCCGGATGAACGACCCAGGCAAGATCAGGAACATCGCGCTCGTCGGCCACCGCGGTACCGGCAAGACCTCGCTGCTCGAGGGCCTGCTGTACAAGGCCGGCGTGGTCAATCGCCTGGG
>CAZHMG010000080.1:0-10359 GCA_964533575.1 uncultured Thermoleophilia bacterium | reverse complement strand
CGGCGCGCGCGTGGACGGGTACTGCAGCGACATCACGCGCACCTTCGCGGCCGGCGAGCCGGACGCGTGGCTGCGGGCGCTCTATGAGATCGTACTCGAGGCGCAACTGGCTGGCGTGGCGGCTGTTCGTGACGGGGCACATGGCCGTGACGACGTGGATGCCGCCTGCCGGCGGGTCATCGCGGCGGCAGGCCACGGCGATCACTTCGGACACGGCACCGGGCACGGCGTCGGCCTCGAGGTTCACGAAGCTCCGGGCCTCGGCCAGAACAGGGGAGACGTCCTGTCTGAGGGCATGGTCTGCACCGTCGAGCCCGGCATCTACATTTCCGGGCGGGCGGGAATCCGCGTGGAGGACACGGTGCTCGTGACAGGGGATGGCTGCGAGCGCTTGACCACCTTCCCGAAGGACCTGCAGGTGGTTTCCTGAGTCTGCTACACCCGCGTCCGGCCTTGCTGTATCATGGCCAACTAGCGTTTCTCGCCCCGTTCACGTCATCCCTGAGTAGGATCCGTATGGCAGAAGTAGTCTCCACCAACCAGTTCAAGAGCGGCATGGCAATCGAGATCGACGGCCAGCCGTTCACGATCGTCGAATTCCAGCACGTCAAGCCCGGCAAGGGCGGCGCGTTCGTGCGCACCAAAGTCCGCAACATCGCTACCGGCGCAGTGCTCGACAAGACGTTCCGCGCCGGTGAGAAGTTCGAGCGCATGCACACCCAGTCGCGGAAGATGGCCTACCTCTACTCAACGGAGGACGAGGTCGTCCTGATGGACAACGAAACCTATGAGCAGGTCTCCGTGAGCCCGGCCATGGCCAAGGACGCGCTGGAGTGGGTCGTCGAGAACATGGAAGTGGAGCTTCTCTACCTCAACGGTCAGCCATTCGAGGTCGCGGCGCCCAATTTCGTCGAACTCACGATCGCCCAGTCAGATCCGGGGGTTCGTGGCGACACGGCTCAAGGAGCAACGAAGCCGGCCACTCTCGAGACAGGCGCCGTCGTGCAGGTGCCGCTCTTCGTTGAAGAGGGTCAGCGCGTGAAGGTCGATACGCGCACCCGGGAGTATCTCAGCCGCGCCTGACGGCGCGACGGGACAGGAGGACGCCATGCGCGCCCGCAAAGTGCAGATCACGGACACAACCCTTCGCGACGGACATCAATCGTTGTGGGCCACGCGTATGCGTACCAGCGATATGATCCCGATCCTCGAGCAGATCGACGACATCGGCTATCACTCGCTGGAGTGCTGGGGCGGCGCCACGTTCGACGCGTCGCTGCGTTTCCTCGACGAAGATCCATGGGAACGCCTGCGCCTCATCAAGAGACATGTCGCGCGCACGCCGCTGCAGATGCTGCTGCGCGGTCAGAACATCGTCGGCTACCGTCACTACGGTGACGATATCGTCCGGCGCTTCGTTTACAAGGCCGCCGAGAACGGCATGGACATCTTCCGCGTCTTCGACGCGCTGAATGACATCCGCAACTTCGAGACAGCCGCCGCGGCCATCAAGGAGACGGGGAAGCACTTCCAGGGCGCTGTCGTCTACACCATCTCGCCCGTGCACTCCCTGGATCACTATGTCGAGGTCGCGCACGGGCTTGTCGACATGGGCGCCGACTCGATCTGCATCAAGGACATGGCGGCGCTGCTCTCGCCCTACTACGCCGAGCAGCTCATCGGCCGCCTGAAGGCCGAGATCAGCGTGCCCATTCAGCTTCACTGCCATTACATAGGCGGCCTTGCCCCGATGACGTACCTCAAAGCCGTGGAGGCCGGCGTCGATGTGATCGACGCGGCCACCGTGCCGCTCGCGTTCGGCAATTCGCAGCCGGCCACCGAGATGGTCGTGACGGCCCTCATCGGCACGCCGTACGACACAGAGCTGGATCTGGAGAAGCTGTTCACGATCGCCAAGTACTTCGAGAGCGTGCGCGTCGACCTCGGCCACGACCGCGGGGTCACATCGCTCACGCACATGCAGGTGTACTCCCATCAGGTGCCAGGCGGCATGATCAGCAATCTGGAGAGCCAGCTCAAGGAGCAGAACGCGCTCGATCGCATGCCTGAAGTGCTCGAGGAGATTCCGATCGTGCGCGCCGAGGTCGGCTTCCCGCCGCTCGTCACGCCGATGTCGCAGATCGTCGGCACGCAGGCGGTCCTCAACGTGCTGTCCGGTCGCCGCTGGCATATCGTCCCGGACGAGATGAAGGCATACCTGCGCGGCATGTACGGCGCGGCGCCCGGCCCCGTGTCGCGGGAGGTGGTCGAACTCGTCTTGGGCGCTGAGAAGCCAATCACGGTGCGCCCAGCCGACTTGGTGCACGAGACGCTCGACGACTACCGGGACGAGATCGGCGAGCTGGCACGCTCTGAAGAAGACCTGCTCAGCTACGCGCTCTTCCCACAGACCGCACGGACGTATCTCGAGCGTCATCGCGTCGGACCAGAAGCCGACGTATTCGGCCTTCACGAGAAGTATCTGTCTTCACAGTTCGGGGCGGCGCTCATCGACGCGAGCGCCGACCGGGTGCGGGATATCCTCACCATTGTCGATCAGAGCGATATCGACGAAGTCGTTATCGAAGAGGGCGATCTCAAGGTGACGGTGCGAAAGACCGGAGCGGCCCCCGCCGCAGTCCCAGCGCCGGCAGAGCCGGCGGCGGCCCCGGCGGCGGTGGACGCCAGCACCAACGGGTATCACGTGGTGCGCTCGAAGTGGGTCGCGACCTTCTATCGGTCTCCGTCGCCTCAGGCGCCTGTCTTCGTCGAGGTCGGCGACACGGTTGAGGCCGGACAGACGCTCTGTATCCTCGAGATGATGAAGATGATGAACGAGCTCACGGCGGACATCGACGGCGTGGTGCGCGAGATCTTGGTGGAGAACGGTCAGACCGTGGAGTACGGGCAGCCCCTCTTTGCAATACAGCCCGCGTGAGCCGGGATCGGGTTCACCCCTGAGTCCCGCGCAGCCGAGCAGAAAACAGGCACGGCGCGACGCGCTGTTCCTGCTGTATCAGCGCGAGGTGACGTCGCTGTCCCTCAAGGAGCTCGTCGAGGGCCAGCGACTGCGCGAGGGCTATGCGCCTGACGAGTACACGTTCCGCGCCGTCCAGGGCGTCATCGCGCAGCAGGACGCGATCGACGCAATGCTGTCGCGACACTCGGGGAGCTGGCCGCTGGATCGGATGGCGCCGCTCGAGCGCAGCATCCTGCGGCTCGCCGCATGGGAGATGAAGAGCGAGCTGACGCCGGCGCCGGTCGCAATCGATGAGGCGGTCAGGCTGGCAAAGCGATACTCCACAGACGAGGCCGGGACGTTTGTGAACGGCATCCTCGGCGCTGTGCAGCGGGAGCTCGAGGCGTCCGGTGACTGACGCCGCGCCAGTCGGGATCGACGTCATGGACCATATCCAGGCGATCCTGCGGGAGTTGGACGATCTGGAACCACGGCTGGGCCAGACGAGGGCGGGGGAGGTCGAGCTGAGCCTGCTGGAGCGCGCGACGGAGCTCGTCGAGCAGGCGCAACGACTGCTCGAGCGCATGGACCGCGGCTCGGGCTGACGGCGAGGCCAGGTCACCTGTGGCGCCCGCGGCCGTTGACTATCCGTCAGATCTCCTCGCGCTTGTGGAGGACTATCTGACGAGCTTCGATTTCGCCGCCGACGAGCGCGCGGGGCAGCTTGTCGCCGCGATGCGGTATTCGCTCCTGGCCGGAGGCAAGCGCATTCGGCCCGTGCTGACGCTATCTGCAGCTCGAAGCCTGGGCGCAGACCCCCGGGGGTTGCTGCCCACAGCCGCCGCGTTCGAGTTCATCCACACATACTCATTGATTCACGATGACTTGCCGGCGATTGACGACGACGTCCTTCGTCGAGGCAGACCGACGTGCCATGTGGCGTTTGGAGAGGATGTGGCGATCCTCGCCGGAGACGGCCTGTTCGCGGAGGCCTTCCACCTCCTGCTTGAGCACCAACAGGGCCCGCCGAGCGCGCTCCTGGCCGTCGTCTCTGAGGTGGCGAGGGCAACAGGCGTGCAGGGCATGGTCGGGGGCCAGTTCATGGACATTGCCGGGCTGGCGGCCAGCGACGAGGATCTGCGGCTGCTGCATACGCTCAAGACCGGACGCCTGATCGAGGCCGCCGTCGTCTGCGGAGCCCTGCTCGGCGGCTGTGTAGACCCCGAACCGTATCGCGACTTCGCGGCGGCGATCGGGCTGCTCTTCCAGATCGTCGACGACATTCTCGACGAGACGGCGGAGGAAGAGGAGCTCGGCAAGAGCGTCGGCAAGGACCGAGAGCAGCAGAAGGTCACCTACGTATCGCGCTTCGGGATGGACGGCGCGGTGCAGCTGGCGGACGAGGCGTTCGGTCTGGCGTCAGAGCGCCTCGCGGCACTCCCCGGCGACACCGCCGATCTCGCTGCCGTCGCCACCTACGTCCGGCGGCGCCGCCACTGAGGGCTCACGGCCGGGGCGTGAGCCCGCAGGCCGGTGCTATACTCCAGCGGTCATGCAGTACCTCTCCCGGATCTCAGGCCCTGCCGATCTGCGCCCGCTGTCGGAGCAGGAGCTCACCATGCTCGCCGACGAGATCCGCGCCGAGATCGTGTCCTGCATGAGCGAGGTGGGCGGCCACCTCGCCGCCAGCCTTGGCACCGTGGAACTCACCGTCGCGCTCCACAGCATGCTGAACAGCCCCGAGGACAGCATCGTTTGGGATGTCGGTCATCAGTGCTACGCGCATAAGCTCCTCACTGGCCGCCGCGAGGAATTCCATAGCATTCGCCAGTACGGCGGCCTCTCCGGTTTCCCCTGCCGTACGGAGTCCGAGCACGATGTCGTCGGCACCGGTCACGCGTCCACGTCACTGGGCTACGGGCTCGGGCTCGTCGAAGCCAACCGCCTGGCCGGCGAGCTGCGGCGCACCGTCGTCTGCGTGGTTGGAGATGGTGCGCTCACAGGCGGCGTGGCCTTCGAGGCGATGAATCAGGCGGGTCATCTTCGCACGCCTCTCGTTCTCATCGTGAACGACAACCAGATGTCGATTCAGCCCAACGTGGGCGCTCTACAGCTCTACCTCAACCGCATTCGCCTCGATCCCACGCTCACCCGTCTGCGCGAGGAACTGGAGCGCACCATCGCCCGAATCCCGGCCATCGGTCAGCAGGCCTACCGCTTCGGCAAGGATGTGAAGGAGTCGATGAAGGCGTTCCTCGTGCCGGGCATGCTCTTCGAGGAGCTCGGGTTCGCGTATATCGGCGTCATCGACGGCCATGACATGCATGCGTTGCGAACGAGCATCAGCCAGGCGATTGAGACGCGGCGCCCAGTCGTGGTGCACGTCAAGACGGTCAAAGGGAAGGGGTACGAGCCGGCGGAGGCACGCCCGGACGCGTACCACGGCATAGCCCCGTTTCATCTGGGGAACGGGGAGCGGAAGAAGGCGACGGTCGGGACAACCTACACGGACGCATTCGGCCAGGCGCTGGTGCGCCTGGCCGGACAGGACCAGCGAGTCGTCGCCATCACCGCGGCCATGACGCAGGGCACGGGCCTCTCGGATTTCGCCCGCCGGTTCCCGGAGCGCTTCTACGACGTGGGCATCGCCGAAGAGCACGCCGCAGTGTTCGCCGCCGGCCTCGCGATCGGCGGACGGCGCCCCGTCGTGGCCGTGTACTCGACCTTCCTGCAGAGGGCCTTCGACATGCTCGTGCAGGACATCGCACTGCAGAAGCTTCCTGTTGTGTTCGCCGTCGATCGCGCCGGGCTTGTCGGGGACGACGGCCCGACGCATCACGGGGTCTTCGATCTCACCTATCTGCGCGCCATCCCCAACTTCACCGTGATGGCGCCGTCAAGTCAGGCAGAGCTGCAGCGGATGATCGCGACAGCCCTGACCGTCAACGGTCCTGTCGCCATCCGTTATCCACGCGGCCTCGAGGCTCCGCTCGTCTCCGCCGCTGATCTCACGCCGATGGTGGTGGGCCGGGGCCGCATTCTGGAGGAAGGGCAGGACGTCGCTCTGGTGGGCATCGGTACAGGGGTGGCCATCGCGCTGGAGGCCGCCGCCATCCTGCGCGCCGAAGGACGGCGAGCGACCGTCGTCGACGCCCGTTTCGTCAAGCCGCTCGACACGGAGCTGCTCAGTCGGCTGGCGGCAGAGCATCAGAGGATAATCACTGTGGAAGAGAACGTGCTGGCCGGGGGCTTCGGCAGCGCCGTTCTCGAGTGCGTGGCCGAATCGGGGACGACTGTCCAGCGGTTCGGACTGCCCGATGCATTCGTGCCCCATGGCGACCGTGCCCGTCTGCTCGCGGACTGTGGGCTCACGCCCCAGACCGTGGCCGCTGCCGCCTTGGCTCACTGGTCCGAACTGACTCCCGCGACCTAGATGGCTGTCCTGCGCGAGCGGCTTGACGTGCTGCTCGTGACGCGCGGGTTCTTCGAATCGCGCGCCCAGGCTCAAGCCGCCGTGCTCGCCGGCGACGTCCGGGTTGACGGCCGGATGATGGACAAGCCGGGCACCAGTGTCGCCGTCACGGCCACCCTCGAGGTGGCCGAACGCCGCCGCTACGCGTCACGAGGCGGCGACAAGCTCGATCACGCCCTTGCCGTTCTGGATGTGGACGTGGCAGGTGAGGACGTGTGCGACCTCGGCAGCTCGACAGGCGGCTTCGTCGACCGCCTGCTCCAAGGAGGAGTTGCGCGCGTCGTTGCTGTGGACGTGGGGTACGGACAACTCGACTGGCGCTTGCGGGAGGATCCCAGGGTGACCGTCCTGGACCGCACGAACGCGCGGCACCTGAACGCCAAATGTCTCCCGTTCGAGCCGTCATTCGTCACCGCCGACCTGTCGTTCGTCTCCCTGACGGTGGTTCTGGAGCCCGTGCTAAAATGCCTGCGCAGCGGCTATCGCGGCCTGGTCCTCGTCAAGCCTCAATTCGAGGCGGGACGAGAGCGCGTGGGCAAGGGCGGCGTCGTGCGCGATCCCGCCGTACACCGTGACGTGCTGCTGCAGGTGTGCGTATGGCTGGCTGGGCACGGCGCCGTGGTGCTCGGCGTCTGTGACTCCGGTCATCCCGGACCAAAGGGAAACGTGGAGTACTTCGTCTACTTCTGCGACGCCTCGGCAGCCCCCACGGGTCGTCGCGCCGACGTCGAGACGGCAGTGGCCAACGCAGTCGAGGCCGTGCATGCGTAGCCGCCTCCGCCGTATCGTCGTTCTCACACACCGTTTCAACGAAGCGGCACAGGACGCGCTCGCTCAGCTGAGCCAAGTTGCGAACCGCCTCGGTCTCGATCTGCTCATGCCCCTCAGCGAATCGGCGAAGCATCCGGACTTCGCCGCCCTGGGCTTCACCGCGGTCAGTGATGACGAGGCCCGGCAGGCCGACCTCTGTCTCGTCTTCGGCGGCGACGGTACTGTGCTGCGAGCGCTCGGCTGGCTCCTGGGGAACGACATGCCGACGCTCGGCGTCAACTTCGGCAATGTCGGGTTTCTCGCGGCTCTGCCGCGCGAGGGCTGGATCGAACGCCTCGAGCCCATCATCGCGGGTGACTACCGCGTCGTCGAACTGCTCACCGTCGACGTTCGCGTCGGCGGCCGCACGCACAGCGGCGTCAACGACGTCATCCTCACCCGCGTCGCTCCACGGCACGTCCTGCAGCTGGAGTACGAGGTGGCCGGTGTCACCGTCGGCACCATGGCCTGCGACGGCCTCATCGTCGCCGCGCCCGCCGGCTCCACCGCCTACAATCTGTCCTGCGGGGGACCCCTTGTCGAGTGGGACGCCGATGTCCTCCTGCTGAACTTCATCGCGCCGCACTCGCTGGCCTTCCGGCCGGTGATCCTCCATCCCAGTCACGTCATCATCGCCCGTAACGTGTCCGCGTCACAGGAGGCGGAGGTCGTCGTCGACGGCGAGTCAGTCGCGAGACTCCGGCGCGGTGACGCCGTCAGTCTAACTGCCGGCACGGCGCGAGCGCGCCTTCTCATGACGACGGAAGGTTCCTTCTACCAGAACGTCGAGCAGAAGCTGTTCGACCCGCACAATGCTCGCTGAGCTCGCCATCGACAACCTCGTGCTGATCAGGGAGGCGAGACTCGAGTTCAGCCCGGGTCTCAACGTCATCACCGGTGAGACGGGGGCCGGCAAGACGCTGCTCGCCCAAGCCATCGGTCTGCTGATGGGCCAGAGGGGCGGGGAGGAGCTCATCAGGCCAGGCGCCGACAGGGCTCTTGTCCAGGCCCTCTTCGAGAACGGGGAAGAGAGCTTGGCCGTGGCCCGCGAGCTGCCCCGCGGCGGGCGCTCGAGGGTTCGCATCGACGGTTTGCTGAGCTCTGCGGCGGTCGTCGAAGACGTCCTTCAGCAGCGTCTCGCCTTCTACGGCCAGCTCGAGCATACCCGCCTTCTGCAGCTCGACCAACAGCTCAGGCTGCTGGACGGGGCGGTGCCTCAGGTTCTCGCTCCTCTGCTCAAGCAGTATCAGAAGGCATTCGATGAGGCACGGACGCTGGAGCGGGCGTGCGCCGAGCTCCGGACGACGAGCGACGAACGCCTGCGCGAACTCGAGCTCCTCCGTTTCCAGGTTGACGAGATCGAGCAGGCGCATCTCGAGCCTGGCGAGGACGTACGACTGGGTCGCGAGCGAGAGCGTCTGCGGCACGCCGGCAAACTGCTCGAACGAGTCACGGGCGCGCTCGCCCTTCTCGAGGGCGAGAGCGAAGGCGCGGCCCTCGACGCCGTACGCGTCGCACAGCGCCTCGTCGACGAAGGAGCGGTCCTCGACGATACGCTCCGCCCTGTCGCGGATCGCCTCGATGGTCTGGGCGCGGAGCTTGACGACGTCGCCGACCAGCTGCGCGCCTACCTCGACGATCTCGACGTCGACCCACGGCAGCGCGACGCTGTCGAGCTCCGCTACGACAGGGTGAAGCTGCTGCTGCGCAAGTACGGCGAATCGGCCGACGTGGTACTGGCCTTCGCCGATCAGGCGCGGGGCCGGTTGCGCTCGCTGGAGGACCAAGGCACAGACGAGCAGGGTGCGCAGTTGCGGCTGCAGACGGCCCAGGCACGAGCGCTCGAGGCGGCTGAACGCCTCAGCGCCGCCCGGCGTGAAGCCGCTCCCGCCACGGCCGGCCGGGTCGAAGAAGAATTGAAACGTCTCGCCATGCCGCACGCCAAGTTTGCGATCTCCGTGTCGCGCCGCGGCGAAGGATGGCAATCTCTCGGTCCGTTTGGCGAGGATGAGGTCGAGTTCATCTTCAGCGCCAATCCGGGCGTCCCTGCCCGGCCGCTGCGCGAGACGGCCTCCGGCGGAGAGCTCTCTCGCGCCATGCTGGCGATGCGTGGCCTCGTCACACTCGGGAACGATGTCGAGACGCTCATTTTCGACGAGGTAGATCAGGGCATCGGCGGCGTGACCGCAAGCGCGTTGGGCGAGCGCCTCGCCCGCCTCGCCGGGCAGCGGCAGGTGCTGTGCATCACTCACCTGCCGCAGGTCGCGGCCTTTGCCCAGAGACACTTCACTATGGACAAGGAGAGCGACGCCCACGCGAGCGTCACCGAGACCAAGATCCGTCGCGTCGAGGGCGACGAACGGATAAGCGAGCTCTGTCGCATGCTCGGGGCGGCGGCGGACGACCGGGCTGCGCGCGACCATGCGGTCGCGATGCTGGCCCGGTCGGGACGAGCCGACTGACGACGGTAGCCCTTGTCGGCCATCTGGTCGGTGATATACTCGCCCGCGTGATCCGTGGGCTCGCCGGTCAAGGAGGGGCGCCGGCCCGTAAAGATGAACGGGCGCGGCTCCGGTCCCACAAAACCCTTCGCTCGTCAGGCATGGCGATGCCGTGCCGATCGCGTGTGGGAGCTATGCACCTTTGCCCGCCAGGCGGCGGGGACGGCCATTCGGCTCCGGCAACGGGCCCGGAATCAGGAGGGGTTGACGGGGCATGACGAAGCACATCTTCGTGACAGGAGGTGTGGTCTCGGGGCTCGGCAAGGGTATCACCGCCGCCTCCATCGGCCTCCTCCTCAAGGCCCGTGGACTGAAAGTCGCCAGCCAGAAGTTCGACCCTTACATCAACGTCGATCCCGGCACGATGAGTCCGTACCAGCACGGAGAGGTCTTCGTCACTGAGGACGGAGCCGAGTCCGATCTCGACCTGGGTCACTACGAGCGCTTTCTCGACGAGTATGTCCAGCGTGATTCCAACGTCACGACCGGCGGCATCTACAACGCCGTCATCACCAAGGAGCGGAGGGGCGACTACCTGGGCGGCACTGTCCAGGTGATCCCTCACATCACGAACGAGATCAAGGAGCGGATTCAGCGGGTCAGCCGTGACGGCGGCG